>NZ_JAGXJM010000044.1:0-82108 GCF_019091445.1 Streptomyces sp. GbtcB7
ATGTCCGCGGTGTCGAAGAACGTCACCCCGGCCTCCGCTGCCCGCCGCACGATGGGCTCGGCCGCCTCCTCGTCCAGGAACCACGCACGCCGGGCGGGGTCGCCGTAGCTCATCATGCCGAGACAGACCCGCGAGACCTTCAGGCCTGTCGAGCCCAGCCTGATGTACTTCATGCCTGCACATCCTTAGACGTCCGTCACCCGTTGCGTCAGCCTACGCTTGGCCGGCGCTCGCGGTCGTAGGAAAGCATCCAGTCGGCGACGTCGCCGGCGATCCGCCGTACCTCGGGATGCCTTCGCGAGACTCGGCGTAAGAGCACTGTCCGCTGCGGCCCGCCCGATCGCCGCCACTTCGCCGTCGGCCGGCAGGTAGGTGAGGGCTAGCACCTGTCCGCGCGGCCGGAGGCTGGTGAAGCGAGCGAAGCATCATCCACCATGTCATGGCTGCTCTGCGTTCGCGGCTCCCGTACGGTCTCCAGGCTGCGGCCTTGTCTGAGAGGGCAGGGGAAGGGGCCGGGCAGGTGCGTCGGAGGTGTAGGCGTCGGCGTCGAATCGGCTCAGTCGGCGCACGAGCCGCCCGGTGGACCATGGCCAGGCGAAGGTGTTCCGCCCGGTGGAAGTGAAGTAGTAGCTGGTGCAGCCGCCCGTGTTGTAGACCGTGGTCGCGAGCGCGTCCTGGACGGCGGTGTTGTGGGCGGCCTGTGCGGCCGACCGGACGTCCAGGGCACAGTGGCCGCCCTGGTCGAGGTGGGCCAGGGCGGCAATGAGGTACGTCAGCTGGGCTTCCAGGACCGTGATCGCGGAGGTGGAGCCGCCGAGCAGGTTGGGTCCCAGAAGCAGGAAGAGGTTGGGGAAGCCGCTCACGGTGGTGCCCATGTACGCCTGCGGTTCACCGCCCCATGCTTCGTCGAGTGTCCGGCCGTTCGTGCCGTACAGACTCTTGGCCAGCGGCAGCTCACCGACGCGGAAGCCTGTGGCCTCGATGAGCACGTCGGTCGGGACGATGGTGCCGTCGGCGCCGACGACCTCGTTGCCGCGTACGGCGGTCACCGCGGTGGGATGCAGGCGGACGTGCGGCTGAGACAGGGCCCGGTAGAAGGTGCTGGACGTCAGAAGACGCTTGCAGCCCAACCGGTAATCCGGTGTCAGCTGCCGGCGTAGCTGCCGGTCGCGGATCGCGAGCCGCAGGTGTGCGCGGGCGCCTGCCTCGAGGAGGCGGGCGCCCTGAGGGTGGCGGAAGGCGTAGCCAAAGCCCTCCTGCAGGGCGTACTGCCCGGCGCGCAGGGCGCCGCGCGTACCGGGTACGCGGTCCAGAAGCCGGTTGAACGCCGCGGGTAGCAGCAGATCGGGCTTGGGCAGCACCCACTGGGCGGTGCGCTGGAAGAGGCCCACGGACGCAGCCTGGGCTTCGATGGCCGGGACGACCTGGACGGCGGAGGCGCCGCTCCCCACCACGGTCACCCGCCGCCCGGCCAAGTCGACGCTGTGGTCCCACCGGGCGGTATGGAACACGGGACCGTTGAAGTCCTCGATCCCGGGGATCTCCAGGCGGCGCGGGACGTGCCACGGGCCGGTGGCCAGGACCAGTACCGCCGCGCTGTAGGGCCCGTCGCTGGTCTCCAGCAGCCAGCGGGCGGCCGCCCCGTCCCACCGGGCCCCCAGAACCTGAACACCGCAGCGCAGCATGTCATCAAGCCGGTACCGCTGGGCCGTCGCCCGCAGATAGGCAAGGATTTCCCGCTGTCCGGCGAAGACCCTGCTCCAGGCGGCATCCGGGGTGAAGGAGTAGCTGTAGAGCGTCGAGGGCACATCGCAGGCGCAGCCGGGGTAGGTGTTCTCCCTCCAGGTGCCGCCGAGTTGCGTGCCCTTCTCCAGAACAAGCACATCGTTCAACCCGGCTTCGCGAAGCCGGACGGCGGCGCCGATCCCGGAGAACCCCGCTCCGACGACCACGGCCCGCAGGTCCCTGTCAGTCCGCTTCCTCTGAGCCGGGATCACAGCAACGCTCCGGTCGGGCGGGCGGCGCTGAGACCACGGCCCGCGCGCAGCTCTCGCGGCGCCGTTCGGCGGACGGATCCCGAAGAGAACCCGGCTTCGCGGGCCGCCTCGGCCGCCCGTCGTGCGGTCCCTGCCGCAGCCTGCCCGCCTGGAACGTACGGCCATGGCGAGGTGTGCGGGGCTGGCTCGGTCACAGCAGCCAATGGCAGACCTGTCTGCATCAGTACCTTCTTTCCCTTGCTCCGGGTAGATGCCGTCGGTCGGCGAGCCACCCGTGCCGGGCGACGGGTCACCCGGACACATCCACGACGTCGACCAGCCCGGCGCGTGGTCGTCCGTGCGGCGTCGTCCGCATCCACGCCACTTCGGCCGAATCCGGCGTGAGCGCCTCATGCATGCAGTTCACGAGAAGTGCTCGGGTGCGTGAAACAGGGACCGCAGAGCGTTCCGCTGACGCCACGCACTGCATGATCCCGAAGTACTCACGCCGGCAGCGCACGTAGCGCCGGCACCGGATGACGGTGAAGAAACCTCACATGCTGGGGATTTGTTCAGTCCCGGGCCGTCGAGAGCATCACTCGAACGAAGCACGGCTTATGGAGCCGTGCAGCGGCAGCGGAGTTTCTCGGACCAGTCCCGAAGCTGGTCTTCGAGAGTGACGTTGTCTCCGCAGGCCACAGTCTGCAGCGGCATGGCGCACACGGTCGCTTCGGCGGTCGGGCCGGCCGGGCTGCCCAGGAGGGGAAAGGCTGCGCGGACGCGGGCAGCGACGTTCGGTTGCAGCAGGGAGGAGGCGTAGGGAGTCGCGGCGTCGAGGCCCTGGGGGGGCGGTGCCCCAGCCGTCCCAGTCGAGGATCGTGGGGCCTGGTGGTGAGGTTGGCGGCGTGGAAGTCGCCGTGCGCGCAGGCCCATTGTGTGATCTGGGGTGCCGGGTGGCCGGTGTACTCGGGGAAGGCGCGCGAGATCCACTCCTGGCGCATGGCGGTGCGGTCGGTGGGGGTGGCCGCGATCGCCGACAGGTTCGTACGGATCGTCTCGAACCAGGGGCCGGGCAGGTCGAGTTCGTCGCGCAGGACGGGGTGCGGGGACAGCAGCGGCTCGTCGACGAACGCGGACAGCTCGGCGCGGTAGGCGTATCCGTCGCAGGTCCGGTTGTGCAGGGCGTGGAGGGCTGGTTTGCGGACGCCGGGAACGCGGCGGCGGCCCGCTCGGTGCCTTCCCAGAGTTTCCCGCCCGGCCGCCCGGCAGGGACGGATGCCAGGCGCAGCCGGCACGCGCCGTGCACGGGGTGCGCGGCGCGGTGGCCGAGGGTACGGCCGTGCCAGCCCCAGGCCTGCGGGCCATGGACGGAGGCGCCGAGTTTGCCGGTCACGTGTGTGTGCACGGCGGTCATGCGCCGGGAGTCGGCGTCATCACGGGGCGAGTACGTCAAGAGCCGTCCGGAGAGTCTCTGGGCCGGGAGTAGACCGGCGGCCGGTCCGTGGCCAGGGCCCGCTTCACGGTGTTCTTTGAGATGCCCAGCTGCCGGGCGATCGCCCGGATCGGCATCTGCTCGGCCCGGTGCAGCCCGCTGATCTCTGCCCAGTCCTCCACGGAAATCACTCTCTTCTCCTGACCTTCGATCAAGGTCAGGTTGGTCAGAAGACCACGAAGTGGGTCAGTTTTGAGCCGCGGCGGATCCACCCGTCGCCGACAAAGAGCGGTACGCCCACCGAGCGGGTGTCGAAGGCACGATCTCCCAAGGCGTCCGAGCTTTCGGGCTGCGGCGATGCCGGTAGGAGATCTCCTTGAGGGAGAAGAAGCGCCAGCTGCTGTTCTCCGCCGTGTCCAGGGTGACGACGGCACTCTCCGGCAGCCGGGCCAGGTAGGCCGCGGTCTCGTTGAAGACCTCGTCACCGTTGGGATAGCGGTAGTAGTACTCCGCTCCGGAGTGCCTGGCTGGCAGCGAACCGGTACGTCGCACTGGACGGCCAGGTGGACTCTCGGGTGCGGCTGTGGCTGAACCCTTCGATCGCCTTCCTCGTTGGGGTGACAGATCCACGGGTTGCCGCAGCGCGCCACCGTTGCACCGTCGCCGGCGCCGTCACAGCGACGCTCGTGGCGATACCGAAGATCCACAGCCATCAGGCCAAGGCCGTGACGGACGACATTGCCGCACGTGCAGTTCTCGATCCGTGCAAATACTGCGCCGGGCCAGGAGCTGGAACAGACTTGGGTCCGCAGCGGCCGCCCGCGCCGTAGAGCGCCTCGTCACCGGCACAAGCCCCCGCCACGTCCTAGGCTGCTGTCACAGCACGTTTCAGACTCACCACGTGCAGGTCAGGGTCACGAGGCCACGGACCCGTCGGTGGGAAGTTCATCCGCGTGCTCACCTACGACCAGGTAGACCACGCGCCGGGCTACCGACACCGCGTGGCCGGCGAACCGCTCGTAGTAGCAGCCGCCCAGTGTGACGTCCGCGGCCGTCTCCACACCGTGATGCCACATCCATGGTTTGCCCTTATGGCAGGCTATAGCCTAATTTCGACTTATTTATTCGATGTTGCAATCGTCAGCAGCGCCTGTGGGGCGTTCTTTGCGATCGTCAGGAATTGGCATGGCCGTCACAGGACAATCGGACTCGGACGGCGGCCCCCCGGTCATGGGTCAGCCGACAGTCGGGCATCCCAGTGTGTTCCGGGATCTGCTTCCCATGGCGGTCTGGGCCGTCGACCACGACGGGAGTGTCTGGCAGTGGGCGCTGGCGGCTGAACAACTGCTGGGCTGGCGGCCCGAGGAGATCCTGGGCCAGGACGGCCTCCCGCTGCTGGTCCCGGAGTGCAACCATGAATTGGCAGCCGACCTCATCCGCCGGGCTCGGGCCGGTGAGACCGTGGTCGGGGCGTACCCGGTGCGGCACCGGGACGGGCATCTGGTCGACATGGAGATGTGGATCTGCCCGATCGCCGACCCTCAGGGACGGCCCGGCATGACGGTCATCGCCGCCGAGACCTCATCCGTGCGGCGAATGCGGGACTCGCTGGCCGCTTTGGAAGGACTGTTCGGCCAGTCACCGATCGGCCTGGCACTCCTCGACCAGGAGCTGTGCTACGTGCGGGTCAACGGCGCACTCGCCGACATGAACGGCCTGCCCGCGGCCGACCATGTCGGTAAGCGCATCCATGACGTGGTTCCCGGCATTGATCACGCGGCGGTGGAAGCGTCGATGCGGCGCGTACTCCAAACCGGCCGGGCCGTGATTGATCTCCGCACCGGCCGCACCGCCGCGGCCCCCGACCAGGACCGCGTCTGGTCATGCTCCTACGCCCCGCTGACCGACGGCGACGGTGAGCGGCTCGGCGTGATTGCCTCAGTCATCGACATCACCGAGAACCAGGCCGACCATCTGAGGGCCGAGCGGGCCCGCCAGCGGTTCGCGCTGCTGGCCGAGGCCGGCGAGCGCATCGGCACCACCTTGGACCTGCGGCAGGCGGCCCGAGGGCTGGCCCAGATACTGGTGCCGCAGCTCGCCGACACCGCCGAGGTGCTCGTGTGGGAAGGCGTCCTCGCCCCCGACGACGTGTGCGTCTCCGCCCAGGGGCTGCTGCATCGCCTGGCCGTGGCGGGGCCCGGGCCGGCACGGGCCGCCGGTGGGCCTGCACCAGAGATGACCTGCCGCATCCCGCCCGGATCGGTGTACACAACCGTTCTTACCGAGGCCCGCCCCCGCACCGTGCCCCTGCCGCTACCCACAATGAACACCGGGCCCGCCGACCCCATGGCCGGCCTCTTTGCCTGCAGCGCGCCAGGAACGGCCCGCCTGATCCCGCTCGATGCCCGGGGCAAAGTGCTCGGCTTGGTCATCGCCACCCGTACCCGCAGCGAACCATTCGACGAACAGGACACGGTGCTGATCAATGAACTGGTCGCCCGGGCCGCGCTGAACATCGACAACGCCCGCCTGTACGCCAGCCGCCGCGAAGCGGCCCTCACCCTGCAGCGCAGCCTCCTCAAGCCACTGCCCACCGTGCCCGGACTCGAACTCGCCAGTGGCTACCTCCCGGCCAGCAGCGACAACGAAGTGGGGGGCGACTGGCTCGACGTCCTCACCCTCCCTGGCAACAAGACCGGCCTGATCATCGGAGACGTCATGGGACACAGCATCCGTGCCGCGGCGTTCATGGGACAGCTGCAGACCATGGCCCGCGCCCTGGCCTCCCAGAGCATGCCCCCCATCGACCTGCTGCAGCAGCTGGACGCCACTGTCGCCGACTTCGGCGACTGTGAGCTGGCCACCTGCGCCTACGCGGTCTACGACCCCGCCACCGCCAGCTGCCTGATCACCCGGGCCGGCCATCCTCCGCCACTCCTCGTCGAATCCCACGGCGCCGTGCGGTTCCTCGACGGGACCTGTGGTCCCCCTCTGGGCGCCCCTGTCAGTGATGCCTTCGAGTCCGAACGCGTCCCCCTGCCGCCGGGCAGCTTTCTCGCCCTGTACACCGATGGGCTCATCGAAAGCCACGACCACGATCTGGACCACGGCCTGGGCCGACTGGCCCACGCACTACGACAATCTCGCCAGACACTCTGCGAGACCCGTGACCATGTCTTCAGCCAACTCCTGCCCACACCGCTGCACGATGACGTCGCCATCCTCCTGGCCCGCCCACGATGATCAATTGGTGCGAGCCGAGACGGCGCTCCGCCCGGCTGGCGCCCAACGGCTCTACGACGAGCGGGAGAAGACCATCCAGCAAGATCGCCGACATGTTCGGCGAGCCCCCAGCGATGGTGTACGGACACTTCGACAAGACCAGGACCGTGCCCCGCCAACCGAAGACGACCATGATCACGAATCCCTGAAAAACTACCGGCAGGTTGCTTGTTCCCCGGTGCCAGGGCTGGGACTACAGGGTCATATCCGAACGATCAGACGCGGCCGGCGCACGGAAGCGCCCCGTTCCCCGGCAGCTCAAATGCCGGGGAACGGGGCGCTGTTCGCTCCCGGCGGGTCACCGACCTGTTCACGGCGATGCGCTGCCACCGCGACCCCGCGGCCCTGGCCACCTACATCTCCAGCGGGGTGCGCGCCAGTGAACTACTTGGCATGGCCTGTGGCGATGTGGGCTTCGGCCGGCCGACCATCACGGTGGTCGGCAAGGGCAGCCGGGAGCGCCAAACCGTGCCGATCTCCCCGGACGCCGTGGTCTGGATCAGGCTCTCCCGCTCCAGCCGGGTTACCGGCCGGGCCGGGCGAAACCGCGTGCTGTCGGCTACAGCCTGAAAAGGGCGGCCCTCCAGATCACAAACCCGACAGCGGAGGAGCACCCCCAAGGCAGCAGATCGGGCTTTACGAGCTGCAGAGTGGATGCACCACTCGACAATATATGTCGGTCACCGATATATATAGGCGGCATGAGTGACCGACCGCTTCAGGAGCCGACGCTGCTCCTGCTCACCGCCCTGGCCGACGAGCCCAGGCATGGTTACGGACTGATCCAGGAGATCGACGCGATCTCCCAGGGCCGCGTGCGGATGCGCACCGGCACCCTGTACGGCGCGCTGGACCGGCTGCTCCAGCAGGGCCTGATCCGGGTCGAGCGCGAGGAGGTCGTCGACGGCCGGGCCCGCAAGGTCTATGCCCTCGCCGAGCCCGGGCGCTCCACGCTGGCCGCCGAGATGGAGCGGCTGCGCGCCGTCGTCGCCGAGGCGGAGCGCCGGATGGCCGCCCGCAACGTCCCCGCCATCCGCCCGAAAGGTGCCCTGGCATGACGGAGCAGCACCCGCCGCGCCCCCTCCGCTGGGCTCTGCGCTTCCACCCGGCCGCCTACCGTGCCGAGCACGAAGCCGAGTTGAGCGCGATCTACGCCGAGGCCACGAAGGACGCCGGCCCCCTCGGCCGGCTGCGAGAGGCGCTCGACGTCGCCGGGCACGGCCTGCGGCGGCGCACCGGACTTGGCTCCGACCGGACTGCCGGTCAGGTCCTGGCGCATGCGGCACCGCTGACGGTCGCCGTCGCGACGGGCGGCAGCGGGGCGAACCTGTTGTGGTTCTTCGCCCCCGGCATCCGGACCCCGCGCTCGTCCTCACTCCCGGGCGTGCTCCTCCTGGCCAACCAGGGCCTCATGCCGCTGCTCTGGCTGGCGGCACTCGCGGCCGTCTGGACCGGGCGCTGGAGTGCGGCCCGGGCACTGGTCGTGCCGGCGACGTTGCTGCGGCTGGCCGACCTCCCCCTGCTCCTGCTCTCCCACCTCTTCGCCAGCACCTACGCGGGCGCTGCGCTGAACCTGACCGTGCCGTTGCTCACCGGCGCCGTCGTCCTCGCCGCACCCAGGGACCTGCTCGGCCCCTCCCAGCCACAGCGCGCCGCGATCGCGGGCACCACCGCGCTGGCCGTCGCGCTGTGGGGGGCGCTGCTCGTCAGCGTCTACTACCCCCTGACGGGGGGCCCGCTGATCACCCATACGCTCTGGGCCGGGGCCTTCGCGGTCGCTCTGCTCTTCAGCAGGCGTGACCGGTTGCTTGCCGCGGGCCTGGCGGTGGCCCTGCTTCCCATCGCGCTGCAGATGACGGCGTCGCTGCTCTATCCGCTTTCCCCCGCGGGCGTGGGCGCCCTGCTCGTGGTTTTGCTCAGCAGCGCGGTCTCTCTCCTGCGCGCGCGCCGGCGCCGCGCCCAGGTAACCCCACCGAGCGCGGCATAGCGGGATCCGGTGCCCGGTCGGCGGCCCGGATCGGGCCAGGGCTTCTGTCGGGTCTCCTGGCAGCCGGGTCTTGTGTGAGGTCTTCCAGGTCTTTCGACGCGGCCCGCGCCGGTGGCGCGCCCTGCGGTCACCCCTGCGACCGCGGGCCACCCTGGCCCTCCCTGCCCAGCCGGGCGCCATGCCGGGCCGGCTTTTGGCGGATGGTTCATGTCACCGCCCGCCACCGCGAACGGCCCGGACCGGCAGGGCCCGCCCCGCACTGTGGTCATCGCCGACGCGTGACACACCCGACGCAAGCACACCGACATGCGGTCGCCCGCCGCGCCTGCCGGCCGCCAAACGTAACCAGCCGCACCTGCAGCAGCGCGAAGCCATGACGATGCCACGCCACACCCAGCGCCACGGGCTGCGAGCCCGGTTCCGTCCAAGAAACCCAGACTCAGGAGGATTCATGACCGTCACGGCGTCCAGCAGCCGAAAACCAATGACGCGCCGTCGCATGCTCGGGGCAGCGCTGATCGCTGGGCTCGGGACTGCCGTGCCGCTCGGCGTCGCATCCCGCGCGTGGGCGGCTCCGACCGCCTCCAGCCCGGTGCAACTCACACTGCCTCCGCCCACCGGACCGCACCCGGTGGGCACGGTGCCGCTCCACCTCATCGACACCTCACGCCCGGATCCCGTGGCCGGCCCGGGGCATCACCGCGAGTTGATGGCCAGCGTCTGGTACCCCGCCCGCAGGGCGGAGGACCTGCCGCGCGCCCCCTGGATGACCGAGGGCGCGTTGCGGGCGTTCCTGGCGGACGCCGGCTTCCCCCTCGACCCCGCCCTCGGCCCGCTCACCGCCGCACACGTGGGCGTACCCGTGCACCATACGGGCCGTCGCCTGCCCGTCATCGTGTACGCGCACGGCTCGGGCAGCCACCGCGGCGACCACACCATCATGGTCCAGGAACTCGCCAGCCACGGCTACGCCGTGGTCACCGTCGACCACACCTACGACACGTTCACCGAGTTCCCCGACGGCCGGGTGGTCACTCCGGCCGACGTCCCGATGTACCCGAGGGACTTCGCCGCGGACCTCCGGTTCCTGCTCGACTGTGTGGAGGGGCTCGCCGCCGGGCGCAACCCCGACGTCGACGGCAAGCCGCTGCCCCAGGGCCTTCTCGGCGCCCTCGACCCGAAGTGCATCGGCGCGTTCGGCTGGTCGAAGGGCGGCACCGCCACCGCGCTCACCATGCTCGCCGACCAGCGTGTCCGTGCCGGGCTCAGCCTCGACGGCCCGATGCAGCCGACCATCACCGCCGACCTGGACCGGCCGTTCATGATGATGACCGCCGTGTTCACCCGGGCCGCCATGCCGGACGTCGCCGAGTTCTGGACGCACCTTCGCGGCTGGCGGCTGGACATCCAGGCCGACGGGGCCATCCACAACTCATACGGCGACAACGCGACGCTCATCCCGCAGGCAGGCAAGATCCTCGGCATGACCGACCAGCAGATCCAGGACTGGATCGGCACCCTCGACCCGGCCCGGTCGGTACGGATCCAACAGGCCTACCCGCTCGCCTTCTTCGACCTGCACCTGCGGCACCGCCGAGGGCATCTGCTCGACGGCCCGAGCGCGGCCTTCCCAGAGGTGAAGTTCCTTCCATGAAGCCGTGGACCGCGGCGCTCACGTCCCGCGCCGCGGTTCGCGCGCCCCGGCCGCGGCGAAGAGCTGCGGTGAGAACCTCTTGCTGTCCCCGCCGAGCAGAACCCCGTCCGGAAACCTTCCCAGCAGCTCTCCCTGGTCAGGCGCCGACAGCACCAGCCTCGGCACGTGGACGCGGGAACTCGTCCCACACCCGTCCGTCCAGCAGCCGACCCGCGGCCTTCTTACCCACACGCCGCATCTCGATGCGGTGACCAGCGTCGTCCACCGGCTCGCCGACCAGGACGGATCCGTGCGTCGAACGGCTCCTTTGGCAGCGGCCAGGTCTCGAAGTCCGCCGTCACGACCTCCACCGCCCCGAACCCGGCCAGTTGACGCGGGCGACGGCGGCCATGTCGCGCCCAGCTCGACGGCGGTGATCCGGCAACCGCGCTCGGCGAGCGGCAAGGTCGCCTTGCCGGTGCCCGCCCCCACCTCAAGGACCCGGCAGCCGGGACCGGTACCAGCCACCTCGGCAAGGTCGTTTCCTGCGCGGGGATGTTTATGGACGGACTTGTGTGCGGTCTCGAACGATGATCTTTCCGGTGTTCTTGCCGTGCAGCATTCCCAGGAATGCGTCCACGATGTGTTCGAAGCCGTCAACCACCGTCTCGTCCAGAGCGAGCCGGCCGCTCTGCAGATGCGGCACCGCGAACTCGTACAACTCTTCTTGCATGTCGCGGTAGTTGCTGACCAGGAAGCCCTCCATGCGCAGGCTCTTCTCCACGATGTCCGCGTAGTTGAAGCGCGGTGGCGGCGCGTCGGGGGTGTTGTACTGGCTGATCGTGCCGACGCGGACGATGCGCCCGAACTCGCGCAGCGCTCCCACCGCGGCGGCCAGCTGGGCGCCGCCGACGTTGTCGACGAACACGTCGATGCCGCCCGGCGCGGCCTTGCCGAGCAGGTCGGCGGCGGGCCCGTCGTGGTAGTCGAAGACGGTGTCATAGCCCACCTCCCGCGTGAGGTGGGCGGCCTTCGCCGCCGAGCCCGCGCTGCCCACGAGCCGTCCGGCGCCCAGCAGTCTGGCGAACCGCCCGGTCGCCGTGCCGACCCCGCCCGCGGCGGCCGACACGAACAGGTCCTCCCCCTGCTGGAGCCGGGCGATCCGGGTCAGGCCCACATAGGCGGTCAGGCCGGTGCCGCCGAGGGTGCTCAAGTACGCGGTCAGGGGCACCTCGTCGAAGCGGGGCAGCTGCCGGATCTCCTCGGGCGTGACCACCGCGTGCGTACGCCAGCCCTGCCGGTGGAACACGATCTCGCCCTCGGTCAGCCGAGGCGTGCGCGAGGCGATGACCCGCCCGATGGTACGGCCCTCCAGCGGTGCGCCGAGCGTGAAGCCGCCGGGCACGTCGTCCATCATCTCGCGGTGGTAGGGGTCGACGGACCAGTAGAGGTTTTCCACGAGCGCGCTGCCGGCTGCGGGGCCGGGAAGTGCGGACTCGACGAAGGCGAAGTGCCCGGCGGTGGGAAAGCCGTGGGGGCGGGCGGTCTGGTGCACGGTGAGCGCGGTCTCGTTCATGCCCGGACCGTAGGGCGGGAATGCGCCCCCTGGGCAGCCGGTTGGGCTCATGCGACACACCGTTCCATGAGCAGTTCTCATACGTTGAGGTGAGCGCCCCGTGGCCCGCACGACCGACTCCGATCTCGCCCCCCAGGAACTGCGCGTCCTGGTGGCGGTCGCGGACAGGGGCGGCTTCTCGGCCGCCGCCGGCACACTCGGTCTGACCCAGTCGGCCGTCTCCCACTCGGTTCGCGGCAGCGAGCGCAAGATCGGTGCCGTTCTCTTCGAACGCGGCCGCACCGGCGCCCGCCCCACCCCTGCCGGAGAGCAGGCCGTCGCGTACGCCCGCCGCGTCCTGCGCCTGCTGGACGTCCTGACCGCCGAGGCGCGCGGCGCGGCCCTGCCCGATGCTGCGCAGGGGCCGCTGCGGATCGCGGCTTTCCGCAGCGCGGCTCTCCATCTGCTGCCGGCCGTCCTGCAGCGGCTGCGCGCCCGGCACCCCGGGATCGAGCCGCGGGTGCGGATCGTACGCGAGGTGGGGCGCGGCACCGCGGGCGAAGTGGCCGATGGGAAGGCCGACATAGCCATCGCCACACTGGGCGGCTCCGTGCTGCTTCCGCCCGGTCTGGTCGCAAGCGGGCTCCTTGAAGAGCCGTATGCGCTGGTGCACGCGACGGGTCACGCCGCCCCGCGCTCACTGCCGCTGGTCGACTGGGCCGAGAACTGTGGCTCGTACACCCGCGGCTGGTGGGCTGCGCAGGACTGGATCCCGAAGGCAACCGTCGAGGCCGAGGACGACGGAGCGGTGCTCTCCTTGGTGAGCGGAGGCCACGGAATGGCGATCATGCCGGCGCTGTCCTTGGTCGGGGCACCGGACTCGGTCGGGATCACTGATCTCGGCCCCGAGCGCCCGACCCGCCAGGTCGGCTATGTCACCACTTCCGAACTGGCCGGTTCCGCTGTCGTGCGCGCCTTGGTGAGGGGACTGCGGGCGTCGGTCCCGCCGGGTGTGAGCCTTCTCAGCGGCGGGGCTTGATCGGGTCGGGTGGGCGGGCTGCCTGAGGCAGGCGGGAAGAACTCCATGGAATCCGGCAGAGAGTACGGCTCCGCAAGCCCCAACGGGTCGCATTCCACTCCTGGGCCTTCGCCCAGCTCGCAGACTTCATCGTCTACAAGGCCCGCAGGGCCGGCGTGCCCGTGGTGTTCGTCGATCCCGCCTACACCTCGCAGCAGTGCTGCCAGTGCGGCCACACCGACAAGAAGAACCGGGCAGGCCAGGCCCTCTTCACCTGCCGGAACTGCGGGGCGCGAGTCACGCGTCCCTGCCACCCCATAAGGGTGTCTGGACGGAGGAGCCCACCCAGCAGCCAGTTGGGCGCCACCTCCAAACCCGGTCCATTAGGGCCGGGTCAAGTTGACTCCTGCTGTCCTGGGGGCTGTTCAGCAGGTGTCTTGCCGGCGAGCACATCCTTGAGCCGCTGCGTACCGAGAGTGACAGCCTGCTGGGTAGAGTCGGCCTCGGTGCCGCGAAGCCCTCCGTTCGTCACCGCGATCGCGTTGGTGCCGACACGGACGGCGGCAAGATCAAGCGTCAGCGTGGCGGGGTTGTTACCCACCGGGCCCTGAAGCGTCAGGCGCAACCCCTGGCGAGAGTCGCCGGCCTTCGGCAGCGAGGTCTCGATGACCTGGGCAGTGCGGGTGCTTCCGTCCTTGCCCGTGACGGTGAACTGGTCACACTTCACCGGCAGCGTCTTGAGCCAAGCCAGCGATGAGTCCAGTTGCCCACGGTCATAGCCGGCGACCTGATAGAGCATTCGGGCGCCGTCACTGCCACCCGAGAAGCCTGCCACCGCACTTGTCCCGGAGGGCTTGCCCAACAGCGCGTCACTGTAGAGCACGTCGAGCAGCTTCTGGCAGTCAGCAGCGGTCGTTTTGCTGTCGGTGAAGAACTGGGCAGCATCCACTTTGCCGATGAGCAGCGAATCCCGCCAGGTGGCGGCATCGTTGACCCGCGTCCAATTGCCCTCCAGATTCGTCGCGTTGATCAACGCGGTTTCCGCCTCCGCCTGGGTCAGAGCTCCAGCGGACCTGGATGACGTAGAGGTCGCTGCGCCGCTCCCGTTCGAGCAGGCCCCAGTGGCCGACATGGCGCCCGCAGCCAGGGCCAGGGCAAGGAACCGGGCAGCACGGGGTGGGTGACGAATCATCGCCGATGCCTCCTGAGGGACTCCCAACAGCACATTCCTGTGCCACTGCATCACTGCCCCTCCCGCCCCACGAGTCCTGCGGCCCGTATGGGTGGCAGCTCACCCTCACTCCGTGCGTTCGCCCGTACGGAGATGCGACCACCTTCCGCCCGGCCCAGACCTCCTGCTCCCGCAGGCGCGCAGCGGAACGGCGAGGCGCGCCAAGGGCTGGTGGCCGCGGATGATTCCTCCGCCGGACAGCCGTACGCTCCCGGACTGGCATGCGGGCGTCCATAAGGCCATCGACCCCTGCGCCGAGGGGACGGCGACGGGACACCCTCCCCTCCGCTACCCCACCGGCCCCCTCCCGCGCAGTGGGCACCGACACCCCCCGCGCGCACCAAGAGGCCATTGAGGCGTCCGGCCGCTCGTGGCAGCACGTGCACCCGGCCGGCATGCCCCGCCTTGCGGGGGCCACCGTCTCCCAGCAGCCTGTTGGACGGGGACGGCGAGAAAGGGAGCCCTGCGATGACCCAGCATCCGCCCACGGCGCCGCTCGACCGGCCGGTGGTCGGCTCGTACCCGACCTACGAGGGCGCCCAGCGCGCGGTCGACTTCCTCTCCGACAGCAAGTTCCCGGTGGAGCGCACCGCGATCATCGGCTCCGACCTGCGGATGGTCGAGACGGTCCTCGGCCGGCTCACCCGCGGCCGGGCGGCCCTGGCCGGCGCGGGCTCGGGAGCCTGGTTCGGCCTGCTCATCGGCCTGCTCCTGTCGCTGTTCGCCGCGGGCAACCACCACGTCCTGGTGCTGATGATCAGCGGCCTGTTCTACGGCGCGATCTTCGGTGCGCTCTTCGGCTTCGCCGGCCACGCGTTCACCGGAGGCCGCCGCGACTTTGCCTCCCGCAGCCAGATCGTCGCCGCCCGCTACGACGTGGTCGCCGAGACGGAGGTCGCGGAAGAGGCGAAGAGTCTGCTCATCAAACTCGGCTGGCGCGAAGGCTGAGCAGGACGGCCGGCCGCCGCGACCGCACGGTCCGGCACTGGACGGTGAGGACCCGTCACCGGTCCACGAGACTGCAGACGGTGAGGGCGAGCGCGGCTCCGGCCACGGTCAGGCCCACCAGGACGCCGACCTGCTGCCAGTCTCCGCAAGAGTCGGGCCTGCGAGCTCCTGCACGGTAGACGGTGAGCATGGCAGGTGGACGATCACGCCTTCGCCACGGAGCTTTCCCTTCCTCCCCGTAGCGAGTGCCCCACCGGACCGCATACGTGCTCCTACCCGCGGAGTTGGCCGACGCGCGGCGGCACGGGATGCGGGCACGGCGGCGGGATCGGCTGGCCCGCAGGAGCAGGAGCGGTCGGCGCACGGGGGCGGGAACGGTCGGTGCGGGGTGCAGGAACGGTCGGCGCGGCTGCGGCAGCCGCCCCGGCGGCGGGCGTGCGTGGGGCGGGGCCGCCCGGGCGGCGGGAGTTCGGCCTGCGGCGGGAGTTCCGGCGGCCGGGGCCTTGGCTAATCTGCACGGGTGACCACCGACCTGACCCTGCTGCCACGTGTCGCCTATCGCGGGCAGGAGGTCACCGCGCCCCGGCTCCGCGGTCTCCTCGCGCTGCTGGCGGGCGACTTGCGCTCGGGATGCAGCACCGAGCGGCTGGTGGCCGGGCTGTGGCCGGACGAGCTGCCGGAGCGGCCCGGAAAGGCGGTGCAGGTCCTCGTGTCCAGGGCGCGGGCGCAGCTGGGCGCCGGCGTCCTCGCGAGCACCCCGGCCGGATACCGGCTCGCGCTCGCCGACGACCAGGTCGACAGCTCCGCCCTGCTGCTGCACGCCGCCGCCGGCGCGGACCGGGCCAGGGCCGGGGACCACGCGGGATCGCTGGCCGCGGCCGAGGCCGGGCTCGCGCTGTGGGAGGGCACTCCTGACGGGGCCGGCAGCGCCGACGACCCCGTGGCCGCGTTGCGCGCCGAGCGCGCCCCGGTCCGCGACGCGCTCGTACGCGCGCGGGCGCTCGCGCTCGCCCGGCTGGGGCGGCATGCGGAGGCGGCCGGGCCGCTGGCCGTGGCCGCCGCGGAGCATCCGCGGGACGAGGAAGTGCTCGCCGAGCTGCTGCGCGGCGAGGCGGCGACGGCGGGCCCGTCCGCCGCGCTGATGCGGTACGAGGCGTACCGGCGTGAGCTGCGCGAGACGCTCGGCACGGATCCGGGCGCCGGGCTCAAGGCCGTACAGCAGGAGCTGCTGCGCGGCGAGTCGCCCGTGGTCCGGCACGGTGTGCCGCACGAGCCGAACCCGCTGCTGGGCCGGGACGAGGACGTCGCGGCGGTGGAGCGGCTGCTGTGCGCCTCCCGCGCCGTCACCGTCGTCGGCCCCGGCGGCCTCGGCAAGACCCGGCTCGCGCACGCCGTCAGCCGCCGGGCCGAGCAGCGCGTGGTGTATTTCGTGCCGCTCGCCGGTGTCACGGCGGACGAGGACGTGGCCGCGGAGGTGGCCTCCGCGCTCGGCGCGGGCGAGGGGCGGCCCGGCGCTGTGCGCGGTCACGACCCGGTGTCCGGCATCCTCGGTGTGCTCGGCTCCGGGTCCGCGCTGCTGGTCCTCGACAACTGCGAGCAGGTCATCGCCGGTGCCGCCGGCCTCGTACAGGCGCTGGTCTCGTCCTCGAAGGACCTGCGGGTGCTGGCCACCAGCCGGGCTCCGCTGGGCCTGACGTCGGAGGCGGTGTACGCGCTGCCGGAGCTGGGTCTCGGCGTCTCCGTCGAGCTGTTCACGCAGCGGGCCCGGGCGGCGCGGCCCGGCGTGGAGCTGCCGCCGGACGCGGTGGCCGGGCTGTGCCGTCACCTCGACGGGCTGCCGCTCGCCGTGGAGCTGGCCGCGGCGCGGGTGCGGGTGCTGTCGGTGCCGGAGATCGGCCGCCGCCTCAGTGACCGGTTCGCGCTGCTGCGCGGCGGGGTGCGGGGTGTGCCGGAGCGTCACCGCACGCTGCACGCGGTCGTGGAGTGGAGCTGGAACCTGCTCGCGGAAGACGCCCGGGCGGCGCTGCGCACGCTGTCCGTGTTCCCCGGGGGGTTTGGCGGTGAAGCGGCGGAGCGGGTCCTCGGCGAGGATGCGCTGTTGCTTCTCGAGCAGTTGGCCGGTCAGTCGCTGCTCACCGTCGCCGAGACCCCGGCCGGGGTGCGGTTTCGGATGCTGGAGACCGTACGGGAGTTCAGCGCGGCCCGGCGTGCGGAGACGGGCGGGGACGAGGAGGCCGTGGGCCGGCTCCTCGCCTGGGCGCGGGACTTCGGGGTCGCCTACCACGACGCGCTCTTCGGCTCGGATGCGCAGGCCGCCTGGGAGCGGATCAAGGCCGAGCAGGACAACCTCGTGCTGGCGCTGCGGCACGCCCTGGCCCGTACGGACAACCCCGCCACCGCCGCCGTCACCGCCGTCCTCGCCAGTCTGTGGTCCACCGGCACCAACTTTCCCCGCCTCGCCGCCATCACCGCGGACACCGGCCCGCCGCTGTCGCACTACCACCCTGGGCCCGAGTACGTCGAAGTCGCCCGCACCGCCGCGGTGTTGGGCACGGCGACCGTGTTCATGGGCCCCGGCCCGCGCGCCGTACGCCAGCTCGTCACCCTGCGGCGGCTGCCTCCGGCCCCGCCGGACACACTGATGCGCGCCACCGCGATCGTGCTGAGCGCGATCCCCGAGATACGGCCTCCCGGCTACGACGTGCTGCGGAGGCTCTGCGAGGGCGAGGGCGAGGGCGGCAGCGCGCAGCCGTTGCTCTCCGGCATCGCCGAGTGCGTCGCCTGCTACGTCTGGGAGTTCGAGCACGACATCGACCGCGCGCTCGTCTCGGCCCGCCGGGCGGTCGCCGGACTGGCGGCGGTCGACAACCCGTCCGTGCAGCTGATGGTGCATTCCCGGCTGAGCGAGCTGTGCCTGCGCACGGGGCGGGGCGAGGAGGCGTACGAGCATCTCCAGGCGGCGCTCAAGGTGCTGCCGCGGCTCGGGGACGGGCACGACTACATCAGCATCCGCTCGCTCCTGGTTCTCGCCTGTCTGCAGCGCGGCGAGACCGACGAGGCCGAGGACTGGTTGCGGCAGGCGGAGAGCGACAACACCCCGCAGGAGGACGACTTCTACCGGCCCGACCTCGGCGGGCGCGCCGAGATCGCGCTCGCCCGCGGGCTGACGGAGGTCGGGCTCGGCCTGTGGCGCGGTGCTGTGGAGCGGATGCTCGCGGCCGGCTCGCTGCGCGGCGGCGACGCCCGGCTCGACCCGTGGGCGTTCCTGATCCAGTCGGTGGCGGTGACGGCGCACGCGCATGCCGGCCGGCTCGGGCTGGTCGCGGAGGTGGTCGACCGGCTGCGGCAGCGGCTGCGGACGCTGCTGTGCGATCCGGTCGGCTCGCCCTCCGAACTCCCCTTGTTCGGCACGGTGTTGCACGCCCTCGGTATGACGGGGCTCGCGTCCGGCGACACCGATGCCGTACGGATGATCGCGCTGGCCGAACGGCTGGGGGTGATGCGCGAGTTCCAGCCGACGATGTCGGCGGACCGCGCCCGGAAGGCGGCGGAAGTCGCCGACAGGGCGGCGTACGCCGACGCGGTGTCGGGGTACGCCGCCCTGGAGCGGGACGAGTTGCGGGAGGCGGCCCGCGCTGTCATGGCCGCTACTTCGGGTCGCGGTTGAAGGACGCCGTCGACCAGCGGTAACCGAGCACGGTCAGGCCGACGCACCAGGCGATCGCGATCCACCAGTTGTTGCCGATCCCGGTGCCGAGCAGCAGGCCGCGCAGGGTCTCGATGGCCGGGGTGAACGGCTGGTACTCGGCGATCGGCTGGAACCAGCCCGGCATCGTGTCGGCCGGGATGAAGGCGCTGGAGATGAGCGGGAGGAGGATCAGCGGCTGCGCGCTGTTGCTGGCCGCCTCGGCGTTCGGGCTGGCCATGCCCATCCCGACGGCGATCCAGGTGAGTGCCAGGGCGAACAGCGCGAGCAGGCCGAACGCCGCCAGCCATTCCAGGGCGGTTGCGTTGGTGGACCGGAAGCCGATGGCGACTGCGACGGCGCCGACGAGGACCACGCTGGCGATGCACTGCAGCACGCTGCCGACGACGTGCCCGACGAGCACGGACCCGCGGTGGATCGCCATCGTGCGGAAGCGGGCGATGATGCCCTCGTTCATGTCGGTGGCGACGGACACCGCGGTCCCGATGACGGTGCCGCCGATGGTCATCATCAGGATGCCCGGGACGATATAGGCGATGTAGTCGGAGCGGTCGGCGCCGCCGATGCCCGTGCTCATCACGTCGCCGAAGATGTAGACGAAGAGCAGCAGCAGCATGATCGGGGTGAGCAGCAGGTTCAGGGTGAGGGACGGGTAGCGGCGCGCGTGCAGGAGGTTGCGGCGCAGCATCGTGTTCGAGTCGCGGACGGCGAGGGAGAGGGCGCTCATCGGACGTTCTCCTTGGGCTGGTTCGGCTGGTTGGGCTGGGTGGGGACGGTGGTGGGGCCGGTCAGGGCGAAGAACACGTCGTCGAGGTCGGGGGTGTGCACGGTCAGCTCGTTGGCCTCGATGCCGGTGGAGTCGAGCCAGTCGAGGATGGCGCGCAGTTCGCGCTGGCTGCCGCCGCTGGGGATCTGCAGCGCCAGTGCCTCGTCGTCGCGGGTGACCTCGCGCAGGGCGACGGCGGCGGACTGGTAGGCGGCGGGGTCGGTGAAGCGGAGCCGGACGTGGCCGCCGGGGACGAGCCGCTTCAGCTCGTCGGCACTGCCTTCGGCGGCGATCTTGCCGTCGTTCAACACCGCGATGCGGTCGGCGAGTTCGTCGGCCTCGTCCAGGTACTGGGTGGTGAGGAAGACGGTGACGCCGTCGGAGACCAGCTCGCGGATGATCTGCCACATGTTGTGGCGGCTGCGCGGGTCGAGGCCGGTGGTCGGCTCGTCGAGGAAGATGATCCGCGGGTCGCCGACCAGCGTCATGGCGAGGTCGAGGCGGCGCTTCATGCCGCCGGAGTAGGTGGAGGCGGGCTTCTTCGCGGCCTCGGTGAGGTCGAAGCGCTCCAGCAGTTCGGCGGCGGCGCGGCGCCCCTCCTGCTTGGACAGGTGGTGCAGGTCCGCCATGAGGAGCATGTTCTCCTCGCCGGTGATCAGGCCGTCGACGGCGGAGAACTGTCCGGTGACGCCGATCGCGGCCCGTACGGCCTGCGGGTCGGCGGCGAGGTCGTGACCGCCGACCCGCAGCTCGCCGGCGTCGGCGGTGATGAGGGTGGAGAGGATCTTCACGGCGGTGGTCTTGCCGGCGCCGTTCGGGCCGAGCAGGGAGAAGACCGTGCCGACCGGCACCGCCAGGTCGATGCCGTCGAGGACCGTCTTGTCGCCGTAGGCCTTGCGCAGCCCCTTGGCCGCGATGGCGAGTGAGTGCGAGGTCGTTGTCGTCATGCCGAGGAGGTTGCGGCAGGGCGCATTCAGCGCGGTTTCACGATGGTTTCAGCGCCCTGGAACCGGGCGGCGGAGGCGCAATGTCCTGTTGCCTCCCTGCTGTTGCGGCCTCAGCGCGGCCGGCGCCGCGCCCCGGTGGGCCGGGCCTGTGCCCGGGCTGCCGGGTGGGGGCGGGAGGTGTGCACGGCTCGTACCGACGCGGCCTGGGCGAGCGGCCGTTGGGGTTGCCTGCGGGTCGTCGTCCGGATCCGGCATCTGTCACGGCGCTCTCCTGGCCGCGGCAGGAGAGGCGGCTCGCGTTCCGCGCGGGGTGTTTTCTGTCTGGTGGGCGGTCCTGTGCTTGAGCGGACGTCGGTGGTTCGAGTCCACATCCTCTATGTGCCGCGCGGGAGACAGAAGGAGCCCCCAGACGGCGGTGACGCCGGCCGGGGGCCCCTTGACGCGGTGAGTCTGCGTCAGCCGTCGGACTCCGAGGAGGGGATGTAGGCGCCCGGGACGTCCTTGGGCGCGAAGATCTTGTCCTCACCGGGGTAGGGCTTGGTCCATCCGTGGGTCTGGTACCAGGTGAAGTGGTTCATCTGTGCGGGGTTCGCGAAGTCGGGAATGGCGCCCGGCCCGGTCAGCCGCTGGTGCGTCTTCCACTCCTCCCACGTCGCCGCGAGTGCCCGCTTGTTGGCCGGCACCTTGGCCGAGGGCACGGGCGCCGCGCTGGGGTCCTGCGGTGCCGGGGTGTCCACGCCGCAGGCGGGCGGGGTCTTCAGGCCGTCGGTCAGCGAGGTCCGGTTGGGCAGCGCCTTGAACGGCGTGAAGTCGGGCTGCCGGGTGAACGCCCCGCGCATCGGGGTGGCCGCGCTGTCCTTCTGGTTCATCGGGTGGATCCCGAGGATCTGCTCGATGGTCCGGATCATCGTGATCTGCGAGTAGTAGTGGCTGTCGACGGCGGCGTGCTGGGCCCAGGGGCTGATGATCTGGATCGGGGCACGGTGGCCGTCGACGTGGTCGAGGCCGGCCTGGGAGTCGTCCTCGACGACGAAGATCGCCGAGTCCTTCCAGTACTTGCTGTGCGAGATCTCATCGACCATCCGGCCGACCGCGAGGTCGTTGTCCGCGACCTGGGCGGCCGCGTTCGCCGGGCCACCGGTGTGGTCGTTGGAGAGCCAGAACATGTTCAGGTTCGCCGGACCGTTCTTCTCGAAGTCCTGCTTCCAGATCTGCTCCTTGTAGACGTCCGGGACGCTGGTGTCGAACAGCGGGAAGCCGGGCACCGACACCTTGTTGAGCGACGGGATCGCCGAGCCCGTTTGAATGGGGTAGGCGGTGTCCTGCCCGGTCGCCTCCATGTTCTTGGTGTCGCAGTACAGGTTCTGCCAGGACGCACCGGCCGGCTTGCTCTCGAACGACTGGAACTCGCCGAAGTCCTTGACGGACTTCCCGGCCGCCTGCGCACCGGTCCAGATGAAGCCGGACTTCTGGTGGCCCAGAGCGTCGTCCTCGGTGTCGTAGCTGCGCGTGTACTCACCGGCCGAGGACTCGGTGTACTCCGGGTCGTCGGCCTGCATCAGCCAGTTGTGACCCTCGGCGGAGTTCGTGCCGATGTCGTATGTGTTGTCGTACAGCCCGAACTGCGAAGCCAGCGCGTGCTGGTTCGGCGTCACGTTCTCGCCGAACTGCGTCACCGACGGGTCGCCGTTGCCCTGCGGCATGTCGCCGAAGACCTGGTCGTAGGTCCGGTTCTCCTTGACGATCATGAAGACGTGCTTGATCGTCGAGGGAGCGCCGAGCCGCGCCGGGACCGGCACCGGCTTCTGGTTGCCCTTGCCATGGGCCAGCGAGACCGAGCCGCGCGTCCAGCCGTTCTGTTTGAAGACCTTGCCCGTCTGGGACCTGATGACGCTGTCGTCGGGCAGCGTGAACTGCGTCAGGCTCGACGTCGTGTCGTGGGTGCCGTGTCCGGCCTTGCTGGTGGGGCGGCGGGCGTCGATACCGCGGGTGTTGGAGACGATCACCTTCTTGCCGACGGTGGTGATCTCCGCGGGGAAGTAGTCCGTCGGGAGCAGGCCGACGTAACTGGCGGGCTCCTGCGGTGACTTGTAGCGGTAGACGGCGACGGCGTTGGCGCGGCCGAGCGTCACCAGCAGACGGCCGTCGTCGGTGAGCGTCACCGCGTTGGGCTCGTAGCCCACCGACGCCTCCGGCCACGGCTGGGTGGCGATGGTCTGCACGACCTTGTTCTTGCGGGTGTCGATGACCGACACGTTGTTGTCGGCGGTGTTGGTGACGAACACCGCCCCGTTCTTGGCGTACAGGGCTGTCGGGTGCAGACCGACGTCGATGCTCCCGACGGCTGCGGTCGGGTCCGCCAGGTCGATGACACTGACCGTGCCGGTGGTGGTGGCACCGGTCTGCGGGTTGGCCGGGACCTGGGTGCCGTAGGAGTTGATCGTGGTGTCGCCGGCCTTGGCCGGGCGCCCGCCCTCGTTGCTGACGTAGAGCTTGTTGCCGGCCATGGCGATGCCACGGGGTGCGTTGCCAACGGCCCAGCTCTGCTTGATGGTCCCGGTCGCCGCGTCGATGGCGGCCACCCGGTTCTGGCCATTGACCGCGCAGTACACGGTGGAGCCGTCGGCCGAGAACACCGCGGCACCCACGAGTGCGTGCTTGGAGCCGTCGGCCGGGATCGAGATGGTCGTCGGGCTGGAGAGGGTTCCGTCCGAATTCACGGTGAACTTGGTGTAGCCGTCGCTCTGGCCCAGCCACAGCTGCGAACCGTCGGGCGAGTACGTCGGGCCCTCCTGGCCGACGGCGCCGCTCGTGATGCGCAGGTCGTCCGTCGAGGCGGTGCCGACGCGCTGCTGCACCTGTCCGGTCTTGAGGTCCATGACGACCAGCGACGCGTCGCCGTCGGTGACCGAGGCCGCGAGATGGCCCCCGTCCGGGCTGACCGAGGACGACATGATCTTGCCGTTGTTGATGACGGTGCGGCTGCCGTACGGGGCGATGTACTGGTCGCTCGAGATGACCTGGCCGTTGGCGGTGATCTGGCCGACCTGCTGGGTGGCGAACTGGCTTGTCGAGGCAACAGCGGTGCCCGTGACGGCGAGGGCCACAGCGATGCCCGCCGCTACCAGAGTGCTCCGGCGTCCGACGCGTCTGCCAAAGAGGTTGATCTGTTCCTTCTCGTTGCTCCGACGCTGCCGTGCTACCTGCATGGAGTTATCCCTTCGGGGTGGCGAGCAGGTCGACGTTGCCGTCGAACTGCCACAGCGGGTTGGGTGCGTCCCCGGTCGGGGTGCGGACCAGGAAGTAGCCGTTGACTTCCTTCGGTCCGTCGCCGTCGGCCATGAAACGACCGTCAGGTGTGAGGTCGAGCTGGTAGATCGCCGTCCCCACGACCTCGATGCCGGGCAGATGCCAGGACACGACGCAGCGCCAGTCGTTGCCCGGCCCCTCGGCGGCGACCTTGACGCTGCCCTTGTCGCACGTCGCCGTGGCCTTCAACTGCGCTTCTGTGACGGCGGGGCGGTTGAGCTGCTCGGTTTGCAAGCGATAGAGGTGGGCGAACGCCGTGGCAACCGAGCGCTGCACTTTGTCCTGCTCGATCCCGGAGCCCGAGGCCCCGCTCGCCGAGGCGAGCACCGCGACCGTCACGGCGACCAGAGCGGCGAGCGGCAGGCCTGCGGCGGTGACCGCGCGGCGCCCCGAGCCGTCGTAGGTCGGGTTGGTGAAGTCGCGCCGCAGGAAAAGCACGTAGGCCAGCGCGGTCGCGGTCACGGCCCACAGCAGGCTGACCACGATGCCGATCAGGAGCGGGCCGAGCTGCATGGGGCTGGTGAACAGGCCGTTCCAGGCGATGAAGGCGTAGCTGGGCAGGGCGAGGCGTACGGCGACGGGCAGCGGCATCATCTGGGCGAGCTGCATCGCGAGCGCGACGAGCGCGGGCAGCAGCAGTCCCATCGGGGAGCGCCCCAAAGTGACGGACCCGAGCAGTCCGATCGCGGCGAGGGCCAGGGTCGGGGCGAGTACGCAGATCCAGGCGAGCAGGACCTTGCCGGCGGCGTCCGCCGGGCTCAGCAGGTGGCCGTCGAGGCCTGCCAGCGGCTGGTTGCCGACCGCGACGATCCCGCCGGCCGTGCTGGATGCGGCCAGTCCGGCCACGAGCAGCAGGATGACGGTGAGGCTGGCCAATGCCTTCGCCGCGAAGATCCGCCTGGGTGAGCGGACCGCCACGAGCAGGTGGCGCCAGGTGCCGAGCCGGTCCTCGGAGGCGAACACGTCGCCGGCGACCACCGAGGTCAGCAGCGGGAGCGCCCAGGTGCCCGCGAAGCCGAGCATCACCAGCGTTCCGGCCCACCCGGTGGCGTGCATCCAGCGGCCGAAGAGGGTGTCGGAGGGGAGTGTGCTCTGCTGGCTCACCGCGGCGACGAAGAGCGCCGGCGCGATCCAGCAGGCGAGGACCAGCAGGCGGATCCGCCATTGCGAGACCAGCTTGACCAGTTCGAAGCGGTAGGCGCGCGGAACGGAGACGCGACGGGTTTCGGCAACGTTGTCGTGGGTGAGGGTCGCGGTCACCGGCCGGTCTCCTTCTGCTCGGTGAGGGCGAGGAACGCGGCTTCGAGCGGCGACACCAGGGGGGCGAGCTCGCGCAGCGCGATGCCCGCCTGTACGAGCCGCACCACCAGTTCGTCGAGGGCGGGCACCGGCGCGCGCACGACGAGCGCCTCGGCGTCGTGGCGTGTCCCGGTGTCGTCGACGACGCGGATTGCGGCCATGTCGAGGGCCAGCCGGCGGGCGGCCTGCGGGTCGGAAGTGAGCAGCCGGTAGTCGAGTTCGCGGCTCTCGGCGGCCAGCTTGCTCAGCGGGCCGGAGAAGACGACCCGTCCGGTGGCGACGATGGTGGCCTCGGAGCACAGTGCCTGGAGGTCGTCCATGCGGTGGCTGGAGAGCACGACGCTGGTTCCGTCCGCGGCGAGCCGGGTGAGGACACCGTGTACGTGTTTTTTGCCGGCCGGGTCGAGGCCGTTGGAGGGTTCGTCGAGCACCAGCAGCCGGGGCTTGGTGAGCAGGGCGGCGGCGAGTCCGAGCCGCTGGCGCATGCCGAGGGAGAAGCCGCGGGCCTGGTCGTCGGCGACATCGGTGAGCCCGACCTGGTCGAGCACGTCGTCGACCCCCGCTGTCCGCGCGTCGTGGCCTCGCAGAGCGGCCAGCGCGGCGAGGTTCTGCCGGGCGGTGAGCGAGGGGTAGAGGCCGGGTCCGTCCACGAAGCCGGCGACGCCGTCGGGGGCGGCGAGCGCGCGCCTGAGCGGCGTGCCCAGGATCTCGAGGTGGCCGCTGTCGGCGACGGCCAGGCCCAGCAGGAGACCGAGCAGCGTCGTCTTGCCGGCGCCGTTCGGTCCGACCAGGCCGTGGATCTGGCCCTGCGCCACGTCCAGATCGACGCCGTCGAGTGCCACGACGTCACCGAAACACTTGGTGATCCCGCGCGCCTGAACTGCGAGAGGTGTGTCCATGAGCCCCTTCTTCCGAAACACTCAGGGACCTTAGGGACGGCACACAACGCAGGCACAGGCGGCTGGCTGAACGTCCAGGAAACGGATCGTCAAGGCGTCGGCAAGTCCGGGTGCACAAAATGGCCAACATCGAGCCAGAGTTGGGCAACTCAGGAGGCACCGGGTCCACACGAAGTACCGTGGCCCGCGTCTCGGTGCGCTGCCGGCGAGCGAAGCGGCCGCCCGCGGCGCGCTGCGCGGACGTGGCGACGGCGCCGAAGGCGGCCGGTCCGGCGCTGCCCCCGGCGGCCGGCCGCATTTGCCTGCCGAAGTGGAAGAGCGCGGTGGTGCCTGCCGTCACCGACGCCCGCGCCGGCCGCCTGCTCGCGGCGGTTCGCGACCGGGTCACGTACCCGCAGGAGGACTGGACGCTCAAAATCGTCGTCACCGACCACGTCCACCGCGACGAGGGCAGCCACCGCGGCCGCTCCGGCCTGGAGACCACGGCGTGAACCGCCTGCGCGGGCCCGGGCTCGCAGCCGGCGCGCCGGACCGCGAGCGGCGCCACGAGGAGGTGGCGGCCCAGGTCCTCGCCTCCCTCGGCTGGACTCCGAACGCCGAACTCGCACTGGGCGCCCGACGGGCGGGCCCGCTCCAAGTACGCCACGGACAGCGGGCCGGACGGAGCCGAACACAGCCGGCAGAGCCCAAAGGCGTACATCCCCGGACTGACACGCCGCCCGGAAATCCGCCGGAGGCTCGATGCCGCCCGGCGGCTCACCCTGAAGGGTGGCAGCATGGGTGAACCCAGAACGCTGACGAAGCGTCATAAGTGTTCCCCCCCAGGCCGGTTGGCGGCTCACGACCGCCTCCTTGCAGGACCGCGACGGTGCGTTCCGCATCACCGCCGCGCTGCGCGAGACGTTCTCCACGATCACCCTGGCGTGGGCCGACGCCGGGTACACAGGCCGGTTCGTCCGCGACGCGCGCAAGATCTGGGACCTGGCCGTGGCGATCGTCAAGCGCCCCGACCAGACCAAGGGCTCTGTCCTGCTCCACCGCCGCTGGGTCGTGGAACGCTCCTTCGCCTGGCTGACCAAGTTCCGCCGCCTCGTACGCGACTACGACACCCTCCCAGCCGCCCGCGAAGCCGTGATCTGGACCGTCGCCACCTGGCAGCTCAGCAACCGCCCCACCCGCTGACCCAGTTCACAGACGCTCTCCAAGGCCCCCGTCCAGGTAGCGATGGCATGCCTCGCGGGAGTACAGGCCGGCCTCTGTCACGATGCAGGAGTCATGACGGGAAGCTGGTGAAGCCGTGAACGGCCCGTTGGCCGACGCAGATCGCATCCCTGTGACATGACCGAGCTGTCAAAGAACGGGGGCCGCATCGGACGTCACTCGATACCAGCCTGTCACTCTCTTCCTCGCTGAAGGTAGGTCATGTAGTGACTCCCCATGTGATGCGGTAGTCGCACTCTCCGGAACAGGTGAGCACGCTCGTCTCGTCGTCATTGACGTACGAATAGGCGAAGGGCTCCGCCTTCTTGAAGACTGCGGCAGAGTTGACGGGCCAGGACGAGGGAACGCACTGCGGCCGGGCGGCGTTGGGGCCGGTGCAGCAGGTTCGGTCCGTCTTGAAGACCAAACAGGCGCTCAGGCAGGCCACGACATGGCCGTCACGGATGCGCTGGAGCTTTGCGGGGCACGTAGCGTTGGCGTCACGCGTGCAGCCCGCGGCCGAACATCCGTTGGCATCGATCTTGTCGTGCGAGGTGCCGCCGGAACTGTTGATCCACATCGGGAGGTTGTTGCCCTCGACCAGGCTGACGTCGTAGAAGTCCATGCCGGTCCAGGCGTTGAGGTTGAACTCGGCGAGTGTTGAGGGGAACTCGCCCCAGGTCCGTCCGCACTGGAAGTGCCCGCAGTCACCGGTCAGACAGTGACCGTTGCCGGCAGCGTCGAAGTCGCAGCCGGTGCGCGCCCACACCCGTACGTCCCAGTGGTCCGGGATCGTGAAGCTGAGGCTGCCGCCGGGCGGCAGGACCCAGCCCGTGGCCTTGACCGGGTGCACGGGGTCTGCGGCGATGGCGGGCCAGATCGTCTGGTCGAGCCGGTTGACCAGCGTCATGGTCCGTTCGCCGGGCCCGGCCGCCGGCGCCGACGGCTTCTTGACGGTGGGGGACTTCGAAGCGCGGACCGTGGCGGACGGAAGGGCGTTCGGGGAAGCGGAGGGCCGCGGCGAGGCAGAGGCACTGGCGGAAGCACTGGCGGAGGCACTGGGCAGGGAGGCTCCCCCGGCACCTACCGTGCGCGGCGCGGACGGCCGGTCGGCAGAGACGGTGCCCCCTCCCGGCCCGGTGTCCGTCTGCGTGCGGGCGAGCAGCACGCCTGTCGTCAATGCGAGGCAGGCGAAGACGGCCGCACCGGCCGCGCGTACGCCGCCGCGCGCGGTCAACGGGCGCCGTGGCACGCGCCTTCGCCTTCCGGAAGCACCCGTCGGCCGACTCCGTCGGCGCTTCGACGGCGGGGGATGATCCATGTTCACTTCTCCTGTTCTGTTCTGTCCTGTCCGCATCCGCGCACCGCCGAGTCATGGCGGGTCGGCGGAGGCCTACATTCAGGAGACGACGTGTGGGGTCGTGGACAACGAAAACTGGGCCGGCAGCCGGCGGAGGAGCTCGCCCGGCCCTTCCGGCCGATGGCCCATGACGCACACAGCCCCGGCGGATCCTGGCCGGGGCTGAACGTGTGCGTGGTCATGAAGGGCGGTCGCCTACGCGGCGAAAGGCTCCATGAGGCTTCACCCGAACGATCGTCCCCATGGGCAATAGGTGAGGCCCGGGGACACTCCACCGCCAAACGGGCCGTGGTCCGGTGGCACCGCGACCGAAAAATCAACGTTCAGGGGGTTGGCCGGCGTGCGGCGGGACGGGACCGGGACGGTGCCGAGCACACCCGGTAGCGGTTTCCGGCCGGTCCGTCCGGTGCCGGTGCCGGTGCCGGTGCCGGTGCCGGTGCCGGTGCCGGTGCCGGTGCCGCTCCAGTGTTCCGCGCGGAGCCCGGCCCGGCGGGCGCTGTCGACGTTCTCCTGCCGGTCGTCCAGGAAGAGGCAGTCCGCGGGCCGGGCGCCCGGCTGCTCGGCCAGGACGCTGCACACATCCGGGTCCGGCTTGGCCACGCCGAGTTCACCCGAGAAGAGCAGATGCCGACCAGCCTGCGGCGTCCGGCCTTCCTCAGCGGGTCGGGAGAGCCGAACCGTTCGAGCATCAGCAGCACGGCCGGGTGCTGGACGCGTGGGCCTGGGGGAAGTAGGCGTCGACGTCGGTCACGCCCAGCATGTCGACCAGGAACTCGGTGAACTCGTGGACCCGGCCGACCGGCGAACGGGCCTGGTCGGCCGGCTCGTTGCCTCGTCCCTCGGCGACGGCGCGTGCTGCGCCGAGCCGCGGATAGTTGTCGCGGACCATGGCCACGCAGGAGTCCGACAGGGCCACCACGTAGTCGTAGCCGTCGAACGCCTTGGCCGTGCGGTGCACCAGCGGCTCGGTCTCCCGGCCGGTAGCCGGTGTTGTACTGCGGCTGGCCGCAGCAGGTCTGCTCGAGGGGGAAGTCCACCTCGACGCCGAGCCGTTCGAGGACGGTGACCGTGGCGATCGCCGCAGCCGGGCGAATGGTTACCACGAGCGGATCGTGGCAGACGTGCCGGTGGACGGCCGACGTGCGCGCAACCCAACTGCGAGTTCCTCGCGTTCGTCGGTGGTCAGCCGGTCGTCGCGCTCAGCGTGGTCGGCCCCGGCCTGACGGGGAGCCGGTCCCCTTTCTCAACGGCCTCGGCCAAGACCGCGAGGCAGTCCTGGCCGGGCTCGCTCTCCCCTACGGCAACGGCCCCACCGAGGGCGTCAACACCAAGAGGAAGCTGATCGCGCGGCAGATGTACGGTCGAGCCGGCTTCCCGATCCCCCGCCACCGCATCCTCTTGGCGTGACCTCACATTCCGTCACCACCGAAAGTGCGACAAAGCCGTTTGCTGTGCACACCCCTTCACAGCGGCCGGCCCGCCTTGAGGGTGCGGGGCTAGCCGGTGGTGCCGAAGGTGACGCGGTAGTAGCAGGCGCCCTTGCACGGCATCGTCGCCCCGTCGTCGAAGGCGTACGAGTAGGCGTAAGGTGCGGCCTTCTTGAAGACCTGGGTGTAGTCGACCGGCCATTTCGAGGGGACACAGTGTTCGCGGCCCGCCCACTTGTTGAGGCAGCAGTATGTGTCGCCGCCGAACGCTGCGCACGGCGGTTTGCAGCCCACGACCTGGCCGTTGGAGAGGGCCTGCATCTGGCTGGGACAGTTGACCTCCGTGGTGCAGACGCCCTTGTAGCATCCCGCGGGGCTGACCGGGTCGGTGGTCGTGGTGTGGGAGATGTTGATGTACATGGGCAGGTTCGAGCCGTCGACCATGCTCACGTCGTAGAAGTCCATGCCGGCGTACGCGTCGAAGGAGAACTCACCCAGGGTGGTGGGCGGGTTGGGGCCGTTGCAGACGCTGGTGCAGTCTCCGGTCGCGCAGAACCCCGCTGCCGTGGAGGTGCATCCCGTCCGGCCCCAGATGCGTCCGCCCCAGTTGTTCGCCACGGTCAGCGACAGGCTCTGGCCCGGCGCCAGCTTGCGGCCTTCCGGGTAGACCGAGGTGTTGGTGACGACCGCCCAGACCGTCTTCTGGGTGCGGTTGACGACCGTGATCAGGCGCTTGCCCGCCGGCGCGGTCGACGGCTGCTGCGCGGGCGTGCCCGCCCCGCCCCCTGCCTTGCTCCCGCTGTGCGCCGACGCGCTCGCCGTGGCGGAAGGAGAGGGCTTGTGGCTCGGCGATGTCGACGGGGAGGGAGAGGTTCTCGGCGTCCGAAACGGGGACGCGGTGGCCGTGGGTTCTCCGGCGGCGACCTGCCGGTTCGCCGTGGGATTGCCGTTGGTCCCGGACGGTGACCAGACGCTGTAGGTGATCAGGACCGTGGCGGCCGTCGCGAGGGCGACTGCCCCGGCGTACCACCAGCGGTGTCGCGGAGGTCTCGCGCCGTGTCGACTGCGTCCTCGTGCCATCCTTGTGCCTTCCTCGTGCTCTTCGGGTGCGTGCGCACGTATCGGTGACCGTGTCGGCGGCAGCCTGACAACACAAATTTCACATCCCCCCTGCCGAACTTTCTGTTGTCCGCGTGTGCGCCGGCGGTCTCCGTTCAAGGGAGCGTCCTCACGGTCCGGACTGCGGGCCGGGGAAGCTGCCACAGCTGGACCCACACGCAGAGGAATGGACCTACATGCTCAAGATTCACCGGAGTGGACCCGGCACCGGGGTGGTGATGGCGGCGCGCGCCGGTGACCGACAGTCCTTGGATCATCTGGTGGCTCAGTGCCTGCCGCTGGTCTACAACATCGTCGGCAGGGCCCTGAAGGGTCACGCCGATGTCGACGACGTCGTACAGGAGACGCTGTTGCGCATGGTGCGAGGACTGCCGGAACTGCAGGAACCCTCCGCGTTCCGGTCCTGGCTTGTAGCCATCACCATCAGGCAGGTACGGGACCGCGAACGTGTCAGGGCCACGGCGCGCACCCGTGATACGCGCCTGGAAGAGGCGGAGGCGATACCCGACCCCGCGCTGGACTTCGCGGGCCTGACCATCCTGCGCCTCGGACTGACCGAGCAGCGCCGTGAGGTTGCCGAGGCCACGCGCTGGCTGGACCCGGACGATCAGGACCTGCTGTCCCTGTGGTGGCTGGAGGAGACCGGCGAGCTGGAGCGGGCCGAACTCGCCTCCGCCCTCGGGCTGTCAGCCCGTCACGCGAGCGTGCGTGTGCAGCGTATGAAGAAGCAGATGGAGGTTTCACGTCTGGTGGTGCGCGGCCTGGGAGCCGCCCCGGGCTGCTCCGGGCTTGACGAAACCGCATCGACGTGGGACGGCACGCCAAGCCCTTTGTGGCGTAAGCGGTTCGCCCGCCACATCCGCGGCTGCCCAGTCTGCGCGGGCCTGGACCGGAAGCTGGTCCCCATGGGCCGCCTGCTGAGCGGTTTGCCCCTGCTCGCCCTTCCCACCAGCCTCGACCCGGCCCGCGTGCTCGCCGCTGTCACCGGAAGCGGTACGCCCCCTTCAGACCTCGGCACCCACCATGGGCTGTCGTCCAACACCGGCGGCTCCTCGGAGCCCGCGCGTGCGGCGGGAGTCGGGCGCAGCCATCGGGCGAATCGCAGACGCCCGGCGCGCCGGCCCGACCGAAGGGCGACACGTGCCGTCCCCAAGCCGGTCCTCGGCGGCGCGGCGGTGGCACTGGTCGCGGTGGCCGTACTGGTCGCGGCCCATCTGACGCCTGGTTCTTCTGCCCCTGCCGCGAAGACGACACTGCCCGCCCCGCCCACCCGGGCGGTCACCGCGTCCCCGAGCCCTTCGCCCTCGGTTGTCCGGTCCGCCTCACCCAGCACGTCCCCGACGCGGACGGCGGCACCGACTTCCAAGCCGACGCGTACCGCCGGGGCCGCGGCCCCGGTGCAGGTCATCTCCTCCGCCAAGAAGGGCGTAGGCGTGTGGTCCTTCAACGGAGCGAGCCAGGCGCTCGCCACATCCGGGGCGAGCTGGTACTACACCTGGGCCACCCAGCATCCGGGCGTCACGACACCGCCGTCGGCGACCTTCGTGCCCATGATCTGGGGAGCGGCCTCCGTCACCGACGCCTCCCTCGCCCAGGCCCGCGCGCACGGCCCCTACCTGCTCGGGTTCAACGAGCCCGACATGGCCCAGCAGTCGAACATGACGGTCGAGCAGGCGCTGGAGCTGTGGCCGCGGCTCATGAAGGCCGGCAAGATCCTGGGCAGCCCGGCGGTAGCGACAGGCGCGGACGTCCCCGGCGGCTGGCTGGACCGCTTCATGTCCGGCGCTGCGGCCAGGGGGTACCGGGTCGACTTCATCACGCTCCACTGGTATGGAGGGGACTTTCGCACCCCGCAGGCCGTTGATCAGCTGAGGTCGTACCTGGAGTCCGTCTACCAGCGCTACCACAAGCCGATCTGGCTCACCGAATACGCGCTGATCGACTTCTCCCACGGGACCCGCTTCCCCACCCCGGCGCAGCAGGCCGCCTTCATCACCGCGTCCACAAAAACCCTCGACTCCCTTCCCTACCTCCAGCGCTATGCGTGGTTCGGGCTCGGCGCCGACCCGTCGAAGCCGAGCAGCGGCCTCTTCACGAACGGCACGACGACGACCGCAGCAGGCCGGGCCTTCCAGGCCGCGCACTGACCCGGGGCACGACGAACACCCCCGGCCGGGGCGGCACTTCCCCGGCCGGGAGGAGGAAACGCTCGCCACCCGAGGAACGCAGGCACAGCTCATCGCAGCCCAAAGATCGAAAACACGGTGTCATCACCGTGGACCCACGCGCGGGACATCCACCATGCCCCAAGGGGGCACCTGGGGTCACCGATGTCCGGCATCTTCACGAGCTGCGACGAAACAGCCATCGGGATCCCCGTCGAAGACGCCTCCGGCCATCGCCAACAGGCAGGTCAGCCAGGCGAAGTGCCATCAGGACACCACCTTCAACCACCACCCCCTGAAACGAGAGGGCAGGGCCATGCCGTGCAGCATGGCGGTGATGTCGCTGGAGTTGAGGTGGGTGTGACTGCGTATGGCCGCGGGCTCGGGCCGGGCGGCTGAGCGTTGCAGGCCGCGGGTCAGCGCATTGCTGAGCGAACACTATGAACATAATGATCAAGAGCGTGGCCCCTCGGCTGCAGCCTCCTTAGCATCACCACTCGCGGCGCAACGGTGCGCCCACGAGGACAGGAAGCCGCACCTTGGACAGGTCCAGCACGCTCGCACGCATCCCCAGATGGTTCCGGTCCGGTAAGCAGCGCCGCGTGGGGCTGGCCGCCTGTCTTGCCGGGGTGGTCATCGGCGCACTCACGAGCACATCTTCCGCCCATGCAGACGCGGGCCATCCGGCATCCGTCGCATGCCCGTCAAGCCTGACGGGAAGGGCCACGTGTTACACCGGTCAGGATGCGAACGGCGCCTACTACGCGATCGCCATCCCCAAGACATGGAACGGCTCGCTCGTCGTGCACGCCCACGGCGGTCCCGACCTCGGCGAAGGCTCCGACCCTGCCCGCAGCATCAACGATCTGGACCGCTGGTCGGTCATGGTGGACGAGGGCTACGCCTGGGCCGGCTCGTCCTATCGTCGCGGTGGTTACGGCACCCGGATGGCGGCCGCCGACACCGAGAACCTGCGCCGCCTGTTCGTCCAGGAGTTCGGCAAGCCGAAGCGAACCTACGTGCACGGCCAGTCCTGGGGCGGGAACGTCGCCGCCAAGGTCGTGGAACTTTACGGCAAGAAAAACGGCCCGTACGACGGAGCCCTGCTCACCAGCGGCGTCCTCGGCGGCGGCTCACGCGGATACGACTACCGGGTCGACCTGCGTGTGGTCTACCAGTACTACTGCCAGAACCACCCCCGTCCCAGCGAGCCTCAGTACCCGCTGTGGGAAGGGCTGCGCGCCGGCTCGACCATGACAGCCGCCGGGCTCCGCGCCCGCCTGCAGGAATGCACGGGATACGCTTCCGCCCCGCAGGATCGGACCGCGCTGCAGCAGCGCAACCTCGACGACATTCTCGCCGTCACAAAGATCCCCGAGCGCACCCTGGAGTCACATCTGCAGTTCGCGACCTTCACCTTCCGCGACATCGTGCACAACCGGCTGGGCGACCGCAATCCGTTCAGCAACCAGGGCGTGTGGTACTCCGGTTCACATGACGACAAGGCGCTCAACGCCGGCGTCGAGCGGTTCTCTGCCGACCCGACCGCTGTACGGGACCTGTCCTATGACAGCGACCTCACCGGCAAGGTCGACATCCCGGTCCTCACCCTCCACGCGATCGACGACCCGACGGCGTTCGTCGAACACGAGGCGGCCTACCGAGCCACCCTCCAAGGCGCGCACCGGGCAAAGTACGTGGTGCAGACCTTCACCAAGGAGAGCGAGCACAGCGCACTGAGCAACTCCGAGTACGCCAACTCCATCTCCACCCTGGACAGGTGGGTGCGCACCGGAAAGAAGCCGACGCCCCAGTCGATCGCGGCATCCTGCACGCGGTTCGATCGTACATACGGCACCGGCTGCCTCTACGACCCGAGCTTCCACCCGAGCTCCTACGCCTCACGGGTCAATGCACGGCCGGGCGGACTCGTCTGGCCGGCCATGACCGCCGCCCAGGAGAAGTCCTGGAGCCTCATCGACGGCGTCGGTATCGCTCCCTGAGGTCTCCGGCTCACCACACCAGCCAGAGAGGTGACAGCGAGGTGATGTCGGTTCCGGCGCGCCGGCCACAGCGCGCCGGAACCGGTCGTCTTCGCGCGCCACTGCACCTCCGCTGCCCTCAACATCAAAAATGCCACCGGGCGGGCGATGTTCACCGCACTCGCCGACATCGGCACCGAAGGCAAGATCCGGGGGCACTGCGCACCGCCACCGCCGCCAGCAAGTTCTTCGTGGCAGCGGCGGGGCACCCGTTCTTGCCATGATCCGCCTCGGCTATTCGTCGTCCAGGTCTTCGCGGCGGAGTGTCGGAACGTCAGGCCAACTGAAGCCCCAGTCCCAATGGCGTGGACGAGCACCGGTGTTGGCTGGCGTGCAGTTCAGCCGCCCAGCCGGCGAGGGCTACGTATGCCCACTTGTTGCGCCCAGCGACGGTGAACGGGGCGCGGAAGGGTGATCCTCAATCCAGGACAGGCCGCCCATGCTCACCTACCCTGCGGTGGCGCTGCCCCGGTTCTCCTCCCCCGCCGTCCGACAGACCGCGGCTGACAAGACAGCCAAGGCAACCGCCCAGCCCGCCCCCGCCGGGCTCATTCGCAACCACCTCGGCCAGCAGACCCGAACTACGCTCCGCCGCGGAAATCACCACCGCGCTTGCCCGGGCCCACCCCGACCGCACCATCAAGACCACCGTGGTGCGCACCACGGCCGACAGCCTGGTCGCCAAGGGCCACGCCCACCGGACCAGGCAGTGCACCTCCGGCTGAGCTGCAGAACCGCGGCCTCGGCACCGAACTCCGACAGACACGCCGTCACCGGAGTCCGCTCTGGCGACGGAGGCGGTGCTGCCCCTTCACGCTCTCGGTCACGTGGTCTCCTCTGTCCGGCGCGGCGATGGACCGCGTGGACTACGTGTCGGGGCCGATCAGTCCGTTCAGAGCCGCCATGGAAATCGCGTCGGCCTGTTCCTCGTCGAGCGGGGCGTGCCCGCTCATCAGGCGGAAGATGAGCGGGCCGAAGAGAATGTCGGTCGCCGTCTCCGCACTGACGCCGGCACGGGCCTTTCCCTGTGTGGCGAGCCGTTCCCACAGCAGGGCGATGGCTTCGCGGCGGGCTTGGAGGAAGTAGGTGCGAAAGTACGGGGCCGCTTCGGGATCAGTGGCGCACGCGGCCAGCAGCTGCCGGAAGACCTGGCCTGTGTCGCTGGCGTAGAAGGCGCTCACGCGGCGCACCTGTTCACGCAGGTCGGCGGCGGCGTCCCCGGTGTCCGGCAGCGGGATCGCGTCGGCCATCCGGCGGCCGAACGCCTCGGCCGCAACGGCGGTCCGGGACGGCCAATGCTTGTAGATGGTCATCTTGCTCACACCCGACCGCGCGCTGATGGCGTCGACCGTGGCCGCCGCGATTCCGCCCTCGGCGAGCAGCTCAGCGGCCGCGGCCAGGACCGCTTCTCTCGCACGCACGCTGCGGGGGTGGACCGCCGGCGCGGGCACCGCGGAGGGCGGCTCAGCCGGCAGCGACATCGTCGTGATCCGTACTCATGGCCACCTCGCGCCACTGGTCCAGCTCGCTCTGCACGAATCGGAGCTTGTCCTCCACCCGGGCCACGCAGTCTGCCCCCAGTTGCAGGCGCAGCGGGGCCTCCTCGCTGCCGCCGAGGCCGACGATGATGCGGGCCGCCTTGGCGGGGTCTCCCGGCTGGTCATGGTTGCGGTCCGCGGCGAAGGTCCGGGTGCCGCCCGCGGTGGCCTGGTAGTCGTCGATGACGTTCGTCTCGGTGTGGAGGCTGGAGCCGTCGAGGAAGTCGGTGCGGAAGAGGCCGGGTTCGACCACGGTCACCTTGATTCCCAACGGCGCGGTCTCGGCCGCGAGCGCTTCGGACAGGCCCTCCACGGCGAACTTGGTGGAGGCGTAGACGCCCCAGCCGGGAGCGCCCGTGAAGCCGCCGACGGAACTCATGTTGAAGATGTGGCCCGAGCGGCGTTCGCGCATGCCCGGCAGGACAGCGCGCAGCATGTTGAGGGTGCCGAAGACATTCGTCTCGTACACCGCCCTGGCCGCCTCGTCCGAAACTTCCTCGACCACACCGAGCAGGCCTCGGCCCGCATTGTTGACGAGGACGTCGATGCCGCCGAACCGTTGGGTCGCCGCGGCGGTGACCGCCCGCGCCTGGTCCTCGTCTGTGACATCCAGGGGCAGAACGAGCAGCGCGTCTCCCGCGTCGGGAAAGTGAGCGCTGACCGCCCGCGGATCGCGGGCGGTGGCCACGACGTCGTGCCCGGCCTCGAGGGCGGCTCGCGTGATCCGCGCGCCGAATCCGCGGGAGGCTCCAGTAACCATCCAAGTACTCATTGCCTGTGGCTTCTTTCATGCAGTGAGGAGTGGGCTTTCCCGCTCAGCCGACGGAACGACAGGTCACCGCCAAGGAGGGACGAGCCAGGCGCGGACACAGCTGCCTGCGCCGAGCGACGCCACGATGCCTCTCATTTACTGTACGTACAGTACACGAAAGGGTCCGCAGCCAGCGGGCGTCGAGGGCCGGCACCTTCCTCCGGCAGGCTTCCACGGGCCTCGGGCGACGGCTGTCCGTTTCAACCGGTGAAGGGGTGGGGTTTGTCTTGGCAAGGTGTGCTGCACAGCTCGCGTGAAATCGCCCGCGCGCAGGTACGGACGGCGGGTGTCACGAATTTGTGGTCTGCGGTTGCGCTGGGTACGACGACGGACAGGGCGGCGCAGACCGTGCCGTCGGGACCGTGGAGGGGTGCGGCTACGGAGGTTCGTGGCCACGGGGTGGTCAGTGTCACGGTGGCGAATCCGCCGCGGCGCACCTCGGCCAGGACCCGGCGCAGTTCTGCCGGTCCTTGCGTGCGCCGATCAGCCCCCTCAGCGGGGAGGTTGTCCAGAACCCGGTCCTGCACGGATGGCGGTGCGCCGGCGAGCAGGACGAGGCCGACGCCTGTGGAGTGCAGTGGCATACGTCCGCCGACGCGGTACAGCACCGGGTCGGCGTCGTGGGCGGACAGCCGCTCGACCAGCAGTGCCTCGTCGCCGTCGCGTACGGCCAGAAGGACGTGCTGGCGGGTGACGTGGAAGAGGTCTTCCATGAACGGCATGGCGACGGCGCGCAGGCCGTGGCCGCGCGGCGCCAGCGAGGCGATCTCCAGGAGCCGCAGGCCGATGGTGTACCGGCCGTCCTCGCGGCGTTCCAGCGCGCCGGTGCCGGTCAGTTTCCTGGCCAGGCGCAGCGTGGTACTGCGCGGCATGCCGGTCAGGCGCGTCAGGTCGGCCAGGGACAGGACCCGGTGTGCGGGGTCGAAGGCGCCCAGCAGCGCGAAGGCCCTGTCGATGACCGCGTCCCCCTGCGGGGGCCTGCGGCCCCGTAGGGGGGATGGTTCGGGCGAGGTCCTGTCAGGCACGTTCCTGCTCCTTTGTTCCACTCAATGGCATACCTGATGCCTCTGTATGGCACGTGCTCTTAGGTTAGGGCCATGTTCACGGGCGGTGCCCGCGCGGCGCCGTGCCCCCCAGCCCAGGAGTTCTCCATGAAAGTTCTGACCAGCGACGTCTCGTTGCTCGAGGGAAAGACGACCGGGATCGCCGCACTGCCTGACGAGGCGACGGACATGCCCGTGCTGGTGTTCGTGCACGGCGGGGGAGCCACCGCGAAGAGCTTCGACATTCCCGGCCACTCCCAGATCCTGCGGGCCGCGCATCACGGATTCCCTTCCTACGCGCTCAATCGTCCCGGCTACGGCGGCAACGAGACGCTCGGTTTCCCGCCCGACTCCGACACGGGCGGGATGAGGGCCCACGCGGAGCGTCTCGACCTGGCTGTCGCCGAACTGTGGGAGCGGCACCGCGAGACCGCACCTGGTGTCGTCGTGGTCGGGTGTTCCATCGGGGCCGCCATCAGCCTGCATCTGGCCTCCCTGTGGAGCGAGCAGGACCAGCCCGGCTGGCCGCTGCTCGGTCTGGCCGCCGCGGACATCGGCCAGCTTCCGCGGGAGAACGTGGTGAACGCCTGGCGCTCCAGCGCCGTCGAAGAACGCACCGACATGACGAAGCTGCAGGCCCAGCTGACCATGCCGCCCCTGTGGGCCCTGGCCCCCTATCAGTTCGGCCTCCACGCCATACCCGGCATTCTGGAGCCCGTGCTGCGGGCCGAGGGGATGGAGGTCGTCGGCGGCTGGGTACGGGAGTGGCAGCGCGTCGCCTCCTCGATCACCGTTCCCGTCCACTACCGCCTGGGCGAGTTCGACACCATGTGGACAGTCCGGCAGGGCCTCGTCGACGAGTTCGCCGCCGCGTTGCTGACCAGTTCCCCCTACGTCGACGCGGCCCTCTTCGCCGGCTCCGCGCACGGCGTCGCGGACAGCATCGTCGGCCACGAGTACTGCCTGCAGGTCCTCGGCTTCGCGGAGCGCTGCTCCATCGCAGTCGGCGTCCCCCAGCTTCTCGGCCGCTGAACGGACACCACCACCCGCCCCATCCGCGGCACGGGACGGAGGCAGTACCTCTTCCCGCTGCGGCGCAGCACCTTGAAAGGATCACCCCATGACCACGCCGGCCGGTCTCCTCATCGACCTGCACGCCCATTTCGTCACGGAGCAGTATGTCGAGGCAGCCCGGTCGGCGGGTCACCATTACCCCGACGGCATGCCTCACTGGCCCCGCTGGGACGCCACCGAACACCTCCAGCTGATGGACCGCCACGGCATCCGCACCTCCGTGCTGTCGCTCTCGTCGCCCGGCGTGCACTTCGGTGACCATCAGGCGGCCCGGCTCCTGAGCCGGGCGGTCAACGAGTACGCGGCCGAGGTCCGGCACCGGCATCCCGGGCGGTTCGGCCACTTCGCCTCTTTGCCCCTGCCCGACGTGGAGGGTGCCCTGAGCGAACTCGCCCATGGCCTGGATGTCCTGGGCAGCGACGGCGTGGCCGTCACCACCAACACCGGCGGGGTGTACCTCGGTGACGCGCGGTACGAACCGCTGTGGAGCGAACTCGACCGCCGCCGCGGTGTCGTCTTCGTCCACCCCACCTCTCCCCCGCACGCCGATGCCGTGGCCCTGGGACGGCCCCGGCCCATGCTGGAGTTCATCTTCGACTCCGCACGTGCCATCAGTGACCTCGTCTTCAACGGCGTCATCAGCCGCTATCCCGGCATCCAGTGGATCTTCACCCACAGTGGCGGCGCGATCCCCCTGCTCGCCGACCGCATGGAGCTGTTCCGCACCGTCTTCGGCGACACCGGCCAGGCCGACACCACTGAGCAGACCGTCCTGGAGCAGATCAGCCGCCTGTGGTTCGACATGGCCGGCACCCCCTTCCCCCGGCAGATCCCCACTCTGGCCGCGGGCTTCGGCTCTGATCGCATCCTGTACGGCTCCGACTACTGCTGGACCCCAGGCTTCGGCGTGAGCGCACAGATCGCCTCCCTCGACACAGCCGAACAGCCGTCACCCGATACGTGGCACACCCTGACCACCCGCAACGCCGAACGTCTGATGCCGCAGCTCGCCCAGGGTTCGCCGGCCCAGTAGTACGGGGCCGGCGAACTCGCCCTCCCGGCCCCCGCGTCACCCATCTACCGCCCCCAGGCGCCGCGCGCGATGTGCTCGCACCGGCGCGCACACGGAAGTCGGACCACAATGACCCACGCCTCTCCCCTCAGCGACCACATCCCCGACGAGAACCTGCGGGGCAAGCGCGTCCTGGTCACCGGCGGTACCCAAGGCCTGGGGGCGGCGATCGCCGAGCGCCTCAGCCGGGCCGGCGCGACCGTCCTGGTGACCGCCCGCACCGCACCCCCGTCCGACGCGGCGCACCCGGTCTTCGTCTCGGCCGACCTGTCCACCGTCTCCGGCATTGAGACCGTTGTGGACCACGTACGCCATCACCTAGGCGGCCTGGACGTGCTCATCCACAACGTCGGCGCCAGCCTGACGCAAGGCGGCTTCGCCGATGTGGACGACCAGCAGTGGACCAAGATCCTGGACATCGCGCTGATGGCCGCCGTGCGTCTGGACCGGGCTCTCGTGCCCGGCATGGTCGCGGCCGGCCACGGTGTCGTGCTGCACGTCACCACCATCCAGCGTGGTATGCCGCTGACGAACGTGCGGCTGGGTGCGGTGGGCGGTGACACGCCGCAGAACAGCATCGCGCTGTCTGCCGCGAAGGCCGCCCTGACCGTCTACAGCAAGGGACTCGCCTCCGAGGTCGCGCCGGCCGGCGTCCGCGTCAACTCGGTCGCCCCGGGCCTCATCCTGACGCCCGCCACCGAAGAGGTGGCCGACCGGCTCGCTCACGATGCGGGAACCGACCGGGCCACCGTGCTGCGGCAGATCGCCGACGCGCTGTACCCCGGCGGGATCCCCCTCGGCCGGCCGGTGACGACCGCGGAGGTGGCCGAGCTCGTCGCCTTCCTCAGCTCCGACCGTGCCTCTGGGATTGCCGGGGCCGAGCACGTCATCGACGGCGGTACCTTGCCCACCGTGTAGGTGCATCGGCCACGGGCCGGCAGGGCCGAGGTGACGGCGGTGGGCACCGTCACCTCGGCCCTGTCAGTGCGTCCGGGTGGCTGCGGTGCACACCGCGCCGGACAACAACCACGGCGGCATCACCCTCACTGGTGTTCAACAGCCGCCCACCTGACCGTAACCGTCACCCCGCGCAACGGTCTCCCGATCAAGGGCACCATCCCCCTCACCGGCTGAACCACACCCCGCCGCCGCGCGCCCAGCCCACGGGCGCGCGGCGGCGCTCGCGACCATGACGTCCGCCGTCCTATCGAAGCCTGGGGCGATTCAGCCTGGTCCTAGCCGGAGTGGGCGGGCACGTGCCAGACGCCGGGGCGCACCTCGATGGGGCCGCCGGACCGGAAGTCGGTGGTGAGCCAGTGAGCGAGCCGTTCGAGGAAACAGGACCAACGGCGGTCGCCTGCAGCGCGTGCGATGCCGGCGCCGGTGCTGAGCGCTTCGAGGGCGGCCGGAAGGTGGCCCTCGGCGGCCTCGGCCAGGACCAGTCCGCGCAGCGCGTCGCAGGTGCTGTGCTGATGGTTCTCGGTGTGGCTGAGGGCGAGGGCCTTGGAATAGAGGTGACGGGCGGACAGAAAGTGGCCCCAGCCGTATTCGGTGTCCGCGAGGCCGATCAGGGCGAGGACCTCGCTGTGCCGGTGGGACGCCTGACGAGCGCGGCGGTAGGCCAGGTCGAAGCGGGCGGCGGCGAGGTCAGCCTGGCCTCGCTGCCAGGCCAGGCTGCCGCGGGAACACAGGGCGATCGCCTCGGCGCGCGGGTCCCGGGCGTGCCGAGCGGCGTCCAGGGCCAGCACGCTCACCCGGGACCAGGTCTTCCAGAGGAAACCCGCCTCGCAATAGCCGACAAGGCTCTCGGCCAGCGCGCCGGTCCAGGTCCACAGGCCCGCTTCGTGTGCCCGGCCCGTGAGGTCCGCGAGGGCGTCGCACTCCTCGCGGAACCAGTGCAGCGCCGCCGCGGCGCTGGCGAAGCCCGGCTGGGCAGGCCCGGTAGCGGACGGGTGGGCGGGGCGCCGGCTGGGCAGCAGGAGCCGCATGGCCCGCCAGGCATGGGCGGTGTAGGCCGCGCTGAGCCGCTCCACGGCAGCCCGGGTCCGCGTGCCGTCCGGATCCTCGTGGGCCAGCAGTTCGGTGGCGACCGCGCCGGCGAGCCCGTTCATCCGATAGCGCACCGGCCCGTCGGGCACCGTACGGGCGTCCAGCAGTCGCGTCTGGAACAGCGTCTCCAGTGCCTTCTCGCCCCGTACGGCGTGCGGCGCGGGCTTGCCGCGGACGACGGTGCCCGGTGCGGCATCGTCGCCCCACGCCGGTTCCGGGGCCGGTTCGGGAGGCGGGGTGGGCTCGCCTGCACGGTGTGGCGTCGGCTCGTTGAGCAGGGCGGCCGCGGCCCATGCCTCGAAACCGCCGGACGGAGCGAGGGAGAGCAGACCGAAGGCCCTGCGGACATGGGACGGGAGTTCATCGGCAGCGGCGGTCAGTCGGGCGCGTATGTCGAGGTCGCCGACGGCCAGTGCATCCAGTCGGGTCGCGGGGTCCCGGAGCCGGGTGAGCAGTACGCGGGCCGGCCAGGAGGGGTGGGCTCCGAACCAGGCGGCCGCCGCGCGCAGCGCCAGGGGCAGGTGCTCGCAATACGCGGCGATGGCCCCGGCCGTCTCCGGGTCCTGCCGGACGGCGTCGGCTCCCCCGCCGGCCGCACCGGACAGGAGCGCCACCGAGTCGTCCGGTGTCAGCGGCCCCAACGGCACACACACGGCGCCCTCCAGAGCGAGCGCGCGGCGCCGGGTGGTCAGCAGCAGGGTCGCATCGGTCACGGTCAGCGGGCGGACCTGCGCCTCGTGGTGGACGTCGTCCAGGACCAGCAGCACCCGGCGTCCCTCCAGCACGGTGGCCAGAAGGTCCGCCATTTCCTGCACGTCGAGCTCCGGGACGGCGTACCGTCCGGCGCGCTCGGGGGCGAATTTACGAAGCAGCAGCGCCAGGATCCGGCCGGTCGTCATGTGGCCGCCGTCGGGCGACCGGAGAGAGAGGAAGACCAGGCCGTCCGGGAAGGCGCCGGCGGTGCGGTGGGCAAGTTCGGCGGCGGCGGTGGAAGTACCCACGCCGGGGCCGCCGGTGACCACGAGGATGCCGGGCCGGCGGTCGCGCAGGACAGCCTCGGCCTCGGCCAGCTCCTTGCCCCTGCCGACAAAGACCTTGGGCATACGGGGCAGGTGCCCGACGGGTGCGGTCGGTAGCGGTGCCGGGTCCGCCCCCCGCAGGACCGTGATCCCGATCGGATCGGAGTGCGGGGTGAGGCACTCCTCGACGTGCCGGACCTCGGCCGACCGTACGATGCGCAGATGCAGCTCGCGTAGCGCCGGGCCGGGATCGGCGCCCAGTTCGTCGGCCAGCTGGGTGCACAGGGCGGCGTACCGGGCCAGGGCCTCGGATGTCTGCTGGGCACGGTAGAGGGCGACGATCAGGTGGGCGTGCAGCGACTCGCGGAGCGGGTGGGCGCGGGCCAGCGCAGTCAGCTCAGGGATGACCTGGCGATGGCGGCCGAGCCAGATGTCGGCGGAGATCCGCTGTTCCTGAACGTCCAGGTGGAGCAGTTCCAGCCGGTCCACGGCACCCCGCAGATACGTCCCTTGCGGCACGTCGGCGAGGGCCGGGCCCCGCCACAGCGCGAGGGCTCTTGTCAGTTCGCCGGCCGCCTTCTCGTATGCGCCGGCCGTGTACGAGCGGTCACCTGCGGCGCTCAGTTCCTGGAAGCAGTGCAGGTCCAGTTCGCCGGCCCCCGGATCGAGCTGGTAGCCAAAGGCCCGGGTGAGGAGCGCCGTGGCACCGCCGACGGCGAGCGTCTTGCGCAACTGGGAGACGTAGACCTGGAGGGTGCTGCGGGCGGTGCGGGGCACTCCGGCGCCCCACAGCTCCTCGATCAGGCTGTCTGTGGACACCATGCGGCCGGCGTCCATCAGGAGGCGGGCCAGGATGGTCCGTTGCTTGGCGGCCGAGGGGACCTGCGGGTGGACCTCCAGCGGCCCCAGGAGCCGAAATCTCATCGGTCAGCAGTCCTGGGCCAGCGTGACGGTGACCGCCCCGGCCGGGCCCCCGTCTGAGCTGGACAGGACGATGCTCATCGTGGTTTCGGGGCGCCCGAGGGCATCGCGGACCACCGGGCCGGCGACCACCCGGCACCGCGCCGGCATGTCGGGGAACACCTGGGTTTCGGGGAGTTCGGCGCTCCAGCGGGTGGGTATGCAGTGGGCGGCCGAGAATCCGTGCAGTTCCGCGGCGGCGAGTACGGCGGCCTGCCGGGTGGCCTCGACGGTGATGGTGATCCGGGCCCGGGAGGTGGCCACGGGGTCGAAGGCGGTGTTGGCCGGATCGGGTGCGATGTCGGCGAGCATGACGCCGTGGGAGTCGAAGCGGGGATCGGCGAGCACCACGTTGCGCGGGTCGCAGCGGGCCACCTGGGCGGGAACCGACCGCCGGGAGGGCAGCCGCCGGGGCGGTTTCCCCGTGCTCTCGGGTACGGCCGCTTCCCGCAGCAGCAGGAACCCGGAGGCGTAGGGCTTGCCCTGGACCAGGAGGGTGGCGTCGCACTGCAGGGTGGCCGGTTCAGCGGGTGGAAAGGCACCTCGTAGCCGTGACTCCATGACGGCGTGGCGCCGTTGGGTGGTGCAGCGCCAGAACTCGCCGCCCTCGACGGTCACCACGGCTCGGGCGACGGCCAGTTGACCGAGAGCGGCGAAGCGTGGCACGCGGCTGGCGGCCAGTTCGCAGATGCTGTGCATGGCCTCCGTGACGTAGTGCAGATCGAGCGGCAGGCCGGCGCCCTCCTCGTACGGCAGTTCTGCGCACGGCAGTTGGTCGGTGAGGGTGAACCGGCAGTCGCTCGGGGAGAGTGCGCCGAACAGGAACTCCTCGGCGGCGGCGGGGATGTGCGTGATCCTCCGGAAGCGGGCGGCGGCTGGCCGTTGACGCGACAGGGCTGCGGCCGTCGTCATGGCTTGATCCTTCTCGGCGCGATGGGTCGGCAGTACGTGGGAGGGTGCGGCGCTGTACGCCCCCATGAGATCAACCAGGCGTCCTGCCGGGCGGTGGCCGGCTCGTGGATCGGGGCGCGGTACAGCTGGCTGTCGCTGACGGGGAACCGGCGGATGGCGCCGCTCCATACCGGGGAGAAGACGGCGGCCCCCCGCAGCGGGCCGGACAGCGTCTGGTCGGGGACGCTCGGCCCACGCGGGGGACCGCGCTTGTGGGATGGGCTGTCAGCCCGCGGCGGCCAGTTGAGCTCGTGCGGCCTCGGTGACCGCTTCGGCGGTGATGCCGAACTCCGTGAGCAGAACGTCCATCGGAGCGGATTCCCCGAAGGAACGGAGCCCGACGATGGCGCCGTCCCGACCGACGTAGCGCTCCCAGCCGAAGGGAGACCCCAGCTCCACGGCGACGCGCGCGGCGACCGACGGAGGCAGCACCTCGTCCCGGTACGTGGCGGACTGGCGCTCGAACAGCTCCCAGCACGGCAGGCTCACCACGCGGGCACGGACGCCGTCGGCGGCCAGCTTGTGGAACGCCTCCAGGGCAAGGTGCACCTCGCTGCCGGTGGCGATCAGCAGCACCTCCGGGGGCTCGCCGTCGGCCGGGTCGGCGAGCACGTAACCGCCCCGGGCCAGGCCGGACGCCGGGCCGTATACCGTACGGTCCAGGGTGGGCAGGGCCTGGCGGGTGAGGGCCAGAGCGGCCGGGCGGCCGGCCTGCCCCACGATGACACGCCATGTCTCGGCTGCCTCGTTGGCGTCGCAGGGGCGGAAGACGTCCAGGCCCGGCATCGCACGCAGTGAGGCGAGGTGCTCGATCGGCTGGTGGGTGGGCCCGTCTTCACCGACGGCGATGGAATCGTGGGTGAAGACGTGCACGACCGGCAGCTTCATGAGGGCGGAGAGCCGCAGCGCCCCGCGCGCGAAGTCGGAGAAGACCAGGAACGTCGACCAGTAGGCACGCAGCCCCGACAGGGCGAGGCCGCCCGTGACCGCGGCGGCGGTGAACTCCCGGACGCCGAAGTGGAGGTTGCGTCCCTGCGGATGGTCCGCCGCAAAGTCCCCGGCGCCGTCGAAGGTGAGCGTCGTCCTGGTCGACGGCGCGAGGTCCGCCGAACCGCCCAGCAGCCATGGCACGTTGCGGGCCACCGCGTTGAGCACCTGCCCGGAGGAGTCGCGGGTGGCCAGGCCCTTCGGGTCGGCGGGGAAGGCGGGGATGTCCCGCCCCCAGCCGACGGGGAGCTCCCCGCGCCGCATCAGGCGCAGCTCCTCGGCGAGTTCCGGGTACTGCTCCGCGTACTCCTCCAACTGCTCGTCCCAGGCGTGGCGCAGTGCTTGCCCGCGCTCGGCGATGCCGGCTGCCATGTGCGCGTATGCCTCGTCGGGCACCAGGAAGCGGGCGTCCTCGGGCCAGCCGTAGAACCGCTTGGCACCGGCGGCTTCGTCCTCGCCGAGCGGCTCGCCGTGGGCGGCGGCCGTGCCCTGCTTGGTCGGGGCGCCGTAGCCGATGCTGCTCTCGACGATGATCAGAGTGGGCTTGGTGCGCTCGGCGTGGAAGACGCCCAGCGCACGGCCGATCCGCGTCCGGTCGTTGGCGTCGGTGACGCGGGTGACCTTCCAGCCGTACGCCCGGAAGCGGGCGGCGACGTTTTCGGTGAAGGCGAGGCTCGTGCTGCCCTCGATGCTGATCCGGTTGCTGTCGTAGATCCAGCAGAGGTTGGCCAGCTTCAGATGCCCGGCGAGCGAGGCAGCTTCGGCGGCGACCCCCTCCATCAGATCGCCGTCGCCGCACAGCGCGTACGTGTCGTATCCGAACAGCTCATATCCGGAGCGGTTGTAGCGGGCCGCGAGCCAGCGGGCGGCGACGGCCATACCGACCGCGGAGGCGACACCGGTGCCCAGGGGGCCGGTGGTCGCCTCGACTCCGGTGGTCAGGCCGTGCTCGGGGTGTCCGGCGCACCGCGAGTCCAACTGCCGGAAACGCTGGAGGTCTTCGAGTGTGACGGCCGGGCGCTGGGACACCTTTCCGTCGGCGGTGACCTCCGTGACCCGGGCCAGGTGCAGCAGCGCGTACAGCAGCGCCGAGCCGTGGCCGCCGGAGAGGACGAAGCGGTCGCGGTTCGGCCACAGGGGGCTGGTGGGGTCGTAGCGCAGGAAGCGGTGCCACAGGGTGTGGGCGGTGGGGGCGAGCGCCATCGGGGCACCCGGGTGGCCGGAGTTCGCGGCCTGCACCGCGTCGATGGCCAGGGTGCGCAGGGTGGTGACGCACAGGTCGTCGAGGCCCTCGCCGGCGGTGAGCAGTTCAGGCATCGGGGTTCTCCTCGGCGCCGAGCACGGAGCGTATGTCGGCGGTCAGTTGTTGCCAGGAGTCCTGGAAGCGGGCGACGCCGTCGGTCTCCAGCTCCTCCGTGATCGTGTCGAGGGCGATGCCTACGGCGCCAAGCTCCTCAAGGGTGCTGCGGGACTGTTCGTACTGGCCACGTACGGTGTCGCCGCGCGGCTCGCCGTGGTCGATGACGGCGCTCAGGGTGGCGGCAGGCATGGTGTTGACGGTGTCGGGCGCGGCGAGTTCGACGACATAGCGGGTGTCGTCGTACGCGGGGTCCTTCACCCCCGTCGATGCCCACAACGGGCGCTGCGGCTGGGCGCCGAGCGCGGCGAGCGCCTGCCAGCGCTGCCCGGAGCGGACATGCTCGTGGAGTTCGTAGGCGAGCCGTGCGTTGGCGATCGCGGCCCGGCCGCGCAGTGCGCGTGTCTGCGCGGTGTCCCTCTTGTCGAGGCGTGCGTCGACGGCGGCGTCGACACGGGAGACGAAGAACGAGGCGACGGAGGCGATGCGGGAGACCTCGTGGCCCGCCTGCGCAGCGCGTTCCAGTCCGTCCAGATGTGCCTCCATCACCTGCCGGTAGCGGGCAAGTCCGAAGATCAGGGTGACGTTGACGCTGATGCCCTCGGCGAGACAGTCGGCCACGGCGGACAGGCCCGCGTCTGTGGCCGGGATCTTGATCAGGACGTTGGGGCGATCGACCAGCCAGTGGAGCAGCCGGGCCTCGGCCAGCGTGCCCGCGGTGTCGTGCACAAGACCGGGAGCGACCTCGATGGAGACCATGCCGTCGACCCCGCCGGTGGCGTCGTGGATCGGGCGCAGGATGTCCGCGGCGCGCCGTACGTCGGTGCAGGTGAGCAGGCGCAGGGCGTCGGCAGGGGTGGTGCCGAGCCGGGCGAGGGCGGCCAACTGGCTGTCGTAGGCGCTGCTGTCCGTGATGGCCTGGTGGAAAATCGTGGGGTTGGTGGTGACGCCGGCGATCAGGCCTTCGCCTACCTGCCGTGCCAGCTCGCCGGAGTCGAGGCGGTCGCGGCTGAGGTCGTCCAGCCAGACGGCGGTCCCCGCGTCGTTGAGCCGGCGCAGTGTGTCGTTCAAGGGTGCTCCTGTAAAAGGGGTGTTGGCATGCCCCGGGCAGGGACCGGGGAGTGGTGGGGGGAGGCCGGCTCCGGGACTGCCCCCACCGGGCGGCTCATTTCTCGTTGGCCAGGCTTCCGCTTTGCAGGTTGGCGTCGACGAGAGCGGGAAGCCGCTTGAGGAAGGCGTCCTTGCCGGTCACCACGTGGTCGAGATAGGTGGCGACGTTGGACTGGGTGATCGGCGGCATGATGTACGAGTAGTGCGTGCGGACCGTCTTCTTCTCGGTGATGCGTTGGGCCACCGCGAGGCCTTCCGCGAGTTCGACCCGGCCGTGCTGCAGCGAGGAACCGATGAAGTCGCCGCTTTGGACGGCACGCAGCCCGTCCTCGATCCCGTCGATACCGACCACCGGTATCTTCTTCCCGCCGCCCTCCTTCAGCGCCTGCACCGCGCCAAGGCCCATGTCGTCGTTCTCGGAGACGAGTCCGTTGAGCTTGCCACCGAAGCTGGACATCCAGTTCTTGACCTTGTCGACGGCCTGGTCGCGGTTCCAGTTGGCGGTGTCCTTGGCGAGCACCTTGATGCCGGGGTACTTCTTGAGCACGTTGTTGATACCGCGCGAGCGGTCCAGCTCGGGAGAGGACCCGAGGGGACCCTGCAGGATGGCGATGTTGCCCTTGCCGCCGAGCTTGTCGGCCATCATCTGCATCTCCTGTTCCCCGGCGGCGACATCGTCGGGCAGCACGGTGGCGGCCAGCGCCGAGGAGCTGGTGAGCGTCGTGTTCACGGCCACCACGGGGATGTTCTTCGCCTTGGCCTCCGCGAGCTGCGGGGCGAGCGAGTTGGCCTCGACCGGCACGATGACCAGGGCGTCCACGCCGGAGTTGACCAGCTGTTCCACCTGGGTGGCCTGGGTGCTGACATCGCCGCCGGCCGAGTTCCAGACCAGTTCGATGTTGTGGGCCTTGGCGTAGGCCTGCATGCCTTCCTTGCCCTGGGTGATGAAGGACGACATGTCATAGACGGTGACGCCGATACGGAGCTTGTCCGCACCCGTGTCACCGGCCCCGCACGCGGCTGTCGTCACCAGCGCCATGGCGCATGCGGCGGTGCCCGCCAACCGCAGGGTTCGTCTGTTCATGAGAGTTACCTTTCGAAAGGGGCAGAAGAGTCAGCGGCGTCGGCTGTTGGCCCACACGTCGACCGTGACAGCGGCGACGATGAGCACGCCCTTGATGACCTTCTGCCAGTAGGCGGGCACGACGAGGATGTCGAGGCCGTTGTTGAGGGTTTGCATGAGGAAGAGACCGAGGACGGTCCCCCAGATCGTGCCGCGGCCGCCCATGAGGCTCGCGCCGCCGATGACGACCGCGGCGATCGCGTCCAGCTCGTATCCCGAGCCCAGCGTGGGCGGGCCGGACAGCACACGGGATGCCAGCATCACGCCGGACAGGCCGGCGAGCAGGCCGCTGAGGGCGTAGACGCTGAACAGCACGCGGTGTGCCTTGATGCCGGCGAGTTCGGCAGCGACCCGGTTGCCGCCGACCGCGTAGACCCGCATGCCGTACGCGGTGTAGCGCATGACCACGGCGAGGACGACGATCCCGACGATCATCACGACCACGGGCAGCTGGAGCCCGAGGATCCGGGTGCCGGCGATCTGGTTGAAGTTCGCGGGCAGGCCGTTGATCGGTGCCCCGTCGCCGATGACATAGGCCATGCCTGAGGCCGCGGTGAGCATACCGAGCGTCGCCACGAACGGCGGTACGTTGAGCCAGGCGACCAGCGCTCCGTTGATCGAGCCGGCGACGAGGCCGGTGACCAGGCCGACCAGCAGGGCCGTCCACAGCCGGTCTGGATGTCCCGCGACGGTCGAGGCCGAGGCCATGGCGCTCACGGCGATCACGCTGCCCACCGACAGGTCGATGCCGCCGGTGAGGATGACGAGGGTCTGGCCGACCGCGATGAGCGCGAAGGGCGCGGCGGCGGTGGTGATCGTCTGGAAGTTGTCGAGCGTGCCGAAACGAGCGCTGCGGTAGCTGAAGTACATGACGACCAGCAGCATCACGAGGACCATCGCGTGGCTGAGCGCGAACTCCCGCAACCGCGCCGCATTGAGCCGGCGCAGTGGGGCTGCGGCTACGGCCGCGCCGGTCGCGTGGGGCGAGTCTGTGGGCGGGGACTGTTGCGTGATCATGAAGCGTCGTCCTGGGAGAGGGGAAGGGTGGTGGAGGTGCCGTCGAGTCCGGCGGCGAGACGGAAGATGCGGCTCTGGGCGTCGGCCAAGGACAGTTCGGCGCGGTCCAGGCTGCCCGCGACGGCGCCGTCGCGGATCACGTGTACGCGGTGCGCGAGCCCGAGGATTTCGGCCATGTCCGAGGACGCCATGACCACCGCCATGCCGGAGGCGGCGAGGTCGGTGACGATGCGGTAGATCTCGCTGCGCGCACCGACGTCGACGCCACGGGTCGGCTCGTCGAGCAGCAGCACCTTGACGTGTCCGGTCAGCCACCGGGCGAGGACGACCTTTTGCTGGTTGCCCCCGGACAGGGTGCCGACCTGCTGGCCGAGGCCCTTGCTGCGCAGGTGCACCGAGGTCATCGCCCGGTCCACGGCCGCCGTGCGTGCGCCGCTTCGCAGCCAGCCTCCGAGGCTGAAGTCGGGCAGTCGCGGGAGCGTGGCGTTGTCGAGCACACTCATCCCGAGGACGAGCCCTGCCCCCTTGCGGTCCTCGGGGACGAGGGCCATGCCCGCGCTGATCGAGGACGCGGCGTTGTGACGCCGTACCGCCGTACCGGACACCGTGATCTCACCAGCGGTGCTGGCGCGCGCACCGAACAACGCCTCGAGGAGCTCCGTGCGTCCGGCACCGACCAGACCGGCGAGACCGACGATCTCACCGGCACGGACCTGGAAGTCCACCGGCTCCGGATAGCCCGCCACGTGCAGACCGCTGACGCGCAGGGCCACTTCGTCGCCGGGGGCGGGCAGCGCCGGGAACAGGTCGTCGAGTTCGCGGCCGATCATCGCGTGGACGATCTCGTCGTCCGTGATGTCGGCACAGGGGCGGTCCTCGACGAGCGCACCGTCCCGCAGGACCACCACGCGGTCGGCGATCGCCCGGATCTCCTCCATCTTGTGGGTGGTGTAGAGCATGGCGACGCCGCGCTCGCGGAGCTTGTCGACCACGCCGTACAGCCGCTCCACCTCGTGCCCGGAGATGGCCGAGGTCGGCTCGTCCAGCAGCACCACCCGGGCGCCCCATGACGTGGTCTTGGTGATCTCGACGATCTGGCGCAGGGCCACAGTGAGCCGTCGCATCGGGGCCTGGGGGTCGATGTCGACACCGAACACCTCGAGCATCTCGCGTGCCTGAGCGGCCATCCGACGGCGGTCGAGCAGGCCGGAGCGGCGCTTGAGCTCCCGGCCGGCGAAGAGGTTCTCGTACACCGTCATGTCGAGGATCGGCGCCAGTTCCTGCGGCACGATCCCGACGCCGAGCTCACGGGCGATCCGCGCGTCCGCGAGGCGCAGCGCTTCTCCGCCCACGAGGACGTCCCCGGCGTCGGGCCGGACCTGACCGGACACGATCTTCATCAGTGTTGATTTGCCGGCGCCGTTCTCACCGGCCAGGGCCGTCACAGTGCCGGGTTCCAGGTTCAGGGACACCCCGCGCAGGACGGGGATCCCTCCGAAGGCCTTGGCCAGGCCCCGGCATTCGAGGGCCGTATTTCTCACGGTGTCTCCCGCTGTCGGGCTGTCGTGCGTTGCGGCCGTACCGATCGATCCGGTCATCCGCGTGCCCCCTTGCTTTGGCCGGCGGCCTTGCTGCCAGCACGGGCGCCCTGGCCCTGAATGCCGGGCATGGCCTAACGCTCCGCTGGGGAGCGCGCCGGCAGGGCGGCTCGGGCGAATGCTCCGGCCAGTTCCTCAGGACCGGCGTACGGCTCCTGACCGCTGAGCAGGTCGGCGATCTGCCGCAGCAGAGGCAGCCCGGACCAGTCGCTCAGTGCACCGAGCTGGATCAGCTGGTCGACGAGTTCACGCGCGAGCAGCGCGGCGGGGACGCCTTCGACGGTCTGGCCCGCGTCCTGCATGGCCCGCAGTGCCTCGTGAGGTGCTTCACCGGCGCCGATGCGGGTGCCGTAGACGCGGTTGCGGCCGGACAGGGCGGTGACCTCGAGGTCGCCGACGCCGGCGAGTCCCGTCACGGTTTCGGCACGGCCGCCGAGCAGCCCGGCCAGCTGGACCATCTCGGTAACGGCGCGGGCGAACGCCGCGGCCTGCAGGTCGTGGTAGGGCTCACCGCCGTGCTCGGCCAGTCCCTGACAGATGCCGAGCGCGATCGCGTAGACGTTCTTCAGCGCGGCGGCGATCTCGACGCCGATCAGGTCGTCGCTCTCCTCGACCGCGTAGGCCTCGGTGGCGAACAGGCCGCGGGAGCGCTCGGTGACGCCGGGCGAGCCGCACGCGTGTACGGATGCGGTGGGCCTGCGGGCGGCGACTTCATTGGCCTTGCACGGGCCGCCGATGGCGACCAGCGGCAGGTCCAGGCTGCCGTCCGGTGCGGTCTCGTGCAGCACGCTGGTCACCGCGTCGGGGAGCGTGACGATGCGGTCGTCGAGACGGACGAAGCCTTTGGTGGTGACGGCCAGGACCTGACTGGGGCGCAGGTGCCCGGCCGCCTTACGCAGCACGTCCACCAGGCCGTCGGAGCTGACGGACAGCACGACGTACGTGGCCCCGGCGAGGGCTTCCGCCAGCTGGCCGCTGCGATAGGTCTTCACACGTGGGTCGAGCGGGACCCCTGTCCGCGGGTGAGGACGGCCCTGCGCGACGGCGTCCAGCAGTTCGTCGTCGAGCCAGGTGCCCCACAGCCGGACTTCGTGTCCGTTGTCGGCGGCCGGTGCGGCGAGTGCGCTGCCCATCGCCCCCGCACCGAGGATGGTGACGGTCTCGGCGAGCCGGCTCATGCGGACTTCTCCTCGTACGTGGCGAGCTGGCGCCGCTCGACTTCGTGGATCTTGCGGACCTTGGGCAGGGAACCGCCGCCGGCGAACTCGGAGGCGATCCAGTGGTCGAGGCAGATCTTGGCGTGCTCGATGCCGAGCGTGCGGGCGCCGAAGCAGGCGATCTGCGCGTCATTGGACTTGCGGGCCCGCTCGGCGCTGTAGGCGTCGGCGACCAGGGCGGCGCGCACCCCGGGCACCTTGTTGGCGGTGATCGCCATGCCGATGCCCGTGCCGCACACGAGGACGGCGCGCTCGTGCTCGCCGCCGGCGACGGCCACGGCGACGCGCTCGGCGACGTCCGGGTAGTCCTCCTGCTCGCCCGAGCCGAAGTCCTTCACCTCATGTCCCAGCGCGACCAGGTGGTCGCGCAGGGCATCCTTCATCGCTGCGCCGGCGTCGTCCGAGCCGATGGCGATGGTGCTCATGTCGTTCTCCAGGAGTGGTACGGAAGGTGAGCGAAGTGGCTTGTGCCGACCGCCGGTTCGGTGAACCGGCGGTGTGGTGGCCCTAGGCCTTGCCGCCGGCCGCACCGGAGGCGGCGAGCAGCGGCGGGAAGAGGTCCTTCAGCGCCGGGTACAGGCGGCGGTAGACCTGGTACAGGTCCTCGTAGCGGGAGCGTGCGATCGGGTCGGGGTCGACGGTGGCCTTGGCCCTCGCCATCCGGGCCGCCGTCTCCTCGATGTCGTCGACACCGCCGAGCCCGACGGCGGCCGCGGCGAGGACCGCCGCACCGAGTGCGGTGGTCTCGGTCTCGGCGCACACGGTGACGGGGCGCCCGGTGACGTCCGCGACGATCTGCGTCCACAGGCGGCTGCGCGAGCCGCCGCCCATCGCCAGGTACCGCTCGATGGGGATGCCGGTGTCGTCGGCGACGCCGTCGGTGGTGAGCCGCAGTTCGAACGCGACGCCCTCGAGCAGGGCCCGGTACAGGTGCTGCCTGCCGTGGAAGCCGGACCAGCCGATGATCGCGCCACGGGCGTTCGGGTCCCAGTACGGGGTCTGCGCGGCGTTGAGGTACGGCAGCGCCATCAACCCGTCCGCGCCGGGCGAGACCTTGGCGGCGGCGGCCTCCATGACCTCCTCGCCGGACAGCCCCAGGCCCTGGCCCAGGCCCGGCGGCGCGCCGAACTTGTCCATGAACCAGCTGATCAGATAGCTGCCGGCCGACAGCAGGGTCTCCAGCGTGTAGGTGCCGGGGACCGGGCCGCCCAGCGTGCGGTAGGCACGGGACCAGCGGTAGCTCGCCGACCAGGTGCCGGCGGCGAGGGCAGTGCCCATGTTCGCGTACATCAGTCCCGGGCGCGTGACGCCCGCGCCGAGGCCGGCGCACTGGCCGTCGCCCGCACCCGCCACGACCGGGATGTCCGCCGGGAGGCCCAGCTCCTCGGCGATGTCACGGCTCAGTTCGCCCAGTACGGCACCGGGGGGCACGAGTTCGGGCAGCTGATCCTCCGTCAGGCCGACCGTGTCGAGCAGTTGCCGCGACCAGGTGAACGAGGCCATGTCGACCAGCCCGAGCGGGTCGGCCGAGGCCCAGCTGGTGCGCCACTCGCCGGTGAGCTTGTGGGTCAGGTAACAGGCGACATCCACCACGCGGGCGCTGCCCCGCAGGGTGTCCGGCTCGTTCTCGCGCAGCCAGAGCAGTTTGTAGAACGCCGGGGTGACGTCCGGCGGCTTCCCGGAGAGCTCATGCACGGACCGGCTGCCGTGCTCGGCGATCTGCTTGCCGGCCCGGCCGTCCAGCCACAGGATCGCCGGGCGCAGCTCGTTGCCGTGCTGGTCCAGGCAGACGAAACTCTCGCGCTGGTGGGTGATGCCGATGGCGGCGATCCGGGTGGCGTCGATCTGTGAGACCGCCTCGCGCAGCGCGCCGCGTGTGGAGTCCCACCAGTCCCGGGCGTTCTGCTCATGCCACCCGGGGTGCGGGCGCTGCAGCGGGAACGTACGGCGCCCCTCGCTGACGGCGTGGCCCGCCTCGTCGAACACGACGGCCTTGGTCGCGGTCGTGGAGCTGTCGATACCGATGACGTACCTGCTGCCGCTGCTGTGCTCCATGTGCCCTCCTCTCCTTCTCAGTTGGGGCGGTCGGGGCGTCTGCCCTGCCGCGTCCGGCTGTCGTTGTCGTCGATGTGCGGGGGCGTCGCGCAGGCCCCGCTGGTGGTGTCCATGCCGGTCACCCCATACGTGCAGGCTGTGGGTCGCCGAAGCCGGGTGCGCGCATCCGCGCGGCGTCGGCGCGTCGGTCGTTGGGCTGACGGCCCGCCTCCTGCTCGGCCTCGACCCGCTGCCGATACCGGTAGATCTCCTCATCGACCCTGGCCCCGTCCCAATCGAGCGGGGCAGACACCAGGCGGGCGGCCTCCTCGGCCGCCGCGAGGCCCCGGTCCTTGGTCTCCATGAAGATGTGGGTACGCCGGGTCAGGATGTCGTCGAGATGGAGCGCGCCTTCATGTGTGGCGGCGTACACGATCTCGGCACGGAGGTAACCGGGCGCGCCGCGCAGCGGCTCGCCGAGCGTGCTGTCCTCGGCGGCCAGTTCGAGCACTTCGGTGACGAGCGTGCCGTAACGCTCCACGAGCCGCTCGACACGCTCGGGGGCCAGCCCGTACCGCTTGGCCAGTACCGTCTTGCGCCGGACCACGCTTTGGTAGCCTTCGGCGCCGGCCAGCGGTACGTCCTTCGTGGAAGAAGCCGGAACGCCGTATGGCAGTTCGCGCGCGGCGGCGTCGACGACGTCCTCGGCCATCACGCGGTAGGTGGTGAACTTGCCTCCCGCGATGGCGACCAGGCCCGGCTGAAGACGCGCGACCACATGCTCCCGAGAGAGCTTGGCCGTCTGCTCCGCCTCACCGGAGACCAGCGGACGCAAGCCCGCGTACACGCCCAGGATGTCGTCCCGGGTGAGCGGAGAGGCGAGCACGGTGTTGACGTGCTCCAGCAGATAGTCGATGTCGCCGGAGCTGACCGCGGGGTGTTCCTTGCTGTACGTCCAGTCGGTGTCCGTCGTGCCGACGATCCAGTGCTCGTCGCCCCAGGGGATGACGAACAGCACGCTCTTCTCGGTGCGCAGGATCAGGCCGGAGGACATCGCGATCCGGGAGCGTGGGACCAGCAGGTGCACTCCCTTGGACGCCCGCACCCGCAGCGAGCCGTTCCCGCCCGCCTGCTGCTGTGTCTCGTCGGTCCACACGCCGGTCGCGTTGACCACCGCCCGGGCGCGCACGGTGCGTTCGCGTCCGGTCTCCACGTCCTGGACGACCGCGCCCACCACGCGGCCCTCCTCACGTACGAACGAGGTGACCCGGGTCCCGCTGGCGCACAGAGCACCGTAGGAAGCGGCGGTACGGACCAGGGACAGGGTGAAGCGGGCGTCGTCGACCTGCGCGTCCCAGTAACGCACCGCCCCGACCAGGGCGGAAGGCTTGAGCCCCGGCGCCTCGGCGAGTGCCGTGCGCCTGGTCATGTGCCGATGGGCGGGGACACCGCGCGGCAGAACGGAGGTCATGCCCATCGTGTCGTACAGCAGCATCCCGACTCCGGCGTACGGCCGCTCCCAGATCCGGCGGGTCAGCGGGTAGAGGAACGGCACAGGCCTGACCAGATGCGGGGCGATCCGCTGGAGCAGCAGGGCCCGCTCCCGCAGGGCCTCGGCGACCAGCTTGAAGTCGAGCATCTCCAGGTAACGCAGGCCGCCGTGGATGAGCTTGCTCGAACGGCTCGATGTTCCGCTGGCCCAGTCCTTCGCCTCGACCAGCGCGACCGACAGCCCGCGCGTCACCGCGTCGAGGGCGGCGCCGGCACCGACCACACCGCCGCCCACGACCAGGACGTCGACCTCGCCGACTGCCATCTCATCGAGCGCGTACTCACGCGCCGAAAGGGAAAGTGCGACCTCGCGCACGACCTCAGCTCCTCTCATGTGCATCGGAACCTGGCGTATGCGGCTCACCGTGATCCGGAGTTCTCGATGTAGTGGTGTGCGGGCTGCAGTCCGCACGGCTGTGATGGACGGGGCGGCAACGTGCGCCCGCGCACTCCCACCGGCGGCTTCCGTGCCTGACACGGAGGGCGATGGCCATCGTTGATCACCTTCAGAAATGTCGGGTGCGCTGTCCGGCGGGAACGCATCTCACCGTTCCCAACAGATTCCGCGCTTGTTTCCACGAATACTCTGTCTTAATCAACACGTAAAGTGTCTGTTTCAACGTAATTTTTGTTGGATCATGAATCTCTCGAGGCTGCCGGGTGTCCGGCGCCTCCACCGACCCCACCTGCCGGCGCGCGAGGCGAAACGGGTGGCGGAGAACGGCGGACCCTCTGCCGTACCGGCCGCCGACGGCTACCGCAGCAGCGCCCACGCGCACGTGCCGAAGGATGTCCGATGCACTCCGAACCGCCGCGCCAGAACGCTCACCATCGCCAGCCCCCGGCCGCCCTCGGCGATGTCATCACCAGGATCGGAGGGGTCGGGATCCCGCCACACTCCACTGTCGACCACCTCGACACCCACCTGCGAACCGCACCGGACCAGTCGGAGGGTGACGTCGGCGGAGCCGCTGTGACAGACCGAGTTGGTGACGAATTCCGAGACGGCGAGGCGCGTCGCGTCGGACGTCTCACCGTCGATGCGCCACGCGGCCAGATGCGCTTCAGCGAAAGCCCTGGCCTGGGACACCGCCGACTCCTCGGCCGGCAGCATGCACCACACCAGATCACTGAGGTGACCGGATTGCGGCCCGGGGTGTCCGGGCGCCGCTGCTGCCGCGGGATGTCGCCCTCGATGCCCTCGGTCGAGGGAGGTGGTGGCGGCCATTGTGATCACCTTCAGGGATGTCGAGTGTGCTGTCCGACGGGAACGGATCTCACTGTTCCCAGCAGGTTTCGTGTTCGTTTTCACGATGATCCCGCCTTAACCCACACGTCAAGTGTCTGTTCAAACATTTTTCTTGTTAGTTTGCTGGAATGGGACGTGCCGGACCTCGGCCCCCTCCCGGCCCTGGCGGTGAAGCAGGGCGGAGTGCGCGCCGCCGGCGTCAACCGGACGCGGGGATGCGGGCGTTCGCTGCGGACAGTCACCGGATCTCCGGCAGGCAGCTCTTCGGCGCACCCCTTGGCGAGCTCGGCGGACCAGGCATCACGTCGCGGACACAGGCCTTCCGGCCTGACGGTCGGGTCCAGACGGAGGACGGCGCGGCGGATCCGAACTCGACCCGGGAAAGTCAAGGACCTGGCCACCCTCGCGTTCGCCGGGGCCAGGGCCGACGTCGCCCTGCCAGGCCGGCCACACGATCCACTTCACAACCCCGGACGGCATGGTCCGCCGGCTCCAGACGCCCTCCAAGCGCCACGACAAGGGCTCCGCCTTGCCGATCTCGAACAAAAGCCTCAGCGAGCGGCATCAGGTCTTCGGCGACGACACATCCTCGCCACCGCCGTCATCGACCGCCCCACCGCCACCGAAGGCGGCATCAGCGCCGTCGGCTGACACGGCCTCAAGCCGTGCACATCAGCCCGCACACCGACATCAACCACCGGTTCGCTCCCGCTGCACCTTCCGGCCTCGCCGATTCGATCAAGCCGCTACGACGACCCGACAGAGGCGGTCTCCCCCTGAACCCGGCGTTCGCGGGCGCATCGAGCCGCGACTATAGATGTTGCATCATCGATGTTGTGTGATACATGATGAGACATCAATAGACATTATCGATGTTCCGTCATCGCGCCTACCTCTCGCCACCTCCGGATTAGTTCGCCCCCAGGGCAACGGTTCGATCCCAGGAGCAGACCTTGAAGCAACTGATCTCTCTCTCCGTGCAACGACCCAAAGCGATCATCGCCGCCTGGTTGCTGCTGCTCGTCGTGTCCGCGCCGTTCGCCCTCAAACTCGAAGGGGCCCTGAAGGCAGGCGGCTTCTCCAACCCGCGCGGCGAGTCGGTGCACGCGCAGCACACGCTTGAGCAGGCGTTCCATGAGGCCCCGAACTCCCTGCTGATCGTCCTGCACGACCGCGCCGGATCGGTGCGGAGCGCGGTCGACGAGGCCCGTCAGGCAGCGCGGCGCCCGGGCGTCACCACGATCACCGACGAGCGCGCCCACCCCGAGTGGGTGTCCAAGGACGGCCGGACCACCTTTCTCCAGGTCGGTTTCTCCGGCGACAACACCACCGTGCAGAACGTCGTGCCGACTCTGCGGGACGACGTGCGCGCCGCGGTCAGCAAAGACGTCGAGGTGGATGTCACCGGCGCTCCGGCCCTGGACTATGCACTGAACGTGCATTCGAAGGAGGACGTCACCCGGGCGGAGATGATCGCCTTCCCGGTGCTCTTCATCGTGCTGTTGCTGGTCTTCCGGTCGCTGGTCGCGATGGCGGTCCCGCTCGTCATGGCCGGCGTCACACTGGCGCTGACCCAGGCCATCGGCTACGGCATGGCTCAAGTCACCGATGTCAACAGTCTGTTCACCAACATTGTCTCCATGGTCGGCCTGGCGGTGGCCGTGGACTACTCGCTCTTCATCGTCAAACGCTTCCGCGAGGAACTGGCCGACGGCCAGGACGTGCCGACCGCCGTGGGGCGCTCCATGCGTACGGTGGGGCATTCGGTGCTCTTCAGCGGCCTGGCGGTTGTGGTCGCCATGTCCGCCCTCTTCGTTCCCCGGGCCATGTCCTTCACCAGCATCGCCCTGGGCGGTGTGGCGGTGGCGGTGGTCGCCGTCACGATGGCGATGACACTGCTGCCGGCCGTGCTGCGGCTCCTGGGCCACCGCATCAACGCAGGCACCCTGCGCCGCCGCAAGAAGGCCACCGCCGCTTCCGTCGTTCCCAAGGCCGAGGCGGGCCGGGTCTCCAAGCACCCCTTGCTGATCCTGGCGGTACTGGTGGCCGGGTTCGTCGCTCTGGCATGGCCGGCCACGCAGTTGACTCTGCGGGTACCGGTGGCGAGCGCGGACATTCTGCCCGCCGGGGACAGTGCCCGGGTCGGTATCGCACGCATCAAGCAGGACATCGGCGTGCGCGAGATGTTCCCGGTCGAGGTGGTGCTGACTGCCCACGCGAAGGATTCGTCCGCGCTGCTCACGAGCGCCACGGACATCGCCGACTACGCCAAGAACGCCAAGGGAGCCGACAGCGTACAGGGCGTCAGCACCCTGGGCCTGCCCGCTGGTTCGCTGCCACAGGCACTGGCCGACGGTACCGGGCTGGACACCGCGGGCAAGGCGGCCGTCGGTCAGCTGTGGACCGCGGTCGGTGACACCCTCGTCACCCGTGTCCTGGTCACGCCGGATGCCGACCCGGACAGCGCTGCCACGCACCACTTGGTCAGCGACCTGCGTTCGCATCTGAAGAGCGACACCTCGCCGGGGGTGAAGGCCGAACTCGCCGGCGCCACCGCCACCGGTTCCGACTTCGACGACCTGGTCGTCGGCTCGATCCCGCTGGTCGTCCTCGTCGTAGCCCTGTTGAGCTTCCTCATCCTCTTCCTCGCCTTCCGCTCGACGGTGCTGCCGCTGCTGGCGCTGGCCTTCAACGTGCTGGTCGTCGGCGCCAGCCTCGGTTTCCTGGCTCTGGTCGCCGGCGGTGCAGACCACTCCATCAACAGCGTCACCCCGCTGATGCTCTTCGCCGTGATGTTCGGCCTGAGCATGGACTACATGGTGATCATGATCGGCCGGATGCGGGAGATGTACCTGGACGGCGCCTCGCACCGTGACGCGGTGCTCGGCGGTCTGGCCCGCACCGCCGGGCTGGTCAACGGTGCCGCGGCCATCATGGTCGCCGTCTTCGTCTCCTTCACCAGCGCCCAGATCAGCATCGTGCGGGAGTTGGGCATCAGCCTCGCCACCGCGGTGGTCCTCGACGCGGTCGTGATCCGGCGGCTGCTCATGCCGGCCACGCTGCTGCTGCTCGGCGATCGGATCTGGGGCGGCAACCGCCGGTCCGTCCCGCAAGAGGCCGGCAGCGTGGTGGCCGCCGCCTCGGTGAGCGCCCCCGCGGGCACCGAACTCCCGCCCACGGGGCCGGATCTCTCAGCCCCGACGCCGAGGTGAGCTGAGCAGCGGCACCGTCCCGTGCGAACCACGTTCCGCTGTCCGGCCCGATCCCGGGGGCCCGGACAGCGGAGCAAGGCGGCCATGTCACGCCCACCCGGTTCGGCAGCGCGAGGCAGCGCACGGGCAGAAACGGCAGAACAACACCGTCGCATGACGCTCCCGCGCACCGCAGACCTCCAGGGAATCTTCCAGAAATGAGTCGACGGCCATGAAGGCACTTGCTCCGACGCCCCTCCCGTACCAGTCCGTCACCTCCGCCCCTCCCCCGGCGGGCGGCATCTTCCGGCGCGCCGCCGCACTGATCGCCGACCGGGGCTGGTGCCATGGATCGGGGCTGCTCTACATCGGCTCCCCGCATCGGCCGCAGGCGGCCAGCCTGGCCGGAGCACTGCTGTGGGCCGCGACGGGGCACGCGGAGATCCACGATGCGTCCTCCCGGCGGGCCCTGTCGCTGCTGCGAGACCAGCTCGATCCACACGGCACGGCGCTGTTCGACGACTGGGAGTTGCTGTGCGCGTGGAACGACACGCCCTCACGCACTCGGGCCCAGACGGTCGCCTTGCTGATATCGGCGCACAACGCCGCGGCTTCCGACCGGGCAGCGGGGGCTCAGCCCAGCCAGGCGGCGCTCTCCCGGACCGTCTGAGCGAAGAACTCGGCCGGCTTCTCGACCACGTTCGTCAGATGACCGAAGAGTTCGAAGCTGATCAGGCCGAACAACTGCGTCCAGCACTCCACCAGGCGCGCGGCCGCCCAGCCCGGCAGCCCGTCCGAGGCGTCCTCGGCCACCAAGGCCATACGCCGCACCGGCCGCAAGGCTCCCTGTGACTCCGCCTCGCGGATCAGGCCGATCAGCACCCGGGCCACCCGGGCCGCCGGGGGCACCGTGGTCTGCGGAGCCTTGTAGTCGGGGACGGGAGAGCCATAGAGCAGGGCGTACTCCTGCGGATGCGCGACCGCCCAGTCCCGCACCGCCTCCCACGTAACCTGCCAGCGTTCAGCCGGCGCGCTGCCCCGCGGTGCGCCGGCCGCCGCGCGTTCGGCGCACTCACCGAGGGCGTTGAAGCCGTCCACTATGAGTGCTGTCAGCAGGTCGTCGCGGCTGGGGAAGTAGCGATAGACGGCCGAGGAGGCCATGCCGAGTTCACGCGCCACCGCCCGCAGCGAAAGGGCCGTGGCGCCATGGACCGCCAGCTGGCGCCGTGCCGAGCCCTTGATCTCCTGGACCAGCTCCTCGCGGGCACGCTCCCTGGCGGTACCTATGGCGTTCATTGCGTTGCTGGGCGAGGTCCCGTCAGGCACGTTCCCGCTCCTTTGTTCCACTCAATGGCATGCTCAATGCCTCTGTATGGCACGTTCTCTTAGGTTAGGGCCATGTTCACGGGTGGCGCCCGAGCGGCGCCGTGCCCCGGCCCAGAAGTTCTCCATGAAGGTTCGGACCAGCGACGTCTCGTTGCTCAAGGGAAGAACGGCCGGGGGGCGCCGCACTGCCTGACGAGGCGACGGACATGCCCGTGCCGGTGTTCATGCACCGCGGAAGAGCCACCGCGAAGCGCTTCGGCATTCCCGGCCACGGGTCCTGCCTGCAGGTCCTCGGCTCCGCGGAGCGCTGCTCCGTCGCAGCCACAGCATCACTGTGAGCATGGCAGGTTCACCCTGCAGGCCGGCTGGCGGCAGCCGCACGACAGGGAGCCAGCCGCTGGTCGCTGTGCACGTCATGCAGGGGGGCGACAGCCAAGTCCGGTCACCGATGTCCCGGGATCGCCCGGGGGGGGGACCGCGCGCCTCGGTCGATGCGGTGGGCAGGGCCCGCACCCCGGGGCAGCGGGTAGACACACCGCCGCGGAGCCCGCCGACGGCTGCCCCTGCGGCCGCCGCGTATCGGTCCCGCACCGGAGCCGGCGGCCGCCGCATCGAACGCCGCGCGCCCAGGCGGTGGACCGCTGATGGAACCGCTCCCGGCCCCGGGTACCTGCTGGGCGCGTCCCCAGGGCCGGTTTCGCCGCGGGCTTCGCCCGCCACGCCCCCTCGTAACCGGAGCGGTCACACCCCTCGTACCGGCAGCGGTAAGGCAGGCAGCCGCGCCGCCCGTGCTGATCAGTGAATGCGCCGCCGCCGCGACTCAGTCATGGAAGCGCGCCGCGAGAGCGGCGCCGCTCACGGTGCCGTCCACGATCCGGCGCAGGGCCTGGATCATCACCTGCTTCTCGTCGGTGCTCAGCTGACCGGCCGCCGCCGCGTCCATCGCAGTGTCGATCTCCTTCAGCTTCGGCAGCAGGTCCTGGCCCTGCGGAGTGAGGCCCAGATAGACCACCCTGCGGTCCACCTGCCCCGGCGTCCGGCTGACCATCCCGCGCTTGACGAGTGTGTCCACGATCCGGCTCGGACTGTTGCTCTCGCATACGATCAGCCGCCCCACCTCGGCGAGGGTGAGCGGCGGCCGCTCCGCCAGTACGAGCATGATCTCCGCCTGAGCCGGGGTCAGGTTCAGCGGCCTGAGCTGCCCGGCCATGTACCGGGAGCCCTCCCGCTGCGCCGCGAGCAGCAGGTAGCGCAGCTCCGAGTCGTCTTCGGGGCGCGCCGCAGCCGAGCCGTGCTCACCCGGTGGCGCGTGCGCAGCGGTCTTTCCGGTTGGCATGGCGACACCTCATTCAGGTTGTTGGGGCCGCACAACGCTCATCGTTGACGCGACATTAATACATCGATTATATCGATGATACGCCATGGATAGGGGCGACCGCAGCCCGCCGGTGCGAGCAGACGCAATCCCACCCACATCTTAAGTTTACCTAATTGATGTTGCAGCAACGATGCTGCAACATGCATGATGGATCATCGTTTACGGGACATCGATGTTGAGGCATCGATATTGTTCCGAGACGCTCCGCCCAGCCCACCGCACCCTCCTGGCAAAGGAAACGCGAATGACCGTGCAGGCCCTGGACATCGAACCGTTCGTTCTCGACGAGGCCGAGGTGGCCATCGCGGCCATCTCCCGCGGCGAGATGATCATCGTCGTGGACGACGAGAACAGGGAGAACGAGGGCGACCTGATCGTCGCGGCCGAGTACGCCGACGCCGCCGCCATCAACTACATGATCACTCGCGGCCGCGGGCTGGTCTGCCTGTCCGTCACGGAGGAGCGCGCCGCAGAACTGCGGCTGTCCCCGATGGTCGAACGCAACGAGGACCCCAACGGCACCGCCTTCACCGTCAGTGTCGACGCCGGCCCCGAGCACGGCGTGACCACCGGCATCTCCGCGCCGGACCGCGCCAAGACCATCGAGCTGGTACTCAAGGGCACCGGTGCGGACCTTCGCCGGCCCGGCCACATCTTCCCGCTGGTCGCCCGCCCGGGCGGCGTCCTGGAGCGCCCGGGTCACACCGAGGCGGCTGTCGACCTGGCGCGCTTCGCGGGGCTCGCCCCGGCCGGCGTCATCGTCGAGATCATCCTGGAGGACGGCGAGATGGCCCGTCTTCCCCAGCTGGTCGAGTTCGCCAAGAGCGAGGGCCTGGTCCTCACCAGCATCGAGAAGCTGCGGGAGTACGCCGCCGTCGAGAACGCGCAGGCGAAGTGAGCCGGATTGACCGGTTGATGTCCGGTGCCACGACTGCCGTCACCCGTCCGGCAGTCGTGCACCGGTACCTCGCCGGTGTCGAAGGCGGGCACCATGTGCCGACCAACGGGCCCTTCGTGCTGGTGTGCAACCACAGCAGTTTCGCCGACCACTTCGTGGTCGACGCGCTGCTGGACCTCCTGCGTGACGATCCCTCTTTCTACTTCCTGACCAAGGCGGAGGCCTTCGTCCATCCGCTGCGCGGCAGATGGACGACCTCGGTGGGGGGCATACCCGTCGACCGCGATCAGCCCGGCCGGGAACTGCTCGCCTCGGTGGAGCGCGTGTTCTCCGGGGGCAGCACGCTCGTGGTCTACCCCGAGGGCACCCGTGGCCCGGGGTGGCCGCTGCTCCCCTTCAAGGACGGCGCCTTCCGCTTCGCGGTACGGGCCGGTGTGCCGGTGATCCCCGTGGGTATGTGGGGCGTCCAGCACGTTCTGCCCAAGGGGGCGAACCTTCCCCGCCGCGGGGCCACCGCGCGCGTCGTGTTCGGGCCGCCGCTGGAGGTCGACCCCACGCTTCCCCGGCCGCAGCGTGTCGCGGCCCTCGGCAAAGCGGCCCGGGAAGCCCTGGAGTCCCTGGTCGAATCCGCCCGCAACCCCACACCGGAGCGCGACCGGCAGGCGGCACAGGAACTGGCCGACCTGGCCGAGGCGACGCTGGAGACGATGCTCAGCCGCACCGACACCCGGCCGGCCGCCCGCCGGATGCGTCAGGCCCGGCTCATGCTCGACCTGGCGGACCTGACCAGCCCCGGCAACATCGACGCCCGCGCCACACGGGCCCGGCTCACCGGGCTCCGCATGATGGACGCCGCGCTGCCCCGGCGCCTGGCCATGATGCCGAAGCTGCGCCGCGAGGCGCAGCGCGTCGTCGACGCCGACCCCGACCACCTGATGGCCAACTACCTGCTGGGCCGCTGGCATGTGTCAGCACCCCGGCCGCTCGGTGGCAAGCGGGAGCAGGGACTGCGGCACCTGCGGCATGTGGCCCGGATCGGAGCGCATGACACCCGCTACCCCATGGCCTACGCCGAAGCGCTGATGAAGACCGGCAACGATGCCGCCGCCGCGGAGGAACTGCGCGGCATCCTCAACGCCCCCGCGCCCGACGCGCGGACCGCGGACCGCAAACGCCGGGCCGCCGACCACTACACCCGACTGACCGCCGACGGCGGCCTTACCGCAACCCATGTGAGGTGAATCGCCGATGAGTTCGCCACCGGTCCTGCGGTGCGGCAACACACTGGTGGTCTTCGACGGGCCCCGTCGGCTCCTCTGGTCCACCTCGGACCCGCGGCACTGCACCCCCGCCGGGCTCTGGCCCGCTCCCGGGCAGGCCGCCGGGGTGCTCGACCACCTCGCCGCCGACGGCAACGTCCTGGTCCTGCTGGACCAGGAAAGGATCACCGTCCCGATGTTCGCCGACGAAGCGGCCCACATCCCCGAGGAGCTGGCCGCCCGGTTCACGATCACCACCGACGGTGTACTCAGCGAGCTGCACCTGACCGCCCTCGACTGGCTGCCGGAGCACCTCCGCCGGCGGGGACTGCGGTTCCTGCGGGACGCCGCCCGCCTCCTCGCGCGGGAGCACGACCTGCTTCTGCCGCCCCTGCTCGTGGAGGAGCCCGGCTCCGAACCGTCGAACCTGCGCTTCGCCCAGCTGCGCAGCGTGCGCCCGATCGACCAGGAACGCATCGCCCTGCTCAGCGACCGCCTTTTCGCCCAGGTGTCCACCGTGACTCCGCCACCCGCACCGGAGGTCTCTTCATGAACAGCGGCCTCGAACCGGCCGAAACCCCGGCCGCCCCTGCGGGCACCCTGGAGGGACGGGTCGTCGTCCTCACCGGCGCCGGGCGCGGCCTGGGCCTGCTGACCACGCGGACCCTGCTGGAGCAGGGCGCCCAGGTGATCGCAGGCCACCGGTCGCCCTCGGAGGAGCTGGCGCAGCTCGCCGACAAGTACGGCGACCGGCTGCGGCTCGTCGCCGGCGACGTCGCGCAGGAGGAGACCGCCGTCGCCCTCGTAGCCGCCTCCCAGGAGTTCGGGCGGCTGAACGTCCTGATCCACAACGCCGCCATCACCCGCGACCAGCCCCTGGTCCGGATGCCGGTGGAAGACTGGGAGGAGGTCCACCGGACCAACCTGCGCGGCGCCTTCCTCACCACCAAGCACGCACTGCGGAGCATGATGCGGGGCCGCTACGGGCGCATCGTCTACGTGTCCTCGATGGCCGCCACGCTCGGCAACCCCGGCCAGGCCGCCTACGCGTCCTCGAAGGCCGGGCTGCATGGCCTCGCACTGACCGTCGCCCAGGAGTACGCCGCCTACAACGTCCGCTCGGTCGTCCTCGCTCCGGGAATCCTGGACACGGGGCTGGGTGCGACCGTGCCCCCCGACCAGCTCAGCCACATGGTCCGCAACTCCCTGGTGGGCCTCGGCCAGGGCCAGCAGATCGCGGACACCATCGCCTTCCTGGCCGGCCCCGCGGCCGACTTCATCAACGGCACCGTCATTCGCGCCGACGGAGGAATGAGGTACTGATCGATGACCGCTCGCAGTTCGCAGGTCGTGGTCAACGCTCCCCTGCAGGTCGTCCGGCAGATCCTGCTGGAGCCCTCGGCCCTGGCCGACTGGAACCCCGCGTTCCTGTCGGTGAAGGCCCCGCAGACCGCAGCCGTCGGGCAGCGTTACCCCGTCTGGACTCGCGGCGCGCTGAAGGGATTCCTTGAGTACCGCCAAGTCACCGGCACCCTGATCGCGGCCCACTGGGAGGTGCCCGGCTTCATCGAGGACCACAGCTGGGAACTGCGCCCGCACCACAACCGCACCTACGTCAAACACCTCTTCAAGCACCGCGGCGCGCTGGCCGCGCTGCTCCGCCCGGCCTTCGCAGGCGTCGCCGAACTGCGGCTCGGCCGGCTGGCGGAGCGGGCGGAGGGCCGGGCAGCGGTCCGGGGGGTGTGAGACGCAGCCCGCCGCCACCGTCCCCTCACCGCCGGGTCCGCTCTCGCCTCTCGGCGAGCCCGGGCCTGTCCTGTCCGCACCGGCCGTCACGAAGCAGGTGGTCCCCACGGATACTCCCCGCGCCGTCGACCCGACGACCGCTCTCCCGCCACTGTCCGAACCCGGTGCCGCCTTCAGCGCCCCCTCCGCTCCGCCCTCGTACGCCAACAGCTGGGCGCAGCCGCTGGCGCTGCACCAGGCCGACATCGTCGGTGACCCCGGCGAACTGCACATCCTCCGCGGCCTGGACTGAGTCCCCCACCGTGGTGGGGGACCTCCTCGGCCGGAGCTGCCGTCCGGCCCCGGCCCACCGTCCGCCCTGTCCGTTCCGACCTCGGGAGACCTTCAGTGTCCGCCACCATCCCCGTGCTTCGCCCGTCTGTCGGACCGACGCATGCCCGCATCCTCGGAGTGGGTGGTTACCGGCCCTCCCGGGTGGTGCCCAACGATGAGATAGCGCAGCGGATCAACTCCAGCGACCAGTGGATACGGGAACGCTCCGGCATCGCCGAACGCCGCTGGGCCGGCCCGCACGAGACAGTCGCGCACATGGGCGTCGCCGCCGCGGGCAAGGCCCTGGCCGAAGCCGGCGTCACCCCCGACAAGATCGGCTGTGTGATCGTCGCGACTTCCACCCACTTCTTCCAACTGCCCGCCGTCGCCACCGAGATCGCCCACCAGATGGGCGCCGACCGGGCCGCCGCCTTCGACCTGTCCGCCGCCTGCGCCGGCTTCACCCACGGCCTCGCCCTGGCCGGCGACATGGTCCGCGGCGGCAGCGCCGAGTACGTCCTGCTGGTCGGCACCGAGCGGATGTCCGACCTCATCGACCACGATGACCGCCATACCGCTTTCCTCTTCGGTGACGGCGCCGGGGCGGTCGTGGTCGGCCCGTCCGACACTCCCGGCCTCGGCCCGGTCGTCTGGGGCGCCGACGGCTCGCAGCGTGAGGCCATCGACCAGTCCGTGTCCTGGCTCGATCTGCGCGGTGACCTGACCGTGCGCTTCCCCGCGCTCACCATGCAGGGGCAGACCGTCTTCCGCTGGGCCGTCTACCAGATGGCCGAGGCCGCCCAGCGGGCGCTGGACGCGGCCGGCGTCACCGCCGACCAGCTCGCCGCCTTCATCCCGCACCAGGCCAATCTCCGGATCGTCGGCGCGCTCGCCAAGACGCTCAAGCTGCCGGCCGGCGTCGTGGTGGCCCAGGACGTGATCCGCAGCGGCAACACCTCGGCGGCCTCCATCCCGCTGGCCATGGAGGACCTGCTGGCGGTGGGTGAGGCCCGCAGCGGCGGTCTGGCCCTGACCATCGGCTTCGGCGCCGGCCTGTCCTACGCCGGGCAAGTCGTCCTGCTGCCGTGAGTCTCCGCGCCCCCAGGCCAGGCCGAACCCTCATGACTCCAGCCCCTTCCACGTGCTCCGGGAAAGGAGAATCCGCCGTGCCCACCGCAAGATCACCTCGTGGATCGTGCGGGCCTGCGGCGCCCTCACCCCCGGTCAGGAGCAACGGCTCCTCGCCCGCCCCTGCGGGGAGGTGGTGCGGCAGGGGGCGGACCGGGGCCCGGTACCGGCCTTGTGACCAGCCCGCTTCCCCGGCCCTCCACCCGCACCGGACATGCGGCTCTCACAGTGTCCGGCGCCCCACGGATTCCCATGGGACCGCGCGGGTCACACCGCCACGGCCTTCAACGCCGGCATCGGCCTTGTCCGATCTCATCCGCCGCTCCCGCCCGCCATGGGGCGACAGCTCCAGCCGGGCCGGATGCCTCGCCGAGGGCGGTCTTGGCGGTACGGGCACGGCGCCGACGAAGCTCGCCGAGATCGGCGGGGCCGGCACGGACGATCCAGCGGTAGGGGGGACAGGTTTCCTTGCGGACGGCGGTGACCCAGCCACGGCGCACCCAGCTGTAAAGGGTGCTGATGGGCATGGACAGCTCGATGGCCAGGTCGGGGAGCCACCATTCATCGGTTCCGGGGGCCTCGCCAGGGGCGGGGCGCGGGCGGTTGCGGGTGGGGATGGGCGTGGTGGGCCGGACGTCCTCCCGAAGCAAACGCTGGACGGTGGCCAGGCCGATGCCGTCCACACGGCCGGGGGCCAGGGTGAAGCCTTCCTGGCCCAGGCGGCCGGTGATCTCGGGTGCGCCCAGGCCCTGGTAAGCCAGTTGGCCGATGCGGTCGAGGAGGAGCTGGCGGTAGCCGGACCGCTCGACGGGAGGGGCGCTCCGGCAGGGAGTCTCGACGAGCCCGGAGCAGAGGACGGTCAGCGGGGCGCGAGCGGTCAGCGCCTCAGTGGCCTGTTGGTGACACGGGTGTTCGGCCAGGGCGGCACCCAGCGATCGCAGGGCCCCCAGCACACCGGGGTGGTTCTTCTCCTCGGCTTCGGCCAGCAGGTACCAGCGCGGGGTGGTCGCCGCCTCCCGTCGTACGTGGGAGACGAGCCGGCGCGCCAGGCGCCGCACCGGGGCCGGGGCATCCTGCGGCCAGGGCACGCCGGCGGGGCCGACGGTCATCCCGGCAGCGCACGAACCCGGCCCGGCCGCTGCCCGCACCACGCCGGTGGCGAACAACCAGCCGTCCGGGGCGGCGAGCGCGGCGGACGGCCTGACTGTTGCCGCTCCGGCAGGGTGCCGGCCGTGCACGGTGACGGCGCACCACAGTGCCCGGGGCGTACGCGAGCGGAGCACAGAGACCTCCAGCACGCACATGCTGCCTCCTGTTTTGTTGATCCCGGCCGGTCGGGCACCGCCGAAACCGAGCCGTGTCGGTACGGTCCGTTCCCATGCCGCCGAAGGGTGGCGACGCTGGGTGTCATGGCCACGCTAGGAGGCCGCCCTTATGCGCCGCCTAGGCGGTCCGCCGCCCTATCGCTGTACGGCGCAACCGATTTCCAAGCGGGGCGCCACAGGTGGTGCCACGTCACGTGGCGTGGACCGTCGGCCCCGTCCCCGTCGGTTCCTGTATGCCTACGACGACGCCCGGACCCCGCAGACAGGAGCGCCCCCAGCCGGGGCTGCAGGCTGCACGCCACCGCGCACCAAAGACGCCGGAGGAGCCTGTGTCCTGGCTCCCGCCGACCGTGCCGGCGCATGGTTCCCGTCCCACAACCGAAGGAGAGTGTGGTGCCCGAGTACCCCGAACTGCCCATCCTGCCGAGCAAGCACGAGATGCATCTGTGGTTGACCACGGCCTTCGCCGACCGCCTCGTCGTCACCCCGCACATCTCCGGCGCACGCCCGGAGACGGAGGAGAGCCGGCAGGCCCTCGAACCGACCGCGCCCCCTGTCCGCCCCGGCCCCGGGCCGGCCCCGCAGCGCAGCCGTCCCCGCCCGCTCACCCGGACCGAGGCGGAGGGAGCCGCCGGTCGCCCGCGGCCGTCTCCAAGCGGCAGCCTGCCCTGAGCTGGCCGCGCCCGGGCCGGCAGACCGGCCTCCACCCCCGGGAGATCACCCGAGAACACGCCATCACCTGGATCGTCCACCACGGCTCAACGTCCGTCGGATGCTGGTCACTTCACCATCATCCAAGACCCCGAGAACAGCCTGCGGCCCCATAGTGTTCGGGCCCCTGCAGCGCCTTGCGGCGCGGGTCCGTTCCGGGGAGATCCCCTGGAAGCCGTTCATCGTCCCGGCCGATTGGCCTGCGGGCGCTGGAAGCCGGGCGGTTGAGTGATCCCCGTGCCGATCACCGCATCACCTGGGTGAAGCCGCGGTAAGGCATCCCCATCCGCTACGAGAAGACAGCCACCGCCCGCCTCGCAGGGCCCTTCGACCGGCCCGCACAATGCTCCGTAAGAAACCGCCTAGGCTGGTACCCGCAGAACAGCAGCGTGCGCGCCCTGACAGGAGGCAATACCGGTGAGTGAGAGCGACGGCACCGTGGTCACGGACGAGTCCGACGACCGGGGGGCGCTACGGCCGTCGCAGCGCCAGCAGCGCATCCTCACCCAGGTCATCAAGCAGGGCTCGGTGCGCAACGAGGAACTGGCCGAGCAGTTCGGGGTCAGCGTGATGACCATCCTGCGAGACGTCACCGCGCTGGACCGGCAGGGGCTGCTGCGCCGGACCCGCGGCGGCGCGAGCGTGGAGCCGTCGGCACTCTTCGAGAGCAGCGTGATCGTACGGCTCGAAAGCCAGGCCGCGGCCAAGCGCGCCATCGCCAGGGCAGTTCTGCAGTACGTCGAGCCCGGACAGGCGATCATGCTCGACGACAGCACCACCGGCATCCACTTCGCCCGCATGCTGCGCGACGCCGGCCCAGCAACCGTGATCAGCAATTTCCTGCCCATCATCCGTGAGCTCAAGGGCGCCCCCGGCATCCGTCTCATCGGCCTCGGCGGCATGTATCACGAAGCAGGCGACGCGTTCCTCGGCGGCATGACGGTTGACGCCATCCGCGGCCTCTCCGTCGACCTCACCGTGCTCTCGACATCTGCCATCACGGCAGGCACCTGCTACCACCAGACCCAGGACACCGTGTCGTTCAAACGCGCGATGATGGATGTCGCGGCCAAGCGGATTCTGTACGTCGACCACACCAAATTCGAACGCCGTGCCCTGCACGCCCTGGCCCCGCTCACCGACTTCGACCTCGTCATCGTGGACGAAGACACCCCGAAATCCGTCCTCAAAGACCTCTACGACCGCCAGGTCACCATCGAGGTCGCCAAAACCGGATGACCGCACGGCCGTTCCCGGACACACACCTGCGCACCGCCGAGCGCCCGACGCGGGGACCGAGTCGGCGTGCGACCGCGACCGGTGCGCGGGCAGCCGGAACGACGAAGTACTCGTCCACGCAACGAAATACCCTCCAGAGAGAGGAGGTTGTCGCCGAGGACCAGTACAGCAGGCCATGCCTTCTGGGTGCGCATCTGCAGGTGAAGTCAGAAGGACACGACGATTCCGATCGCGGGACGTGCAGAGCAGCGAAGCATCTTTGTGGCCCAGACAGTCAGCCGTACGAGGAAGTACTTGCGGGCGAGAAGACGGCGAACGCCTTCGGTACCAGCGGTGTCCAGCAGCACCGCCTCCCCCTCGGCTCTCGGAGCGTCATCCGCGACCCGGCCTCGCGCATTGCAGACTGCGACGACGACTCGGCTGTCGTTGCGGATCCTTCTTACTTTCCAGGCGTCAGGGGTGGTAGAGACGTACAGTTTCCCGCCATCGACCGCGTGCCAGACGGGCGTGGATACAGCTGTCCCGTCTTTGCGGTACGTCGTAAGGCTGACGTAGCGGCTGCGGCTCAGTTCGTCGAGGACGGTCATGATGGTCGCTTTCTTCCTGCGGGCAGTGAGGGGTGGCGGTTCGGACTGCTCGTCGTCCGCCAGGGTGAGAGTCGGAGCGGCAGGCAAGTTGCCGTTGCGCGTGGTCATCCCTCGGCCGGTGTCCGGCAGAAGGTTCCGCCGCATCGGTGTGCTCAGTGGCTAGGAGAGGAGCCTTGGGCGTGGTTGCCGCGGCAGCCGTGCCCGGTGAAACCGAGCGTCTGGAAGCAGGACTCGTAAGCGGCGGCGGAAACGCCATGTGTTGAGTCACAGAGCGGGTCCAAGGAGCCGGGCACATCGGAGGGGTGAACCTAGGAACCGGCCGGCGGCATGCCAGATGCAATGAGTGTCTCGCCGCCGCACCTGGGGCGGGCGAGTACGCGGGCCGGAAACCCGCCGAACGTGGCACGCGTCACCGGGGTGGCCAGCAAGGTCCAAGCTCATAGCGCTGTTCACCGAGCCGAACGACGTCCTTGCGCACGACATCCATGGGCTACTCCTTCAAGTCCCAGGTTGCTTCCAGAGGCGCCATCCGAGTCGAGTACCTCCGCATCACACGTCGCACCCTAGGAGCCGATGCCGTACAGCGGAATCCACAATGCCGCTGAATGGAACACGAAGGGAGGCAACGGCGGACCCTCTGCACGCCCTGGCCCCGCTCACCGGCTTCAACCTCGTCATCGTGGACGAACACACCCCGAAATCCGTCCTCAAGGACCTCTACGACCGCCAGGTCACCATCGAGGTCGCCAAAACCGGATGACCGCACGGCCGTTCCCGGACACACACCTGCGCACCGCCGAGCGCCCGACGCGGGGACCGGGTCGGCGTGCGACCGCGAGAACACGAAGGTGTGCTCCCCCTGATCCTGTCCTGCTCGCGGGACCCGTTGTGCTGCTTCACCACGTCAGTGACTCCTCCCCCGGATAAATCCGGGGGGCTTCTCCTGTCGTGGCTAGGCCACGTCGGGAAGGACCAGTCCGGCCCTGATAGCGACATTGAGTGCGCCGATGTCGTCGCCGTTGGCAGTGTGTCCGCACCGGGTGCACTCGAACTTCTCTTGCGTGGTGCGGTTCTCGCCGGACACGTGCCCGCAGGCGGGGCAGGTGCGGGAGGCATTGCGGGGGTCCACCGGGATCAGTACACGATCGGCGCTTTCAGCCTTGTGCGTGAGGATGCCCAGGAACACCCCCCAACCCGCATCATGGATGCTCTTGTTCACCCCGGCCTCGGCCGCCGCACCGTTCGGCAGAAAGCCGCCGGGCATGACGGGGTCGAGCTTGGGCTTGGGCGTGCGGACCATGTTCGCGACGCTCAGGCGCTCGTGTGCCATCACGTCGTAGTCGCGGACCATCGCAAGCACGGCCTTGTGTGCGTGGCCGTGCGCTGCCGCCTGACTCTGCGGTGCAGGCTGGCGACCTTCTCCACCGCCCGGCGATGCCTGGCGGTGCGGTTCTCCCGCTTCCGGCGCGGGAACGCCATCAACGCGCGCTGGGCCTCGGCAAGGGCATCGGCGTTGCGTTTTCCATGCCTCGGATTGGGCTGGTGCTCACCCCCGGAGGTGGTCAGGAAATGGGCTATGCCCATGTCGATGCCGCACGCGGCCCGGCACGGTCTTGACGCGGCCTTTCACCGCCCGGTGCCGGTGCACGCGGACGTGCCCGACACTTTGCAGCCGCACGCGGCTGACGGGGTCGTGCGGGGTGGACTCCCACCGGCAGCCGTCCCCGTCCTTGGGAAACTCGACCGTGTCGAACCAGTTCACCCCACGAAAACGCGGATAGCCGGGCGTCTCATCGGACTTGACCCGACGGAAGAACGCCGCGAACGCGTTGTCGAGGCGACGAAGAACGACGGCGACCACAAGGTGGGCATCTTCGACTTCAGGTGCGGAAACTCCGAGCGGAGCACGCGGGAGAGGAAGCCGGGCGCCGCGCCGGCCGCAGCGGTCTCCCTCACGCCTTCATAGCAGCGATGATCTTGGCGGTGAGGCGTTCGACGTAGTCGTCGCCCACGGGCGTCCTGATGACGGCCAGTCGCCAGTAAGTCGGACTGACCAGGAAGTCCAGGCCGAGTTCGATATCGGCGTCAGCGGGCAGTTCCCCGCGTTCGATGGCCCGGTGAAGAATACGGGCGGCATTTTCGCGTCGAGGGGTGCGGATACCCGCCAGCAGGGCCTCGGCGAGTTCTTCGTTACGTGTCGTCTCGGCCAGCAGGTCGGGGACGATGCGGGAGGCCAACGGGTGGCTCAGGGCGGCCATGGTGTCGCGGACGAACTGGGCGACGTCGTCGTGCAGGTTTCCCATGTCAGGGGCGCGTACGTACGCGAGGGCCGCCTGCGAGGCGAGCTCGGCCGTCATGGCCTGCTTCGAAGGCCAGCGGCGGTAGACGGCGGCTTTGCCGGCGCCGGCCCGTCTCGCGACGGCCTCGATGGAGAGCTTGCCGTATCCGACGGCGGCGAGCTCTTCGAAAAAGGCGATCTCCAGAGCGCGCGTCACATCTCCCTGCAGGACGGGGCCACCCGGGGGCCGCTTCGCGGCAGGTACGGATCTGGCGTTCATGCGACAACCCTACACGAGACGGAACGGTTGCGTCTCGCATGGTGCGGGAGTACCGTCCTTCTCAGTCGAGGCGGAACGGTTCCGTCTCGACTAGCGAGGGGATGTGCCCAATGAAGTTTCTTTTCGACAACGAGTCCTTCTCGTTCGAGACGCTGCGCGCGGCAGGGTTCGCCAACTACGGCGGCGCCGACCTGGGCGAGATCATCACCACTGCACAGAAGATCACGGAGGGCGACGAGGCGAGCTGGCACCGGGCGTGGAAGGCGACGGCCGAGCGGGTCCAGGCCATCGGAGAGCAGGCCCTGGCCGACGGCCACCGCCTGAGCGCGCGTGAGGCGTTTCTGCGGGCGTCGAACTACTACCGCACCGCCGAGTTCTTCCTGCGCGAGAACCCCGCCACCGACCCGGAGGTCACCCTGCTGTCCTCCCGCTCGCACGACGCCTTCGCCACCGCGGCCGGACTGTTCGACACTCCGGTCAAAACGGTGGACATCCCCTACGAAAACACCACGCTGCCCGGCTATCTCTTCCTGGTCGACGATTCCGGCGCCCCCCGCCCGACCGTGGTGTACACCAGCGGCTACGACTCCACCCTGGAGGAGTCCTACTTCGCCATCGCCGCTGCCGCCCTGCGTCGCGGTTACAACGTGCTGGCCTTCGACGGGCCCGGCCAGGGCGCCGCACTGCGCGAGCAGAAGCTGGTGTTCCGCCCCGACTGGGAAGCGGTGACGACTCCGGTCATCGACTACGCCGTGAGCCGTCCCGAGATCGCCGACGACAAGATCATTCTGTTCGGGTACAGCCTGGGCGGCTATCTCGTAGCACGCAGTGCGGCGTTCGAGCACCGCATTGCCGCGCTCATCCTCGACGACGGCATCCACGACTTCCACGCCGCTTTCGACCGGATGCTGCCGCCCGCGCTGACCCAGTGGATCGATGAGGAACGAGACGACGTCGCGGTCCCGGTCCTGACGATGCTCACCGGCGCCAGCACCCAGGTGCGCTGGGCACTGCGCAACGGCGTCTGGGCGATGGGAGCCGAGTCCTTCGCCGACCTGGTCCGCAAGACCCGGGCATACACCCTCAGCGGCATCACCGACAAGATCACTGCTCCCACACTGATCATGGACGCCGAGAACGACCAGTTCCTCAAGGGTCAGCCGCACGAGGTCGAAAAGGCCCTCACCAACGCCTCCGCCACCCTGGTCACCCTCACCGAGGCCGAGGGAGCCGGCGAGCACTGCCACATGGGCGCGATGGGCCGCGCCCATCAGACCATGTTCGACTGGCTCGACTCCACCCTCCCCGCCACCGTCTGACCAGCCCACGCCCACCAGGCGGCCGGCGTCGGGACGTGCCTCGGACGACACGGCTGTGCCCGCCGCCCCGGGCCGACCACGCACGGCACGGCGGCGGGAAGCTCCGAAAGGGGAAGGTCATGCCCGTGACGCCCAGGCCCACCCGGCCCCGGCTCACGGCGGTACCAACCGGACGGTCGATCGCTGGTTTGACCTTGACACCGTGTCAGGGTCTAGCGTCGCCAAGAAGAGAGCCGGGGTGTGGCCCACCGCCACCGGACGCTGCCAATTCCCGCGAAACGTTTCCCGGCCCCGCGCGTCCGCTCCCGCACCATCGATCCGCGGCCGACCGACCTGTAGGTGCGGCGGCCCTTGGGAGGAACTATGCGCGCTGTTGTGCTGTCCGCTTTCGGCGGTCCCGGAGAACTCTCGGTCGCGGAGGTGCCGGATCCCTCTGCTCCTGCTCCGGGGTTCCTGGTGATCCGCACGACAGCCGCGGGAGTCAATCCGGTAGACGTACGGACACGGGAAGGGGGCCATGCCGCACGCAGCAGCGTCCCGCTGCCGATGATCCTCGGCTGGGACCTGTCCGGCATGGTGACCGCGGTCGGCGCAGGGGTCACGGCCCTGCGGCCAGGCGACCGCGTGATGGCGATGTCAGCACAACTCGCCACCGGCCGCGGCACATACGCCGAGCTGGTCGCTCTGCCTGCCGAGGTCGTCGCCAAGGCGCCGGCCACCATCCCCTTGTCGGAGACCGCCGGAATGCCGCTCGCCGCCCTGACCGCCGACCAGGCCCTGGAGCTCCTCGCCCTGCCGACCGGTTCGGCGGTTGTAGTGACCGGAGCGCTCGGCTCGGTGGGTGGCTTCACCGTCCAGTTGGCCCGGCTCCGCGGTCTCAAGGTCACCGCCCTGGTCCGCAGCGGGCCGATACCAAGGCCGCCCTGGCGCTGGGCGCGGCGGAGGTCGCCGTGGGCAAGATCCCTGACCGTGCCGCGGACGGTCTTCTGGAGACCGCGGGCATCGCTGATGCGATCAGCGGCGTACGCGATGGCGGCCGAGTGGTGTCCGTGGTGCCCACTCGTACACCGGCCGGCGAGCGCGGAATCACTGTGGAGACCTCGTTCGTCCAGCAGGACGGCCGCCGGCTCGCCCAGCTGGCGAAGCTGGTGGACCAGGGCGAGCTCAGGGTGCGTCCCGCCGCCCGCAGGTTCGGCTTCGCAGAGGCCGCCGAGGCCCATCGGCGGCTGGCGGCCGGCGGGGTCCGCGGCAAGATCCTCCTGGTGCCGTAGACCCGCCGTGCTCAGCCTGCCGTGGGGGTCGTCCGGCGGTCCGCCGCAAGCCCTTGGAGGTACTGGGCCACCAGGCGCCTGCTCTCCCCGAGGTCGCGCAGCTTCTCATCCAGCGCCCGCAATTCCTGCGTCAGGGTGTCGCGGACCCTGCCACAGGGCGTGAAGACCGATTCCGCGCCGTTCACACAGGGCAGCAGGCTCTTGATGCTGTCCAGCTTGAGGCCGGATGCGTTCAGCGCCCTGATCGCGGTAGCTGTCTGCACCTCGTTCTCGCCGTAGTCGCGGTATCCCGCCGGGGTCCGCTCCGGACGGAGCAGCCCCTCCTGCTCGTAGTAGCGCAGCATCCGCTCGCTCACCCCGGTTCTCCGCGACACTTCACCGATCCGCACCGTCTCGTTGCCTTCCTCGCTTGACCTTCGCACCGCTGTCAAACTTTACGCTCGGCAGCACGAGGGAGAGACTCCGGTCGCCGCTCGGCCGGAGTCGGGAACCGATGAGCATCCTGCTCCGGTTCTTCGCCGTCTTGTCTGCCCAGGAGAACTGCATGCCCACGCTGAAAGTCATCATCGCCTCCACCCGCCCCGGCCGGGCCGGACTGCCCATCGGCACCTGGATCACCGAAGTCGCCCGGAAACACGCGGGGTTCGACACCGTCGAAGTGCTGGACCTTGCGGAGATCGGCCTGCCGCTGATGAACGAGCCCAACCATCCCCGCCTGCGCCAGTACCAGTTCCCGCACACGCTGGCCTGGTCGCGGCAGGTGGACTCGGCGGACGCCTTTGTGGTCGTCGCCCCGGAGTACAACTTCTCCATCAGCGCCCCGCTGAAGAACGCATTCGACTACCTGTCCGCCGAGTGGGCGTACAAGACGATGGGCCTGGTTACCTACGGCGGGATCTCGGGAGGGATGCGCGCGGGGCAGGCGATCCGGGGAATCTCCGGGGCCCTGCGGGTCACGGTGGCCACCGAAGGCGTCGCCCTGCCGATGGTGTTTCCGCAGATCAAGGATGGCGTGTTCACTCCCGCCGAGGGGAACCTACTGGCCGCGACAGCCATGCTGGACGAGCTCGTCACGTTGGACCGCGGACTGTCACCGCTTCGGGAGCCGGCCGGCTCCGGACCGTATGACCACCCGAACACCTGATCGTCCGCTCCGCGCGCCGCACCGGACCCCGGGCAGAACGGGCCCCAGCGCCGGCCAGGGGCCGTACGAAAACGAAAGGACCCCTGGTGGCCCCCACACCCACGACTCCTCCTGCCCCCGTACGTTCCGCCTACGGGCGCCATCCTCTCCAACACGGCTTCCTCCACCGTGCCCCTGGCGCTGCCCCTCGCGGCACCGTTGTCGTCATCCACGGCGGGTTCTGGCGCAGCGGGCTCGGCAGCGGCCAGCTCAGGCCACTGGCTGAGTCCCTGGCCGCCGAGGGATGGAACGCCTGGGAGATCGACTACCGCACCGTGGGCGCCGACGGCGGCTGGCCGGAGACGTTCGACGACATCCTGGCCGCGGTGGAACACCTCGCCGTGCTGAGCCGCGACCTCCGCTTCAGGCCGGGCCTCGTGGTCACTCTGGGGCACAGCGCCGGCGGCCAGCTGGCCGTCGCGGCCGCCGCGCGCCTCGTGACCGGGCACGGCGATGGCGTCCGAGTCGCCGGTGCCGTCTCCTTGGCGGGGGTCCTCGACCTGACTCAGGCGGTGAAGGACGACCTCGGCGACGGTGCGACACCCGGCTTCCTCGGAGGCAGTCCGGAGGAAGCGCCCGAGCGGTATGCCGCGGCCGATCCGTGCACCCTGGCCGAACACTCGTCATGGCCGGTATGGGTGCGGTCCGTTCACGCCGAGGCGGACTCGATGGTGCCCATCGCGCAGAGCGTCCATTTCACGGACGTCGCGCGTGCGGCCGGCTGGGACGCCGAACTGATCCCAGTGGAGGGCGATCACTTCACGGTCGTGAGCGCCACCGATGCCAGCTGGAGGAAGACGCTCAACGCACTCGGCGAACTGCCCACCCAGGCTGGCTGGAAACCGGCTGGGTGATGACCCATGACCGCACCCTCGCGACGCCGTCTGTCATCCCCGCCGATACCCTCGCCGCCGCCCCGCAGCCCGTGCTCCCCGCCGCCGGAGGCCTGCTGTTGCACCCTGGGACACCGCCGACGCCCCAGTGTTCCTCGCCGTGTACCAGGACCGTGGGATCGAGCCTCGGCACACGCGTCGGCCCGCATCCGGGACCCGATCCGCGAGTGGTTCGACGGGCTACGTCCTCAACAGGATCGTGTGGAAGTTCCGTACAGGGACCGCTTGGCGGGATGGGCCCCAGCGGTTCGGTCCGTGGGCCACGCTGCACACCCGCTTTCGCCGGTAGGCGGCGGACGGGACGTTCGAGCGGATGCTCCACGCCGCCCAGGCGGAGGCGGAGGCAGACGCGGCCGGCGACATCGACTGGTTGGTGTCGGTCGGCTCCACCGTCGCCCGCGCCCACCAGCACGCCGCCGGAACCCGAAAAGGGGGCTCCTCAGCCCGGCCCTCGGACGCTCTCGAGACGGCCTGACCAGCAAGATTCATCTGGCCTGCGAGGGCGCGGGATCAGCCACACCATCCCCGAGCGAGCAGACCAGGTCCGTAGCCGGTTGAACCGCGGCGGCCGCGGCGGACGGCCACCGGCCTTCGACCGCGACGCCTACAAGCGGCGCGACGTGGTGAACGCTGCTTCAACAGACTGAAGGTGCGACACGAAGTCGCACACGTTAAGTGGGAAAGCCACGAAGGGAGCGAAAGCGTGCTGACCCCGGATTAGTG
>NZ_JAGXJM010000437.1:0-252 GCF_019091445.1 Streptomyces sp. GbtcB7
ATGGGTTAGTTGAAGTTATCAATAGGGCTACCTTGAAGGAGATAAGGTATTCGATCAATAAAGGTGTTGTAGTTGTAGTATTAGGTCCATAATCAATGATCACCATCAAGTACTAAATAAATACGTGACATCATGCATAACCCACATCATCTCCGTATGAACATAGAAATTGAGATGGGCTGGTTGAAGTCTTCAACACGACTACTTCGATAGAAACAAAGTGTGCAATCGATGAAGGTGTCATTGAAGCAT
>NZ_JAGXJM010000438.1:0-252 GCF_019091445.1 Streptomyces sp. GbtcB7
GTGGGGGCGCCGGGCCTGGTGAGGGAGGGGGGGCGGTCCGGCAGTCCGGTGGGACTCCCCCTGCCGCTGCACCCCCTGGGGGGGGAGGCCGTTTTCGGGGCGGGCGCCCGGCGGCCCACCGGGGCGGAGTGGGAGTACGCGGCGCGCGGGGGCTCGGCAGGCCCCCGCTACCCCTGGGGGGACGGGTTCGCGCGCGCCGGCCAGGGGCGCAGGAACGCCTGGCAGGGCGCCTTCCCCCGGGTCTGCACCCGC
>NZ_JAGXJM010000439.1:0-251 GCF_019091445.1 Streptomyces sp. GbtcB7
TCCTGGCTGGTCGTTCCGGGCTTTGTCCCGTCGTCGATGTCCGCGCGACGCATCCATTTCCACAGCGTCATCGCGTGCACTCCGAAGTCGGCGGCCACCTGCTCGACCGTCACGCCCGGGCCGCGGTTCCTCGCGACCCGTACGACGTCCTCGCGGAACTCTTCCGGATAAGGCTTGGGCACAGCGACATCCTTCCCACCCGCCCCGCAGGGCAAGCCAGTTCAGATGTCACCCGATCGTGCACCAGACCC
>NZ_JAGXJM010000440.1:0-251 GCF_019091445.1 Streptomyces sp. GbtcB7
TGGCCCTCCACCAGGCGGTCTACAGGACCAGGCGGCGGAGCTGTTCGACGGCGACGCGCGCGTCCGCGAACCCGTTCTGGACCACGCCCTGCTGGGCGGGCGGCTTGCCGAAGGCCGTACGGGACACGGCCCGGCGGCACATCAGCTCGTTCGCCCGCTCGGCCATGCCGATCTGCCGCATGCAGTGGTGGATGCGGCCCGGGCTGCGCCGCGCCTGGGCGTTGGCGTAACCGCCCCCCTCCTCGCCGGCG
>NZ_JAGXJM010000441.1:0-251 GCF_019091445.1 Streptomyces sp. GbtcB7
TCCATTTGTTTGCTTAATGGAATAAATATGTGTTTGATAACCTCCATTTGTTTCCTTAATGCAATCAATGAAGTTGTCGGGTAGTTTCCGCATTGCTCGGATGCATGCAAATACTTTTGCTACCTGCAACTATATCAACGAGAAAAATATAGACACTTCTTCTAAACTATAAACTCTTGTTAATCGTAAGAACTTATAATCTTTTAAAACTCTAAATTTCTCCATCTTTTCTGACTCTACCTCGTCTTTCC
>NZ_JAGXJM010000442.1:0-251 GCF_019091445.1 Streptomyces sp. GbtcB7
TGGACACAAGTTCATGACCAAATTCATGAGGATAGATTTCTGGTCCGATTCACCTCTCACCTCTCATTGTTATTTCTTACCGGCTTGCTCTCTGCATGACTTTGTTTGAGTCTCTACAGAATGTGTGCCTCCCACATACATTTCATCTTAGATTTTCTTTTCCTTTATGGCCCCCATGAAGGTTCTATAATTCACTATGACTGCTGAATGAGATGCATAATAGATTTCAATATGATAGCATACATTATGAG
>NZ_JAGXJM010000443.1:0-251 GCF_019091445.1 Streptomyces sp. GbtcB7
GCTAGCCCCCAACCTCCACACTTTTTGTCCTAAGAGCTGATGGTCTCGCAGACCTCTTTATCCCAAGCAATTTTGTATGCGAATTAGTTGCTAGCTGCTGTAGTTCTTCTCTCTAGTGTCTTTTGTGCTTTTCTAGCCAATTTGCTGTTGTTTTTGGTTTTAAGCTAGGCTCATGTAATCCTTGTTAACTGTAGGTTGTAGGTTCTTTGCATGTTGGCTTTTATGAAAGTTTCTTTCAGATAAAAAAACGT
>NZ_JAGXJM010000444.1:0-251 GCF_019091445.1 Streptomyces sp. GbtcB7
TCCTTATTCACCAAATGCACAGTCTAAATGTGAGTTACCATAGATGATTAAACAAAAAAAGAAAGTTTTCATACATTGGTTTTAAATAATATTATTTAAGGTGTTATTATTAGAAAGTCTATATTAGGTACTATTCCTTCCATTCAGAGTCACTGCATCTGGTTTTTTAAATATATGCTGGCCTAACTAAATCACTTTAGGTTTACTGTGGATTTTTTTTCTATATCATTAGCATATTATTATTATTATTA
>NZ_JAGXJM010000445.1:0-251 GCF_019091445.1 Streptomyces sp. GbtcB7
GCGCCGGTGCGCCCCCCGGGGGTCGGTCTCCAGGAGGGGCGCCCCCGCGGCACGGGCGGCGATGGCGGAGCCCGCGACCGGGGCCTGGTACTTGCCCTGGTGGGTGAGGAGCGCGCGGTGGTACACATCACCAACCGCGTACAGCCAGCTCCTTCCGGTGGCCCGCAGGCTGTCGTCGACGTCGAGCCAGGAGCCCGGCCCGAGGCCGATCGTGTCGAGCCCGAGGTCGTCGGTGGGGGGCACACGCCCGG
>NZ_JAGXJM010000446.1:0-251 GCF_019091445.1 Streptomyces sp. GbtcB7
ATCGCGCCGACCTCGACCCCGAGGGCGGCGGCGGCGAGCGCCGCGGTGGAAGCGGCGTCGGGCAGGACGACGATCTCCCCCGGGATGCCGGCGGCTCGCAGGGCGTCGTGCACGAGGCGGCTGCGCGCGCTGAGGTTGTCGGTCACGGGGTCAGCCTCTCGCCAGGATCTCGCCGTGGGGCATGAGCAGCCAGCCGTCCTCGGACGCGGCCCACTCGCGCCATCCCGCCGAGATGCGTTCGAGGTCGGCAC
>NZ_JAGXJM010000045.1:0-78489 GCF_019091445.1 Streptomyces sp. GbtcB7
AGGATGTCTCCCACGATGTAGGCGGATTCGGTGCGGGTGCCCGACGGATCCCGTACGACGATCGCCAGATGTCCGGGTGTGTGCCCGGGTGTTGCTTCGACGGTCACCCCGGGCGCGATGGTGTCGCCGCTCTTGACGAACTCGACGACGCCGTCGAGTGGCTTGAGTACTGCTTCGGCGTCCGGTCCGCCCAGGGCTGCTGCGCTCGTTGACCAGTACTGCCACTCGTCTTGCGACATCAGGTGGCGTGCCCGGGCGAAGGTGAGGTCCGTGGGTGAGCCTGTTGGGGACCCGTTCGGGAGCGGCGCGACATCGCTGGTCCAGCCGACGTGATCGAGGTGCAGATGGGTGAACACCACCGTGTCGATGTCGTCCGCGGACAGTCCTTCCTCGGCGAGGTTCCGCAGAAGCGAACCGCCCTTGAGCTGAGCGACGCCGGGCACGTCCACGTCGATCGTCCCAACGGCCAGATCCACGAGAATCCGCTGGTTTCCGGCGCATATCAGGAAGGAACCGAACGAGAGGATGAGCTGCCCGTCTTCGAGGAACCCGGGGCGCGTCGTCCAGTCCACGCCCGGGAACGGGACGTCTGGATTGTGTGCGCCGAAACCGTCGGGGAGGTAGGTGATCGTCGTTCCGCCGATGGTGATCCGGGACCGTATGGCCGGCTGGGGCATGGGGGCCTTTCGAGACGCGAGGGCTTGGGACTGTGTGTGTGGGGGGGCGGGGCAGGGGTCTTCTGGACCCGCGATGGGGTCTTGTGAGGCGCAGGCCGGCTCTCAGCCGTTGAGCGTCCCCATGTACTCGGGTGCGTAGCGGTCGCCGGTGACCACGCCGTGCGGGGCGACCGCCTCGATCGCGGCGATGTCGTCGGTGGTGAGGGTGACCTCGGTGGCGGCGATGTTCTCCTCGAGGTAGCGGCGGCGCTTGGTGCCGGGAATGGCGATCGCGCCCTGGTGCTGGACCCAGGCCAGCGCCAGCTGGGAGGGCGTGACGTTCTTGTCGGAGGCGATGCGGCGGACCTCGCGGACAACGTCCAGGTTGCGGTCGAAGTTCTCGCCCTGGAAGCGGGGGTCGGTCCGGCGCCAGTCATCCGCGGCGAAGTCGTCCGGGCTGGTGATCGCGCCAGAGAGGAAGCCGCGGCCCAGCGGGGAGTAGGCGACCAGGCCGATCCCGAGCTCCCGCAGGGTCTCGAAGACGCCGTTGTGCTCGATGCCGCGCTCGAAGAGCGAGTACTCGCTCTGGACGGCGTTGAGCGGGTGGACGGCGTGGGCGCGCCGGATGGTCTGTGCGGAGGCCTCGCATACGCCGATGTGGCGGACCTTGCCCTCGGCGACCAGTTCGGCCAGCGCCCCGACGGTCTCCTCGATCGGGACGTTGGGGTCGATGCGGTGCAGGTAGTAGAGGTCGACGTGGTCGGTGCCCAGGTGCCGCAGCGAGCGGTCGAGGGCCCGGCGGACGTACTCGGGCCGGCCGTTGAGGGCGACCATCCGACCGTCGTCGGTGATCTCCATGCCGGTCTTGGTAGCGACCACGGCCGCTTCACGGCGTCCCGCAAGCGCCTTGCCGAGAAGCTGCCCGTTGATGAAGGGTCCGTAGCTCTCGGCGGTGTCCAGCAGGCTGACGCCGAGTTCCAGCGCGCGGTCGATCGTGGCCAGCGACTCGGTCTCGTCGGTGGCGCCGTAGAACGCGCTCATACCCATGCAGCCGAGGCCTTGGGCTCCGACGGTCAGGCCCTGGCTGCCCAGTGCGCGGTGTTCCATGAGAGTCCCTCCGTAACTAACTGGATAGATACATTACCGTAGACCCGCGGGTTGTCAGTGTCAATAACTAGATAGTTACTTGCTAGGGTTGCACGTATGCCACGGGACTCCAGTGCCACCAAGGCCCGGCTGCTCGACGCCGCCTTCACCGAATTCGCCACCTACGGCATCGCCGGTGCCCGAGTGGACCGCATCGCGGAGGCCGCGGAGGCGAACAAGCGGCTGATCTACGCCTACTTCGGCAACAAGGAGCAGTTGTTCGACGAGGTGTTGCGACAGGCAATGACGGCGGGAGCCGAGTCGGTGCCGTTCGACGTCGAGGACCTGCCCGGATACGCCGGTGCGATCTTCGACCACCTCGTTGCCCGGCCGGACCTGATGCGCCTACGCCTATGGAAACTGCTGGAGCGCCCCTCCGCCACCGGACTCGAACCGGGCGCCTTCCAGCGCAAGGCCACCGAAGTGGCCGACGCGCAGCAGCGTGGCGAGCTCGCCCAGGGGATGGAGCCCGCCGATCTCCTGATCATGGTTCTCGCCGCGGCCCAGGCGTGGTTCTGGGCCGCCGAGGACGTCGGCCCCGAGGAAGTCAGCCAGTCCTGGTCGCCGCAGCGGCTGGCCCTGCACCGCTCGGCAGTCGTCGAGGCCGCCCGCCGGATGAGCGAGCCGAAGGCCGCCGGCGAGTAGCGGCCACTGCGGGCACGCACGGCGTATGGCGGGTGCGTCTCGGCGTCATCAACAACGGCGTCACCATCGACCGCGTCACCGCGTCACCGCGTCACCGCGACCTCGCCGGTCCCGCGCGGGTGACCTGCGCCGGGGGATCGACGGCGCCTCCGGCGATCTCCTGCTCCGTCAGTGAGGAAGGTACCGGGGCGGGCGTCGGGCAGATCGCAGACCCGCCCCGGCCCAGTCGCCTCATCGCCTGTCCAGCTCGGGCGGCGGGACGATCTGCCGCTTGAGGATCTTGCCGGTCGGTCCCTTCGGCAGCGCGTCCGTGATCCATACCTTCCGCGGATACTTGTAGGCGGCGACCTGATGCTTGACGTATTCACGCAGTTCCTCGGCCGTGGTTCGGGCGCCCGGCCTGAGAACGACCGCCGCACCGACCTCCTCACCGAGATCGGAGCTGGGCAGGCCGATGACCGCGGCGTCGGCGACCGCCGGATGCTCGTACAGCACATCTTCGACCTCGCGGGGATACACGTTGTAGCCGCCCCGAATGATCACGTCCTTCGTCCGTCCGATGATCCAGAAGTACCCGTCCTGGTCGACCCGGCCGATGTCGCCGGTGTAAAACCAACCGTCCCGGATCGTGGCGGCGGTCTCCTCGGGGCGTTGCCAATACCGCTTCATCACGTTGTGCCCGCGGATCGCGATCTCGCCGCTCTCCCCGTGCGGTACCTCCCTGTCGTTGGCGACCACCCGCATCTCGACGCCCCGGATCGGGGTGCCGACCGAACCGGGCTTGGGTCCGGCCTGCGAGGTGTTGAACGAGGCGACGGGCGAGGTCTCCGACAGCCCGTACCCTTCGAGCACGACGCAGTCGAACGCGGCCTGGAAGTCGTGCAGCACCTGGACCGGCATCGCCGCGCCGCCGGTGAGGGACACGCGCAGCCGGGAGACGGGGTACGCGTCTCGGTCGGGCTCCCCCACCAGCCTGCTGAACACTGTCGGCACCCCGGCGAAGACGGTCACCCCGTGCTCGCCGAGGATTCCCAGTGCCTTCCCGGCGTCGAAGCGCGGCAGCAACGTGAGGCACGCGCCGGAGGCGACGGCGGCGTTGAGGGTGCAGGTCTGTCCGAAGGCGTGGAACAGGGGCAGCCCACCGAAGATCACGTCGTCGGCGGTGAGCTGGAGCAGTTCGCCCGCCACGATGTCGCGGTTGCGGGTGAGGTTGGCGTGGGTCAGTTCGGCGCCCTTCGGCTGACCGGTCGTTCCCGAGGTGTAGAGAATCACCGCGGTGTCGTCCTCGTGCCGGTCGGCCAGGTCCTCGACGGACGGGGCGGACGTGAGCAGAGAATCGAATGCGCCGGGACTGACGACGACCACCTCGGCCTCGGCCTCCTGCGCACCGGCCCGTGCCTCGTCGGCGAAGGCGTGCCAGGCGAACAGGAGTCGGGCGCCTGAGTTGCCGAGGTAGTAGGCGACCTCGCGGGACTTGAGCAGGGGGTTCATCGGGACGACGATGCCGCCGGCCCGGAGTACGCCGAAGTACGCGAGGGCGAACTCGGGGACGTTGGGCAGCATGATCGCAACTCGGTCCCCGGGCTTCACGCCATGGTTGTGGAGCAGTCCGGCCATGTGGGCGCTGCCCTGGTCGAGCGTGCGATAGGACACGACGGCGTCCTCGAGACGGAGCGCGGCGCGATCCGGATGAGTCCGGGCGCTGCTCACCAAGTGGGATGCGAGGTTCATGCCGGCTCCTCTCCTCGACTTTCCGGGGCTTTCGGCCGCGCAGCCCCTTGAGTACCTCGGCTCGAACGCTCCTTCGCGTCAGCCCCCCCATGAAACGCACCGGTGTGTCGGCCATCGCAATGACGGAGCCGGGGCGGGTGTCAGCGGCCCTGCCAGTGCGGCGAGCGCCTCTCGGCGAAGGCGTGGGCGCCCTCCTGCGCGTCGTGGGACGCCATGACCGGTGCGACGATCCGGTCCTGCTCGACAAACGCGTCCTCGTCGCTGAACGCTCGCCGCTCGTTGACGACGCGTTTGATGGCAGCCACGGCCAGGGGCGCGTTGTGCGCGATGCTGGTGGCCAGTTCCAGGGCCCGCTGCAGGGCCTGGCCCGGTTCCGTGAGGTGGTTGACCAGGCCCAACCGCTCGGCGCGTTCGGCGGGCAGAGGCTCGCCGGTCAGCAGTAGCTCCAGGGCGATGTTGCGCGGGATGCGCTCGGGCAGGCGAACCATGCCCCCTTCGGGTGGCACGATGCCGTAGTGGACCTCGGTCTGACCGAAAGTGGCGTTCCGCGCGGCCACGATCATGTCGCAGGCGAGCGCCATCTCGGTCCCGCCGCCCAGCGCGTAGCCCTCGACGGCGGCGATGAGCGGGGTCTTGATCCGGGCGCGGGTGATGCCGGCGAAGCCCCGTCCTTCGACGATGGGCTTGTCTCCGGCCGCGAAGGCCTTGAGGTCCATACCGGCGCTGAAGACGCCGCCGACACCGGTGAGGATGCCGACCAGGAGGTCGTCACGGGACTCCAGGTGATCGACGGCAGCCGCCAGGGCCCTGGCGGTGGCCCCGTCGATGGCGTTGCGAGCCTTCGGCCGGTCGATCGTGATCACGAAGATGCCGTCGGTCTCCTCAGTTCGTACGGTCGGTGTGTCGTTGGCCGTAGTCATGTTGATGATTCCCTTCTTCCGTCGTGTTGCTGAGCCGCGGCTTCAGGCGACTGCTTCGGCCTTGCGCAGCTCCTCGATTCCGGCGGCGTCGAAGCCGAGGTCGCGGAGCACGGATTCGGTGTGTTCGCCCAGGTCGGGGGCCGGGCCCGGGCGGACCTTCTGTTCCTGGTCCAGTCGGACGGGGCTGTCGACGGTCAGGTGCGGGTTGTCGCTGCCGTCGTCGATCGGCACGAACACCCGGTTGGCGAGGAGCTGGGGGTCCTGGGCGCACTCTTCGAGCGTCTGGACGACCCCGTACGTGAGGCCCGCGGCGTCGAGCAGCTCGCGCCACTCGGCCAGGGAGCGAGTCGCGAACGTCTTGTCCAGCAGGCCAACGATCTCGGCCGCGTGGGCGCGGCGGCTCGGGGTGTCGGCGTAGCGCGGGTTCTCCGCTGCCTCGGGATGACCGATGGCCTTGAGGAAGGGCGGGACCTGCTTGTCCTCGTTGGCGAAGCCGAGGACGATCCAACGGTCGTCCGCCGTGCGGTACATGTTCACGAGTGCGTTGGGCGGGTCGGACCGGTCGATGGGGCGGGGGGGCTTCGCCCCGACCAGTACGGCTTGCAGCCACATGCTCGCCGCCCAGGCGCCTTCGGCGAGCAGCGAGGCCGTGACGCGTGCGCCCTGGCCGGTCTTCTCCCGCCGGTACAGCGCGGTCATGATTCCGGCGAACAGGGTGATCGCCGTGGAGTGATCGCCCGATCCGAACGCGTTCGTGGCCGGCGCCACGTCCCTTTGGCGTGTGAGGTCCATCAGTCCGCTGCGCGCCCAGTACGCCGTCACGTCGAAGCCGGGCAGATGCGCGTCCGGACCTTCCTCGCCGAAGCCGGTGACATCGGCGTAGATCAGCCGGGGATTGAGGGGGGCCAGAGCGTCGTATTCCAGGCCCAGCTTCTCGCGCGTCCGCGGCGGGAAGTTCGTCACCAGCACATCGGCCCACCGCACCAGACTCTCGAGTACGGGCCGGGCGCTGGGCGACTTGAGGTTGAGCGCGATGCTGCGCTTGTTGCGGTTGTCCAGCTGCCAGGGGTAGTTGACCCCTTCGACCTGGGGGTTGGGAGGGATGCGGCTGAGCGAACGGTATGCGTCGCCCATGTGCGGTGGTTCCACCTTGACGACGTCGGCGCCGAAGTCACCGAGGACGGTGGCCGCGGCGGGCCCGGCAATGAAACTGGCGAGATCGACGACGTGCAGTCCCTCCAGGAGGGGTGTGTTGCTCATGACTACTCCTTGTCCTCAGTGGGGTCGCACGCGGCGCCCGGGGTCGACCAGCTGTCACGGGGCGCCGCTATACACACCGGGGTCAGTGGCTCGGCGCCATGGGCACGAAGGCGTTGTAGCCGGTGATGTCGCGGCCGACGATCAGCGCCTGCACGGTGTCGGTGCCCTCGTACGTGTCGATCGCCTCGATGTCGCACAGGTGCCGGGCGACGTGGTAGTCGAGCAGGATGCCGTTGCCGCCGAGCATGTCGCGGGCGTCGGCGAGGATGGCCCGGGCCCGTTCGGTGTAGTGCATCTTGGCCAGCGCGACCCGGGGCATCGAGTATTCGCCCTCGTCCAGGAGCTGGCTGAGCCGGAACTGCATGCACAGCATGTCGGTGATGTCCGCCAGCATCCGGGAGAGCCGGTACTGGACGAGCTGGAAGGCGGCCAGCGGCATCCCGAACTGTTTGCGCTGCTTGGCGTAGGCCAGGGCCGTCTCGTAGCCCGCGACGGCCGCGCCGATCGACTCCCAGGCGACGCAGAAGCGCGAGGCCAGAAGGACCTTCTCGGTGTCGCGGAAGGTGTTCACGTTCGCCAGCCGGTTCTCGGCGGGCACCCGGACGTCGGTGAGGGAGATCTGCGCGTTCTGGACACAACGCAGAGCCGTCTTGCCCTTGATGACCTGGGCGTCGAACCCGGGTGTGCCCTTTTCGACCACGTAGCCGCCCACATGCCCGTCGTCGCCACGGGCCCAGATGATCACGTAGTCGGCGAAGCTCGCGTTGCCGATCCACCTCTTGTAGCCGTTGAGGACGTAGGAATCACCGTCCCGGCGCGCGGTCGCCTCCAGCTTGACCACGTCCGTGCCGTGCGCGGGCTCGGTCAGGCCGAAGGCGCCGATCTTCTCCAGACGTGCCATCGGCGGCAAGAAGCGTTCCTTCTGCTCCTCGGAGCCGAGCAGTCCGATCGACGTCATGGCCAGGGCCGAGTGGACCCCCATGAACGTCGACATGCTCAGATCGCCCCGGGCCAGTTCGAGGATCACCAGGCCGGCCGTCAGGTTGCTCATCCCGGGGCAGCCGTGGCCCGCAATCTGAAAGCCCGCGAGGTTCAGCTGCGCCAGCTTGGGCACCAGCTCGAAGGGGAACTCCGCCCGCTCCCAATACGGGTTGATGATCGGGGTGACCTCCTGGTCCATGAACTCGCGGACCTTCTTCCGAAGGGCCCGTTGCTCGTCGGTGATCAGGTTGTCCAGCAGGTAGTAGTCGGAGTGCTCCGGTCCGCCCAGTACCGGCGGCTCCACCCCGGACAATTTTCCGTTGCCGCTCGGGTAAGCGCCGTTCGACACGGTCTGACCCGGGTTGACCGCTGAGCTCTGTGTCGGCTTCATGTTCCGCTCCTTCAGATCGATCTCGATCGAGGATCCGATGGCGTCATTACGTACGACGCTAGGTCGGAGCAGAGGCATAGCCACTGGGCGTGGAATACTACGTTTCTGACCGATTTGGTGTTCTCGTGCCAATTTGACTGGCTATCCCTGCGCGTCAGCCTTGCGGCACGGCACAGAAGATCTACGCCTCGGCGAGGTCAACCGCTTCGGCCGCGAGTACGGCATTGCGCACAGCCCGGCTCGGTCCAGGGCTGATGTGCCTCCGGACGCCGACGACCTGCCGTCAGCGTCCGGCGAGGCCGTGGATGACGCGAGGCCTACGCAACGACCTCGCCGCCCCAAATCGCTGGTCGCGGTGGCGCCGCATCGAACCGCAGCGAGGCCGGCAAGGACCCGGCAGAGTGGCTGCCGAGCCCCGAAGTGACGTGCCGCTGTCTGTCGGAGTGGGTCGGCGCCAGAAGCGATGGGCCCTGACCGCCGACGCCGACGACGCAGCCGCGCTGACCCAGTTCGTCGAGGCCTGCCTGACCACAACCGTCGTTTGCCGGACCGCCCTCCTGAACGACAGCCTCCGCCGTGAAAAGACGCGGTCCGCGAGGGAACGCCCCCAGACGCGCCGCGGCCGCCGTGGCGTCGCTGAGGGCCTGGGTCGCTCTCAGGCGGTGAAGCGACTCTGGATGTCCGGGCGCTCGGCGAGGTGCTGGGGATAGCCAGGGCCGAGGCGCGGGTGGGTGTCGTCGGCTGTCATCGGTTCCTTGCACGAGGCGCAAACGACCTCGGCGTCGCTCTGGTGACCGCAGCGGTCGTGGTGGAAGACCACCGGCGGTCCCTGCTCGCCGCTGAGCCAGCGGTTGCCCCAGGTGTTCATGGCAGCCAAGACACCGAAGAAGTCGCGCCCCTTCTCCGTGAGCACGTAGTCGTAGCGCACCGGCTCGTGCTGGTAGGCCTTCTTCTCCATGAGGCCCTCATCGACCAGGCGGCGGAGACGGTCGGCCAAGGTGTTACGAGCGATGCCGAGCTCCTGCTGGAACGCGTCGAACCGCTTGATCCCGTAGAAGGCCTCCCGCAGGACCAGCGGCGTCCACCAGTCCCCGAGCATGTCCATGGTGCGCGCGACTGAGCACGGCCAGTTCGCGAAAGAGGTCCGCCTCATGGCCTCAGCATATAGGTCTCACCATAGGACTCGGCATTTCGGACCTGTGGATCCGCAAGCCGAGCGGTGGGTAGCCACAGGGTTGGTCGCCACCGCGGCGACACGCAACGGTGGTCGAGCGTCAGATCGATGGCGACGGTCTTCGTCGGCACGTCGCCGCCGCAGACCAGGACGTCTTCGTGGTCCAGCAGCGCCATCTCGCTCCAGACGGACGGCGGACAGGTGGTTGACGCCCCCACCGGTCGGGCGCGCAGCGACGCGACCGGCTCCGCATGACCGTCGTACGGCACTTCGAGCAGCACTACGTTCTACCGGCCCGGCTCGCGCTCCATGGCACGGACCAGGTCGAGGGCCCGGCCCAGGGTGGTGAGCCGGGCGTCCAGGGTCTCGCCGGCGGGGTAGAAGCGAACGGTGTCGACGCCGGCGTCGCGCCACACCCGCAGCCGGTCCCGCACCATGTCCTCGGTGCCGATGAGCGTGGTGCCCAGCACCATCTCGTCGGTGACCAGTTCGGCCGCGCCGTCCCGGTCGCCGGCCTGCCAGCGCTCGCGGACCTCGGCGGCGACGTCGGCCCAGCCCTGGCGGCTGTAGGCGTTGTTGTAGAAGTTGGTGCTCGCGGAGCCCATGCCGCCCAGGCTGAAGGCCAGTTCCTTCTTCCGGCCGGCCACCATCGTCCGCAGTGCGTCCTCGTCCTTGGCGAAGGCCACCTCGGCGCCCTGGCAGATGTCGAAGTCCGCGCGTGAGCGGCCGGAAGCGGTGAGGCCCGCGTCCAGGTGGTCGAAGTAGGCCTCTTTGGCGCCCTCGGGCACGAAGCTGGTGCCGAGCCAGCCGTCGGCGATCTCGCCGGTCAGTTGCAGCATCTTGGGCGAGAGGGTCGCCAGGTAGATCGGGATGTCGTGCTCGGCGCGCATTGACAGGCGCATGGGCTTGGCATCCCCACCGGGGAGCGGGATCTGGAACTCCCGCCCGGCGTAGAGGACCTTCTCGCCCGCGGCGGCCTGCCGCACGATCTCGACGGTCTCCCGCATCCGTGACAACGGCCGGTCGAAGGGTACGCCGTGCAGTCCCTCGATCACCTGCGGGCCGGATGGGCCGAGTCCCAGCAGGAAGCGCCCCTGGGAGATCTGCGACAGGGTGATCGCCGCTCGGGCGATGGCCATCGGCGTGCGGGTGGCGAGCTGGATGATCCCGGAGCCGAGCAGCATGCGCTGCGTCCGGGCGGCGAGATACCCCAACGGCGACGGTGCCTCGGATCCCCACGCCTCCGCCACCCAGCAGATGTCGAGGCCCAGCTTCTCCGCCTCGATGACGAAGTCCACCGTCTCCGGCCAGCTGCCCCCGGATGCCTCGATCGTGGTCGACGTACGCATCACACACTCGCCTTTCCGGACTTCTCCGCAAGCTTCTTGATCGCTGTGAGAGTGACGCCGATGTTGGTCTCGAACTCCCGCATCCGCACGAAGACGATCTTCTGTTCCTTCTCCGGCATGCGGTCAATGGCAAACGAAAGACCGGAGCGGCCCGGTCCCAGCTGCATCCACTGCCGCAGCAGCGTCCCGCCGTCCTTGGGGTCGAGGGTGAATCGCCAGATCGCCGAAGGCTGCTCGGGGTCCTCAACCGCCCAGGCGAACACCCTGGGCGGCTCGTACTCCACAACGTGGGAGGTGGTGGCCCACTCACCCAGCGCCTCGTGGCTGCTCCGGCCTACGAAGCGGACCCCCGGCGCGGGCTGTGTCGCCCCGTCCAGCCACTCCACCGACTGCAACTCCGCGCTCAGGCTCGGCATCAGCTCGATGTCGGTCACCAGCCCCCACACCCGTTCCGGCGGGGCGGCGATCCAGATCGGCACCTCGACCGTCGGCTTGTCCGCGTAGCACGCGCCCGTCCATTCCATGGCCCGGCGGCCTCCTCATTCGGTGGTGAAGATCCCCGTAGAGTAGGGATCTGAACAGTCAAGTTGTGTAGATAGACTTTGTGTCAAGCTGTGGGCTGCGGCGCTACCGGGCAACTGCCGCAGCCCGCAGCCCGCAGCCCGCAGCCCGCAGCCCGCAGCCCGCAGCCCGCAGCCCGCAGCCCGCGAACCGCGCAGCCGCAGGCCGCCCGCCGCGATGTGACAGCCCGTAAGGCCGATGTCAGGACAGATACGCCGATCCGAGAAGGCGGTCGGCGAGTACGTTGAGCCGGTGGGCCGGCGAGCCGAGTAGTGAGCGCCGCGCACGGGCGCGCCTGAGCAGTACGTGGGACCGGTGCTCCCAGGTGAAACCGATGCCCCCATGGGTCTGCAGGGCGTCGGCCGTCACTGCCTCGACCGCGTCGGCCGCCGCCGCGAGCGCGGTACGAGCCGCCACGTCGGTGTCAGCACGCTTGCCGTCGAGGGCTTGGGCCGCCCCTCGGACGAGCATCCAGGCGGCGTCGAGCTGGACGGACCGGTCGGCGAGTACGTGCTTGATGGCCTGAAACGATCCGATCGGCCGACCGAACTGCCGACGCTGCCCGGCATACTCAACGGCGCCGTCCAGTGCGCGTCGCCCGGTGCCGATGAGCTCGGCTGCCAGCACGGTGAGCAGGCGGGCGGCCGTATGGGCGCCGAGCGGTCCGAGCGGTATGGCGGGCGCGCCGGTCAGCCGCAGGCTCGCCATCGGCTCGGTGACGTCCAGCGACGCCACGGAGGTCCGTTCGGTGGTCGGTTCGGCGAGCTCCACGAGGACCGGCCGCGCTGGGGCGCTGCCCTCGTCGGCGAAAGCCAGCAGCAGTTCGGCGTCGAGGCCGAACGGCACCGCTGTCAGCATGCCGTTCGCCGCCGAGCCGTTCAGTGTCAGTGCGCCCGCGCGCCGGCCGGGCACCATGTCGGCAGGGAAGGTCTCCCAGGCCGGTACGGCGACGGTGGAGCCGCCCACGACGTCGGCCAGCGCGGCCCGCGTGGCGGGACTGTCGGCGTGCTCGGCCAGCACTGCGGCGACGGTCGCGGTGGCGGCGAACGGGAGGGTCGGCAGGGCCGACCCCACCTGCTCGGCCAGGACACACAGGTCCGCCACACCGCCACCCGAGCCGCCCAGTCTCTCGGGCACGCCCAGGCCGAGCAGTCCGAGTTCGGCGAGTGAGGCCCATAGCTCACGGCTGAGGGTCTGAGGGATGGCGTCCCAAGGCGGAGGAAGGGTGTTCCTGCGGGCGTGGGCGGCGAGCAACCGCTCTGCGGTTCGGCTCAGTTCGAGCTGTTCGTCGGTTGGCGCGAAGCGCATCGGGGCCCTCCTCACGTCGGGGGAAATCCACGGCGCCCAGCATTGACTAGTGAGTCTATCTACGCAACTGTTCTGGTCATTCGCTTACCGAAGACACCAGGAGGCTTTGGTGGAACCGCAGGGCAGCGAGCGGGCCGAGCGCTTCCGCGCTTCGGTGCGGGCATTCGTGACGGACCTGGTCCCGCCGGACTGGCGGGGCATCGGCGCCCTCGACCCGATCGAGCGCGAGACGTTCCAGGAGAAGACGCGGGCCGCGCTCGCCGAGCGCGGCTGGGTTGCCCCGGCATGGCCGCGGGAGTACGGCGGCGCCGGCCTCGGACCGGCGGAACTGGTCGTCGTCATCGAGGAGTTGACCGCAGCCGGCATTCCTTCCGGCTCGGACAACGACGAGTTCGGCATCACCATGCTGGGCAATACCATGCTGCGCTGGAGCGACCCGACCCTATTGCGCCGGTTTCTGCCGAGGATTGTCTCCGGCGAGTACGTCTTCGCGCAGGGCTTCTCCGAGCCGGGCGCCGGCTCTGACCTGGCCTCGCTCTCCCTGCGGGCCGAACCGCACGGCGACCAGTGGGTACTGAACGGGCAGAAGCTGTGGTCCTCCGGCGCACACAAGGCGAACTGGACGTTCGTCCTGGCCCGGACCAATCCCGACGCCCCGGCGCACCGCGGCATCAGCATGCTCCTGGTCCCCTTGGACCAACCTGGCATCGACATCCGCCCGATCCGCAACCTCACCGGCGAGGCGGACTTCAACGAGGTCTTCTTCGACAACGCGACAACCGAACTCGGCCTGGTCGTGGGAGAGGTCGACCGCGGCTGGACGGTTGCGATGACGCTGCTGGGCTTCGAGCGCGGCGCGACCGCGCTCAAGGCGCCGATCCGCTTTCGCAACGAGTTGGACCGGCTGATCGAGCTGGTCCGGGAGCGCGGGCTGCACCGCGACCCCGACATCCGCCGTCGGATCGCCTGGTGCCATGTCCAGGTCGAGCAACTGCGCTGCCATGGACTGCGCACCGCCGCCACACTGATCGCCGGAGAGGAACCTGGCCCCGCCGCTGCCGCGTTCAAGCTGCTCTGGAGCGAGTACCACCAGCGGGCCACCGAGCTGGCCGTGGACGTCCTCGGCCTGGACGCGCTGACCCCGACCGGGCGGTCCTCGCCGAACTGGTTCCACACCGACGACCCCGGCGCGCCGAACTCGTCCGCGTCCTGGACCAGCGTCTACCTCAACGCCCGCGCCGGCACGATCTACGCCGGCTCCTCCCAGATCCAACGCGGCATCGTCGGGGAGCTGGTGCTCGGCCTGCCGAAGGAGCCCCGGCCCGCGCCCACTGCCGCATGCTGACTGCCGAGGAGTGTCTCTGATCATCCGCAGTCACTACCCGGACATCGCCATCCCGGAGGTCTGCCTGCCGGAGTTCCTGTTCGCCGAACGCGGCACCGATGACGCCGACCGCCCTGCCTTCATCGACACCTCCCGTCGCGGCTACAGCTACGGTCAGTTGACCGCCGCAATCGGCCGGGTCGCGGCTGGTGTGGCCGAGCGCGGTCTGGGCCGCCACGACGTGGCCGTCGTCTTCTCTCCCAACTGCCCGGACTACCCCGCGGTCTTCCACGGTGTGCTGAGCGCCGGCGCCGTCTGCTCACCGGCCAATGCGCTCACACCGGCCGAACTGGCCCATCAACTCCGCGATTCCGGCGCCCGGGTGCTGTTCGCCTCCGCCGATTCCCTGGACCGGGCACGCGCCGCGGTTGCCGAGGACAAGGTCCGGGTGGAGGAGAGCATCGTGCTCGGCTCAGCCCGGGGTGCGCCGGGCTCGGTCCGGGAGGCCGGCTTCGACGAGCTCCTGGCGTGCACCGTCCCGACTCCGAAGGCTGTACTCGGCGGCGACGACCTTGCCGCGCTGCCCTACTCCTCGGGCACCACGGGCCTGCCCAAGGGCGCCATGTCCACCCACCGCAACCTGGTTGTCGGCGTGCTGCAGACCCAGCCGCTCACCCTCCTGGGCCCCGACTCGCGGATGCTGGCAGTGCTGCCGCTGTTCCACATCCACGGCGTCACGGGTCTCATGAACGGCACCTTGTACAGTCGAGGCCGCATCGTCACCATGCCGCGGTTCGATCACCAGGTCGCCCCCGCCGAGTTGGAGGCCCTGCTGCTCACCCACGGCGGGATCTCCGACGCCGCTGTGGTGGAGGTGCATCACGATGGAGTGGAAGTGCCCAAGGCATTGGTCGTGCGCCGCGCCGCCCACCCCGGTCTGGATGCCGAGGAGGTTCAGGCGTTCGTTGCGGCCAGGGTCGCGCCGTACAAGAAGGTCCGGCTGGTCGAGTTCCTGGACCAGATCCCGAAGTCCTACTCTGCGGACGATGCCTTCGCGAAGCCCCGGTCCGGCCGGCGGGTGTGGCATCGGCGGTAATGCCTACGTCAATGACGAAAACGTCAGCCGCGTGGTGCACTCCTCGGCAGGGACCGATGTCGTGCGCACCGCCGCTTCGGGGTGCGACCGTGTCCCTGTGACGGCTTCATGTGAGCCGTGGACGAGCTCACTCGGCTCGTGTGCCCGAGCGGTTCGCTCGGTCGACGAAAGAGGACGATGAGATGTCTGTGCATGTGATCGTGTTGCCAGGAGGCGGTTATGAGGTGCATGCCGCGCACGAGGCCGAGCCGATCGTCGATTGGCTGAGCGGGTTGGGCTTGGAGGCGAGCGTGTTCCGGTATCCGCTCAACTCGCGGCATCCAGCGCCGCTCGCGGCACTTCAGACCGAGATCCGGCGCCTGCGGGACAAGGGGGCCGACACGATCGGGGTCGTGGGCTTCTCGGCCGGTGGGCACCTCGCGGGCCTGGCGGCCCTCGCTCCGGACGTCGATGAGCGGACATCCGTTCAGTTCGCTGTTCTCGGCTATGCGATCACGTCGATGGAGACCGAGACGTACCGTCCTTCGCGGCTCATTCTGCTGGGTGAGGACGCGTCGCCGGAGCTGCGTCGTTCGATCTCGCTCGACGCGCTGGTCACTCCGTCGGCTCCTCCGTTCTTCCTCTGGCACACGGCGGAGGATCCTTATGTTCCGCCGGAGCACACCTATCGCCTTGCTGCGGCGTTGGCCGCCGACAATGTGCCCCACTCGGTGCACGTCTTCCCCCACGGCCCCCACAGCCTGGGCCTTGCTCATGGGGCTGGAGAGGCATCGACATGGCCACGCCTCGCCGCGTCATGGATCGGCGAGCAGACCGGTACTCGAACGCCTCACGGAGCTTGACAGCGCCGGCCCCATTGCGATGCCGGGGAGCCTGATCGGGAGTTCCCTGGGATGTCAATCGAGGAGGGCATCGACGCCGCCACAGTGAGGCCGCGCGATCGAACTCCCGCTTCCTGACGTCATGCGGACCTCCGCTTTTCCGAAGGATTCCGATGCACCAGACCTCAGACTCAGACAGAGCGGAACAAGGCCGTCATCCTCGAGATCCTGACGACCGCGTTCAGCTCCAAGGACTTCACCGCACTGGACCGACACCTGCATCCGGACTTCGTGCAGCACAACGCGTTCATCCCGCCGGCCAAGGCCGGGCTCGTTTCGAAGACGGCTTGGTGGTGAAGCACTGGGACGTCCTGCAGGACGAGGTGGCCGCGCAGGACACCGTCGAGGGCAACCCCATGTTCACCAACCCTCAGGCCGGCTGGGCCGACCGGCAGGCGTGACTCGGAGACGCGACGGCTCGTGTACGCACTCCGAGTCGGCGCCCGACGTAAGCCCGACATCGACCCCGGCGAGACCCCCGCCGACCCCACGGCACGCCAACCTGATGCCGGGGCACGGCGTCCACTCCGCCTCTCGCGGCGGCTTCGGCTGCATGCCCGCCGAACGCGCGCCACAGGCGAACGCCGCAGGAACATCGACACACAGACAGCGTCACTCACCACGGAGGCCTACCCATGACGAACCTGTTGGATCTTGTTCTTGAGGCCCATGGCGGCCTCCGGCGGTGGCGAGAAGCAGGAACCATCCACGCCAAGGGGTCCATGGGCGGACTCCTGTGGACCCTTCGCGGCCAGCAGGGAATCCTCGCCACGGCCGACATGACCGTTGACGTGCAGCAGCAGCGCGTGGTCTTCGAGGGCTTCACCGGCCCGGAACTACGCGGTGTATTCACGCCCGGCCGAGTCGCGATCGAGAGGCGGGACGGCGAGGTCGTGGCCGAGCGGACCTCCCCACGGGAAGCCTTCGCCGGCCACGGCCCGGACACCCCCTGGGACCAGCTCCATGTGCTGTACTTCGCGGGCTTTGCCATGTGGAACTACCTCACGGCTCCCTACCTGCTGACGCGCCCCGGCGTTGCTGTGGAGGAACTGGAGCCCTGGCAAGAAGCCGACGAGAGCTGGCGACGGCTGCGGGCGACCTTCCCTGACGCTCTCGCGACACACGCCAGGGAGCAGATCTTCTACTACGACACCGCCGGGCTGCTGCGCCGTCATGACTACGCAGCCGACGTACTCGGCGGCGCGCCGGCTGCGCATCTGTGCGAGGAGCACGCAACAGTGTCGGGACTGGTCTTCCCGACTCACCGGTACGTCCTGCCCGTTCAGGAGGATGCGCGGGTCCTGCCCGAGCCGGTGCTCGTCGCCATCGATCTCACCGAGATCTCTGTTGCCTGACCACGTTGTCTGACTGAGCGGCGCCCGACGGGAAGTTGTGTGCGCCGCACGCATCGGGTTCCCGGGAGAGTCGACCCGAGCGGGCGACGACTGCGACCGGTGTCGTCGGTTTGCGTGGTGGGGGTCAGGTGGAGCGGTCGCAGAGTTCGTCGACGTAGGTGTGCGCATCCGTCTCGGGCAGTGTCCAGGGCAGGAAGATGGCTCTGTAGATGATGGGGGCGACCAGCAGGTCGATGACCTGGTCGCCGGTGAAGGTGCTGCCGGGGCGTGCGGCGAAGCCGGCTGCTTCTGTCCGGCGGTCGCGCAGGCAGTCCGATTCGTCCTCGCCGGCTGCGGCGGCCCCGCCGCGCAGGAGGGCGGCGTTCACCGGGACGCTGTAGTGGCTGATCAGCTCCTGTGCCCAGGTGGTCAGATCGGCGCGCAGGTCCCCGGTGTCGGGAAGGCCGCGGTCCGGGTCGAGCCGGTAGGTCGCCAGGTCGTTGACCATGGTCCGGGCGTCGCCCCAGCGCCGGTAGATGCTCGAGTGATTCACTCCCGCACGCTCCGCGACCATCGGGATGGTGACGGCGTCACTGCCCCGTTCGGCGATCAGTTCCTCGACGGCCTTCCTGATGGACGTCAGCACCGCGGCGCTGCGGCCTCCGGTGCGCCGCCGCGGGGACGATTCTGCAACCATCCACCCACTATAACGCACACCACTTGGCGTTAAGCCTCCTCCGGGTTTACAGTGATGCTAATGCACAAAGCTTGGCCTTAGGAGGCTCTGAGGTGTCCCTCACCGAATCAAGGCATGACCGCAGCCCCGGCCTCGCGGCCTCTGAGCCCGGCCGGTCCCGCAGGCTGCTTCCCCCTTCCGCTGCGTTCGCCGGGTCGGCTGCTGTCTTCGCAACGTTGTACGTGGCCGCAGGCGCACCCACCCCGCTGCTGGTCGTCTTCGAGCAGCAGTGGCATTTCCCCGCCTGGGTGCTGACGGTTGCCTTCGCTTCCTACGCGCTCGGCCTGCTGGCGGCACTGCTGGTCGCCGGATCGCTGTCCGACCACATCGGACGCCGACCCGTCCTGGTCGGCTCGCTCCTTGTGGAACTCGGGGCGATGCTCATGTTCGTCTTCGCTCCGGACATCGGTTGGGTCATCGCAGCCCGCACGATCCAGGGCATCGCCACCGGCGCGGCCACGAGCGCCTTCTCCGCCTCGGTCGTGGAACATGCCCCGGAACGCCACAAGAAGCTCGGCACCATCATCACCAGCATCGCTCCGGCGGGCGGGCTCGGCCTGGGCGCCCTGCTGACCGGCGCGGCGGTCCAGTTCAGCAGCCACGCGACGGCGATCGTGTTCACGGCCCTTGCGGCGATCATGGTCCTCGGCACGGGGGTTGCCGCGTTCTCCGCGGAGACCGTCTCCAGGCGTCCCGAAGCGGCACGCACCCTCATTCCCCGCGTCTCCATCCCCCGGGCCGCACGTGGTGAGTTCCTGGCGAGCATTCCCGTTCACATGGCCGCATGGATGCTGGCCGGCCTCTTCATGGGGCTCGTGCCCACCATCATCCGGGACCTGCTGGGCCTGCACAGTGGTCTCCTGAACGGTGCCACGGCTTTCGTCGAGCCCGCGGCAGCCGCCGTGGCCGGCCTCTTCCTCGGCCGTCTGACAGCACGCCGCACCATCTTCGTGGGCGGCGCGGGTGTGCTGTTGGGAACCGCAGTGATCGAGGCCGGTGTCGCCACGGGAATGCTGTCTCTGCTGTGGGTGGGAGGCATCATCGGCGGCGTGGGCTTCGGTGCCTCGTTCTCCGGCGCCATCCGGACCATCGCTCCGCTCGTACAGCCCCACCAGAGGGCAGGGCTCTTCGCATCCATCTACCTGGTCGCCTACCTGAGCTTCGGAGTGCCGGCCATCATCGCAGGACTCCTGATCGCTCCGGTCGGTCTGCAGGGCACCGTCCTCGGCTACGGTGTCGCCGTCCTCGTCGCCGCAACCGCTGGCCTGGTCGCGCAGTACCGCGTCAATGCACGCAGCTGACCCGGCAAGCGCGCAGGTTGCTGGGGGCCACACGTCCGGCGGCGGGCAGGCGGCTGGTCGACGTCCTGCACCGGGATCGGGAGCCCGCCTCACACGGACTCGTACGAGATTCGCTCACCAAGCGGGTCGGTGGACAGGGACTGCTCGGTCCAGATGCACTTGCCGGACCCTGTGTAGCGGGCGCCCCACCGGCTGGTCACAGCGGAGATCAGCTGGAGCCCGCGGCCGTTCTCGTCGGTGTCAGCCGCTCGACGGATTCTGGGCATCGCGGGGCTGGCGTCTGCGACTTCGCAGATGAGGGTTCGGCCGCGCAGCAGCCGCAGGGTGATCGGTCCTCTTGCATGGCGGACGACATTGCCGACGAGCTCGCTGGCGACGAGTTCGGTAGTCATGATCAGTTCATCCAGGTTCCAGACGGCGAGCTGGGCTCGGACATGCGCGCGGGCTTGGCCGGCGGCTGTGGGGTCGTCTTGCAGCTGCAAGCAGGAGATGTTCTCCGGAGCCAGCGCCTGGGTGCGGGCCACGAGCAGTGCGCTGTCATCGCGGCTGCGCTGGTCGGGCAGCAGGGTGGTGATCAGGCGGTCGCACAGGTCGTCGAGGGTCTCTGTCACCTGAACGTGGGCGGGGCGAAGGTGGCAGGCGAGGCGGCCCATGCCTTCGGCGATGTCCAGTCCGCCGGATTCGACGAGGCCGTCGGTGTAGAGCGCGAGGATCGCGCCGTCGGGCAGGCTGAACTCGGCTGTGTCGAAGGGCGGGGTGGCGGCGCCGAGCGGGGGATTGACAGGCAGGTCCGGGAAGTAGCTGGTTCCGTCGGGCCGGAGGATGGCGGGCGGAGGATGGCCGGCGGTGATGGCCTCGCACATGTGGTTGACCGGGTCGTAGACGATGCAGAGGCAGGTGGCGTAAAAGCCGTCCCCGAGGCCGCTGACGATTTCGTTGAGGTGGAAGAAGAGCTCGTCCAGAGGCTGCTCGAGATCAGCGAGCGTACGGCCCGCGGTGCGCAGTCGGCCCATGGTGATGGCCTCGGACACACCGTGCCCCATGACGTCTCCGATGACCAGAGCAACCCGCTCGGCCGACAGCGGGATGACGTCGTACCAGTCGCCTCCGGCATACGTGCCGTCGCCGGCGGGCTGGTAACGGGCGCAGGCGGTCACAGCGGACAGGGCGGGCAGGCGCCGCGGGAGCAAACCGCGCTGGAGTTCCTGGGCCCGGCGGTGCTCGGCGTCGAACAGCCGGGCGCGCTCCAAAGCCTGGGCGACCATGCCACTCATAGCGGTGAACAGGGTGCGTTCCTCCTGGCTGAAGGCGTGCGGATGCTCGTAGATGACACATGAAGTGCCCACGGTGCGCCCGGAGGCGATCAGCGGCAGGATCGCCCATGCCTGGGCCCCGCTCGCAGCGGGCAGGTCGGCAAGCGCTGGGAAGCGGCTGATGAACTCCTCCGCGGAGGAGATGAAGTGCAAGGTGCCCTCGATGAAGGCTTGGGTAGACGCCGGAAGCTCTGCGATGCGGGCGCCTTCGAAGCGGCGGAGGCTCTCCTTGGGGCCGGCACTGCCCATCAGAAACGCTCGGCCGTTTTCGTGAGTCCAGACGCTGACGTCTTTGGCCTCGAACAGGGGAACCATGTGGGTGGCCATCACATCGGCCACGTCATGTCCGGTGACCGCGCCGGCAAGGGCTCGGGTGAGCTCCACGATGCGCGCGGTACGTTCGACGGCAGCGCCCTCGGCGGAGGCCTCGGTGGCTTGCGGGTGCCGGGTGCTGCTGATGTCGGTGATGCACAGGGTCAGGCCGTCCGGCAGCGGGGCCAGTCGCACATGCAGCCGTCGGTCGGTGTACGTGCGTACGTCCAGCTGGGTCGGTCCGCCCTCGGCCGCTGCTTGCCTGCCTGCTTCCTCCAAGCTGGGCGAGCACAGCGCCGGAACCGCATCCCACAGCACCTGCCCGAGGAACTGCCGCGACGGGGCAAGCAGGCGCTCGGCCTCCGGATTGGCAAAGATGATCCGCCAGGAGGGGTCGACGGCCAGGATTCCGTTGCGCACAGGCGACAGGGCTTGCTCCGCCGGTTCCTTGGCCAGGTGGCCCGAGGTGATGTCACGCACCATCCCGGCCAGGCGCGGGCCGGAGCCGTCGTCGGCACTCGATGCCTGGCCCCGGACCTCCACCCGGCGCATGCCGGTATCCGGCTGGCGGACCCGAAATTCCGCCTGGTAAGGCGTGTGGGCGCGGATGGCCTCGTCGGCCCGCGCCAGCATCTGCGGGAGATCCTGCGGGTGGACCAGTCGCCGCCAGGTACGGATCTGCCCGTCGAATTCCTTCGCGTCGATCCCCAGGATGCAGAGCGCGGCATCGTCCCAGATCACCGTGCCGGTACCGAAATCCCAGCCCCAGAATCCGACGGGGAGTTCCGCGGTGTCGCAGTCGGCCGGCCGTCCCGCATCCTCAGGTCGAGGAGGTCCTGGACTGTCGTGCAGGCAGTCGGCGATCCAGCCTGCCACGGCCGTCAGTTGCTGGTGCAGAGCCGGCTTCTCCGGCGTACGGGTGAAGACGGACAGTACGCCGAGGGGCTCGTCCGAGGCCGGTACCGGTACCGGAACCGAGAGCAGTCCGGCTCCTGAGGGCACGCCAGGCAGGCACGCGGCCGATTCGGGGCTCGTCGGCGCTGTCCATGCCGGGGCGTTGATGCGTACCGCGTATGCGGGAGCCTCCGGCGAGCGGCGGTCGATCTCTTCCCAGCGTTGCGTTCCTGGCCCGTCGACGTTGCTTTCCACCGCCAAGTACAGGCCGCTGCTCCTCAGGGGCCCGAGGTGCACCATGCCGCCCATGGCCTGAGCCACTGCCACCGCGCGGTTCAGTCCGAGCCTTAGCGTGTCGTAAGCGTTCAAATCCGCACTGTGTGCGGGCGGCAAGGGGGAGTGGGGAGCATGTGCCGGGGCGCCGGAGGAGGCGCCTTCCGCCGCCTGCGGCTGCTGGGTACACCTGCTCTTGCCTGACATCGTCTCCCACCTGTGATCCGGCAAGGAAAGTTATAGACAAACCTATCCGAATGGGTGGGATGTCGAAGATTCCGGCTTTCGTGAGGGTGGTCTGCTCCGACGCCAGAACGCCCGGGTTGGGCGCAGAATGACCGGCTTTGGCGAGCTGATGCACGTGGGGACGAGCGCTCGGCCGACCGTATCCCCGACGGTGGCGGCCGCGCGGTCCGAACTGGCCGAGAGGGCCGCCACCCGGCTAGAGCTCACTGGAGACCTTGACTCCAGAAGAGAGTATGAGGAGCCTTGGTTTCCTGGTATAGAATGCGGTCATGGTAGAGCAGGAGCGGTCAGTGACCATCGACTCGGACCGGCCGATGGACATCCTCGATGCGGCCTGTCCCAGTCGTGATGTCTTTGTGGACCTGGCCGACAAGTGGGCCCTGCTGATGCTGGCGAGCCTGCGGGAGCGCGGTGCCCAGCGGTACTCGGAGCTGCAGCGGTCTCTGGGTGGGATCAGCCGGAAGATGCTGTCGCAGACCCTGCGGACGCTGGAACGTGACGGCCTGGTCCTGCGCAGCGTCGACCCTGAGGTCTTGCCGCCTTTGGTGCTGTACGGGCTGACCGACCTCGGCAGTGAGATCGCCGAGGAGACCCGGGCCCTGTGTTCCTGGACCGAGAAGCGGGCCGCGCGCGTGCACGAGGCCCGCGTCGCCTACGACAAGCGCCACGCCTCCGACCAGGGGGCGTGAGCCGACTGCGGCGGTGAGTGGCCGGGACCGGACTGTGCGGGCTGTTGCGCCGTATAGCGCGGGGCCGGGCGGGTGGTGAAGCCGCGGTTCACCGCCGTAACGCGGCGTGCGTTGCCTTGGACGTCGATGGTGTGAAGGCTTGCGTGCGCTGTCCAGTGGCGGTTGACCACCGAGGTGAGGCCGGCCACGAGGCCTCCACGTGCTGGGCGTTCAGTGCCTGCACGGTGTCGGCGAGGCTCCTCGTCGAGGAGCGTGACATCGGTGTCGATGCCCTCGACTTGAGGGACTGTCAGTCGGACTGAGGACAGGCGGTGGAGTGCGGCTGTCACCCGGCTGCGATTCGTCCCGGTGGATGTAGTGGGGTAGGTGGTCGGGCGTTCGCGCCAGGAGAAGCCCGCCTTGACGGTGTGGGGCCGGCGGGGGAGGGCGACATCGTCGTGTCGCCGTCGTGGGTCCGCGGGTGTCCGGGTGGAGCGGTGCCGTTCGGTAGGCCCCACCCGGGTGACGGTCGGTCAGTGTTTGTCTGTGACCGGTTCGAGGACGAAGAGCGGGATGTCGCGGTCGGTTCCGGCCCGGTACTCGACGAAGGGTGGGTAGGCGGCGTCCGCGCGCTTCCACCATTCGGTCTTCTCCTCGCCGTGGAGCTCGCGGGCGATCATGTCCTGCTTGACCGCTCGGTCCTGCACCTCGACAAGGGGATGGGCGACGACGTTCCGGTACCAGGAAGGGTGCGTGTCGGCGCCTCCGTTGGACGCGGCCACCGCGTAGGAGCCGTTGTGCTCGACCCGCATCAGGGGCATCTTGCGGATCCTTCCGGACTTCACGCCCTTGGTGGTCAGGATGATGACCGGCAGGTCCAGGAAGGTCCCGCCTTCCGCGCCGTCGGAGGCCTCGTACTGCGCGACCTGGTCGCGCACCCACGAGGTGGCGCTCGGCTCGTACTCACCGTGCAGAGGCATGGTCGTGCTCCTAGTCGTTCTTCATGGCACGGACCGTGAGGATCCTCGCGGTCCTGGTAAGGGAAGGGCTTTTCGCCCGAAGGCCCCTGGAGTGCCGGGAATTGGGGTACCGGGATGGGCCGGTCAGACAGTGACTTCGGCCAGGGCGGCCCGGCCGACGGTGAGGGCTGCGGCCTGTGCGGTGACCCGCGCCCCGAGGTGTTCGGCGGTGGCGATGTCGGCTTCGTGCACCGTCTCGATGCCACCGTCCTGAGGGGTCTGGGCTCCCGCACCGACCCAGAAGCCGAGCCGGTTGAGGTCGGATTCGCTGGCTTGGAGGGCGTTCCAGCCCGGGGCCAGTCCCAGGCCCACCCAGATCATGTGGTGCTGGGCGGCGAAGGCGGCCAGGAAGTTCAGGGTGTTGAGCTTGTCCCCACTCTTGGAGGCAGAGTTGGTGAAGCCGGCGGCGATCTTGTCCGCCCAGGTGCCGTTGAGGTACCTGCCGCTACTGGCCTCGGCGAACGCGTGGAAGCCCGCGGATGCGCCGCCCATGTAGGTCGGCGCCCCGAAGATCACTGCGTCAGCCGTGTCCAGCTCGTGCCACTGCTCGTCGGTGATGGCGTCCACCGCGACGAACGTCACGTGTGCGCCGGCCTTCTCAGCACCGCGCTGGACGGCCTCGGCGAGGACGGCGGTGTGTCCGTATCCGGAGTGGAAGGCGACAACTACGCGCGGCTGGGGGGCAGCAACCTGGGACATCTGGGACTCCTTGGTAAGTCGAACGATCCGTGGTGGTCTCTAAAGTAGACCAAGCCTCCATTGGTATTCAAGTAAAAAATTGAGTCTAGGTATCCCATGAAGTTCATGCAGGTGGTGTTGGGGCACTGAATGTCGTACGCGACCAGTTCTGGACGACTGGATTTGCCGGCACGTCCACCTATGACCTCATGGAAGCAACTGGGCTGGGCAAGGGCAGCATCTACAAGGCGTTCGGCAACAAGCACGACCTGTACGTGCGTGTCTTCTCCGACTACTGCCGGGACCTCGTCGCCCCAGGCCCGCGAGCAGCTGCAGGGCGGCCCGAAAGCGGTGCTTCCCTCACCGATGGCGCGACTCGAGCACTACCTCGTCTCCCTCGCCGGCGCCTTCGCCGGCGAGTCGCCCCACCGTGGATGCTTCCTCACCAAGGTCACCGCGGACCGTGCCGGTCAGGACGAGGAGGTGGCACAGACGGCCCGCCGCGCGTTCGACGATCTCGCCGGCGTCCTCGCGGGCGCGATTCGCGACGCCCAGGACGCAGGGGAAGCGGCCGACCATGTCGACTCCTCGGCTCTGGGGTATCTGCTGCTGAGCGTCGTCAGGGGCATCGATTCCATTGCCAAGGCGGACGTCGACGCCACGACGCTCGAGCAGGCGGCGCGATCCGCCGTGGCCCTGATCCCGAGGGCAGAGCCACCTCGTGCGGAGGTCTGACGCCGGTCGAAGCGCCCGGCCTGCTGGGGTGGAAGCCAGGAAGTATGGCGGCAACTTCCGCAACGGCACGCGGTCCAAGACCGTGCTGACCGACGTCGGGCCGGTCGAGACAGCGAGGTCATTGAACGGCAGCTACAGGCGATCATGTCCCTGAATCCCAGTGGCAAGTGCCAGGCCCGCTCACCAGCTGCTGGTCCAGCCGCCGGAAGACCGTGCCTAACGCCTTCGATATCGCGGCCGCCTCAGCGCGACGCCGGCCATCAAGGGCGGATGGGCTCGCGCCGCGTCATGAGCGCCGGGCCAAGCACATGCCTTGTGGGTCGTGGGCCGTGGTCGTGGGGCATCAGTGGGTGGCGGCAGTGGCCCGCTGCCGGTTGAGGGTGGCCGTGAGCAATCCGGCTTCGAGTGTGACGCTCTGGTGGCGCCGGGTGAGGTGGCGGTCCAGCAGAGTGCTGCCCATGGCCGTTACGGCGAAGGCTGCGCCGATCCAGGCTGTGCCCGCCAGTCCCAGTCCCGTGTTGATGACGAGACCGGAGACTATGGGGGCGGCGGCGATGCCGATGTTGAAGGCGGCGATGTTCACGGCGCCGCCCAGCGTTCTGGTCTCGCCCAGGATGGAGAACACCCTGGCATTGACGGCGGGGGTGACGGAGAATTCGGCCGCGCCCAGCAGCACCACGAGCGGGATCGCCGCCCATGCGCTGTTCGCGGTGACGGCGAGTACGACCGCGACCGCGGCGAAGGAGCCCATGCCGGCGAGCAGGACGGTGAAGGGGGCGCGGTCGGCGTTGCGTCCTCCGATGGTCAGGCCGGCCAGCGCGCCGACTCCGTAGAGTCCCAGCACGAGGGGTATGAGGCCATCGCTGATGCCGGTGACGTCCTTGAGGAGGGCGCCGAGGTAGGCGAAGATCGCGAAGTTGGCGGCTACGGACAGTGCGGTGGTGGCGTAGGCGACCCACAGCCGCGGCACCCTCAGCGAGCGCAGTTCCGTGCCCAGGTGGGGCTGTGCCGCCGTGGTGTCACGGCCGCCGGGCAGGACGATCAGCAGTGCGACCGCGGAGAGCGCGGTGATCAGGGCCACGGCCCAGAAGGCCGCCTGCCATCCGGCGTGCTGGGCCAGCAGGGTGCTGGCCGGGACGCCGATGATGGTGGCTACGCTCAGCCCTGAGACGACCACCGATATGGCCCGGCCGCGCTTGGGTGGCGTCCACGAGTGAGATGGCCGCGACCGAGGCCACGGCCCAGAACCCGGCATACGCCATGGCCGACACCACGCGCATGGCCAGCAGGAACCCGAAGTTCGGGACGAGTGCGGCGGCGACATGGGCGGCGATGAAGACGAGCTGGAAGCCGATCAGCGCGGCGCGGCGCGGCATCTTCAGGGTGGCCAGGCCCAGCAGGGGTGCTCCGGTGAACATGCCGATGGCGAAGGCGGACACCAGCAGTCCGGCGGAGGAGAGGGGGACGTCGAGATCGTGGGCGACGGAGGGCAGCACCCCGGAGAGCATGAACTCCGAGGTGCCCTGAGCGAAGATGCCCAGCCCGAGGACATAGATGACGAACGGCATGATCCAGCTGCTCCGTAAGGTGGTCGAAGGACGAACCAGATGGCTTCCGCTCGCTCCCTACGGTTACTGCACGCAGGTGAGGGCTCCGCTCCAGCCGTACATCGCTGGTGAGGCGGCGCTGCCGTCCCGGTTCACATCCAGCTTCGCGCCCTTCATGCCCTTGCGGACCCCGTGCACGCGCCTTGCTGAACCTAGGTCCAGGTGGTCCACCTTCACCGACCCCGTCACGGCGCTGCGGTGCTCACACTGGATACATGAAACAGAACGGCGAACTGGGTGACTTCCTGCGCTCGCGACGGGCGCGTCTGCGCCCCGAGGACGCGGGGGTGGGCTTCAGCGGCGGCGCGCGCCGGGTGCCGGGGCTGCGCCGCGAGGAGGTCGCGCACCTGGCCGGGGTGAGTACGGACTACTATGCCCGCCTCGAACAGGGCCGGCACCCCCACGTCTCGGAGACGGTGCTGGAGGCTGTGGCCAGCGCTCTGCGCCTGGACGACCTCGAACGCGGCTATCTCTTCGAGCTCGCCCGGCCCAAGACACCCGGTCCGGGCCGGCACCGTCCGGCCCGCGTGCCGCGGGTGCGGCCGGCGGTCCACCGCATGCTGGACGTTCTGGACAACGTCTCTCCGGCCCTCGTCATCAACCACCGCAGCGACGTCCTGGCGGGCAATCACCTCGCCCACGTGCTGATCACCGACTTCGACACGCTGCCGTACCGCGAGCGCAATCTCGCCCGCTTCGTCCTGCTCCACCCTGCCGCCCGCGATCTGTACAGGGACTGGGACAAAGTCGCCGAGACGTTCGTCGCCAGCCTGCGCCTGGCGGCCGGCCGCCACCCCGACGACCCCCAGCTGAACGAGCTGGTCGGGGAGCTGTCCATCAAGGTGCCCCAGTTCCACACCTGGTGGGCAAGCCACCGCGTGGACCAGTGTGCCCACGGCACCCAGCGCCTCCATCACCCCGTGGTCGGCGAACTCACGCTTTCCTACGAAACGCTGGCCCTTCCCGCCGATCCCGACCAGACCATCTGCCTCTACACCGCCGAACCCGGCTCCGCCTCCGCGGAGACGCTCCGGCTGCTCGCCAGCTGGAGCACCCCGACAGACGCAGAGGCATCCTCCCCCTCCGGGCACGGCACGGCGCCCCGGAACATCGCGTCATGAGCCGCGCCGTCCGTTTTCATGAGACCGGTGGCCCCGAGGTCCTGCGGCTTGAGGAGATCACCGCCCCGGTTCCGGTGCGGGTGAAGTCCTCATCCACACCCGCGCGTTGGGGCTGAACCGGGTGGAATCGATCGAGTCCGTACTCGGAATCGTTGGCGATGGCGATCGCCTCCTCGTCGTCCTCGTAGGGGATGACGGCGAGGACCGGACCGAAGTTGTCTTCGAGGGTGATCCGCATGTTGTTGGTGACGTCTCGGAAGAAGGTAGCCGGGGGAACGACCGGCAGATCTGACCGGTGTTCGGTGAGCAGGCCGTGGCCATGAACGGCCGAGCCCGGCCGCTCTGTACGCACCCTTCACCGTTGCCCGCGCGACCTCGTCGAAGGTTTCAGCAGCTCGACGAGACCCTGAATGAGGGGTACCGCGCTCGCTGAGCTGTCCACGCTTGGCGGCGCCGTCCTTTTCGCCTGAGCCAGCGACGACGCCACCCTCTCGCGGGACATACTCGATGCCGCGGCGGGGCCATGTGTTGGTCGGCGTGTGATGCTGCGCGTCGAGCGCGGCCAATTCCTCCAGCGGCTCGTTGGGCAGACATCAGGCGTGACTCCTACGTGAAATCACACCTGATGCATGGCATTCCCCACACCACCGGCGATCAGTCTTGCTCGTCACACCGGAGGCAGTTGCAGAACTATCGCGTGGGTCGGGTCCATCGGGGATCCCTGCCGGTCAGGCTCAGCGCGCGGTCGAAAGGGGGTGCGTGGGTCTCTTGTGGCACCTCGTCGGCGAGAAGGCCCAGGCCGCGCATGCGGGGCGCCTCACGTGTGTAGGTGTCGAACGCGGCACTGGCCAAGGATGCGGGGATGTTGATGGGCTGCCCGGTGGCTACTGCCATGTCCCAGGCATGGATGGCGAATTCGGCGATGAGGATCTCGCCGAGCGCGGTGGCCGCCATGGGCGGTCCGCCGACGCTCGCCTCTCCTGCCCACGCAGTCGGCGCGGACCAGGCACTCACTGCCGGATCCGCCTTTTCAGCCATCAGCCCAGCCCAGTCGGACTCCGCTCGTCCGGCGAGAAAAGGCATCGGGTCGGCAGTCAGCAGGCTGGGATCCGGTGCCGCCCGGGTGCCCGCATCCCTCGTCATCAAGAGCATTATGGCGATGTGATTCACAAGGTCTCTCACCGTGAATTCCGAACATGGGGTTGGATCCTGGTACTGGTCCACCGACACACCGCTGACCACGCCAAGAGCCAGATCGATGCTCTGCGCCAACAAGTCCACCCTGGTCGATTGCTTCATGCGGCGTTCCCTCCTTCTCGTGCCCCAGACCGGGGCGAACGGTCCTGATGAGATGGTCTGTCAGACGATGTTGTATGTGGTGATCGCACGTTGGGCTGTGTATGGCGCTTCGTCCGAACGGGTGGCGGGCTCGGCCCTCGTATTCAGGGGCGTCCCGAGTACGCCCGACGCGAGGGCCAGTAGGAGGGAGCGGGCGACGGACGGTTCCGAGGGCAGGTGATCGAGCCAGCGATCCTGGCCGCAGGCCTGGTCCCCATCACGCCCCGGCGACGACCCGGTCCCAGACCTGCCGCGGTCCTGTGCGGCTACAAGCGCCACGCCCCCTCACTGCAGGGCGCTCGTCTCAGTCGATGAAGAGGCTCCATGCGACGGCGTTGAGGTTGTCGGCGAGGAAGATGTCGGTCCCTCCCAGGCGCTTGTCATAGTTCGGCATCAGCTCGGCTGCGCGGGCGACGACCGCGTCCATCCAGACCTTCAGTTCGGCCTGCTTGTTGTTCGCCGGCACCTTGTGGGCGGCCGCGGCCTGCTTCAGGTCGACCGTCTGCAGCGCCTCGGCCGCGGACTTGCGCAGGTCGTTGATGTAGTCACGGTTCGTCGCCACGTCCTGGGGCGTGCCGTACAGGGACATGTGACCGCTCACGATGGTGTCGAAGTCGTACTCCAGCAGCTGGTCCATGGCTTCGAAGTAGGCGGGCACGTGGGCGGAGAAGACGAGGCGGAAGAACGGCGGGTTCTTGACGGAGAAGCTGTCGATCGCCGCCATGGTCCTCAGTTCCGGGACGTGGATGAACAGGTTGCCCGCCTGGTGCCAGTCGCCCGTGTAGTCCAGGGTGAACCGGGTCCCGTCGATGTCCAGCGTCTTGTGGGGACCGTTGAAGGTCATGTTCGGCAGCGGACGTCGGTCGTCGTGCGCCTCCTTGATGAACCGGCCGGTGAGCTCGTGGCCGATGATCTGCAGGCCGTCCCGGTTGAGCTGGTGAGCCGCACCGATGTGGTCGGCGTGCGAGTGGCTGTAGATCAGGTGTGTGAGCGGTTTCGGGGTGACCGACTCGATCGCCGCCAGCAGATTGTCGCCTCCCAGGGCCGGAGGAGCGTCCACCAGGACGACCCCGTTCTTGGTCTCCAGGAACATTGTGTTGACCATGCCCTGGGTGACGCCGTAGGCGCCGCCGCCCAGATCGGTCACGACGAACCCGGACTCCGGGATGTCCGGACCCAGGGCGAAGTCGGGCATGGGCTTGAATGCGGTCATCAGGGATTTCCTTTCCGTGCCACCCGTCCGGCAGACGGGTGAAATGGCGTGACAGCGAGTGGAAGGTGATCGAGGGCCCTGTGCGGTCACAGACCTAAGGGCCTGCGGCAGTCAGGCCCCCGATCACGTTCATGGGATTTGAGGACCACACGGTCGTTGACGGCCGTGTGGTTGCCTGACCAGTCCGGCCGTCGCTCAGGTGGCGTCCGGACTGGTCAGGGCGGTGCGGCAGCGGCGCCGCCATCCCGGTTCACACCCAGCGTCGCGCCCTTGATGCCCTTGCGGGCCCCCGGCGCGCGCCTTGCTGAACCTAGGTCCAGGTGGTCCACCTTCACCGAACCCGTCGGCACTCCAGCGGCAAGACCGATTGCATGGATCAGAACGGCAACCGGGTGTCTTCCTGACCGGTTACGCATACGCCGGCGACCAGACAGTCGGTCACCCAGCGCCCACTGCCACACAGTCCCACCCGTCTGCCGGAGGGGCCATAGCCCTCAACTCCGCCCCGGAGCTCCCGCAGACGACTGCGGCAGCGGAAACCGAGCGGCTGCCGACACGAACCCAGCCTTCTGAAGGCGGGGCCCGGCGGGTCCCACGGCCAGCAGTACGAAGCCCGGACAGCCGGACCAGGGCAGGGGCTGCCGGAACCGGCCTCGGCCGGGTGGCCTCGGAAGCGACGAACTCGGCCGAGGCAGGCCGACTGGAGAGCCGTGGCTGACGGGTGTCAGCCGACCGTGAGCACCATCCGGAAGCGGGCCTTGCCGACGAGCATCTTCTGGAACGCCTCGTCCGCACGGTCCAGTGGCAGGGTCTCGGTTATCGGTCGGATGCCGTGCAGGGCGCTGAACGCCATGGTGTCCTCGACGTCCTGCGAGGTGCCGGCCGGGTGGCCGCGGACGATGTAGGCGCCCATGAGCAGCTGGGCCGGGTTGACGCCCAGCGGCGCGGTGTCCGCGCCGATGACCACGAGCTCCCCGCGGGGGGCCAGGCCGTCCACGGTGGCCGTGATGGCCTCGGAGTTCCCGGCGGTGGCCAGGACGACCTTGGCGCCGCCGAGGGACTGGAGGGCTTCGGCGACCGGAGCGCCGGAGGTGCTGTCGATGTAGTGATGGGCGCCGAGCTGTTTGGCGAAGTCGGCCTTCTCGGCGCCGCGTGCGACAGCCACGGTCTCGAAGCCCATCGCGATCGCGTACTGCACCCCGAGGTGTCCGAGGCCGCCGAGACCGAGCACCGCGATCAGATCGCCGGGCCGGGCGGCGCTGCGCCGCAGCCCGTTGAAGACGGTCACGCCCGCGCAGGCCATCGGGCCGGCGTCGCTCGCCGACACCGCGTCGGGGATGCGGGCCAGGGCGTCGACGGGCGCGATCACCTTCTCAGCGAATCCTCCGTCGTACGCCCATCCGGGGACTTTCAGGTTCCGGCAGACGATGAAGTCGCCCTCGCGGCAGGATTTGCAGTGGCCGCAGCTGCCACCGAACCAGCCGACCCCGACCCGGTCGCCGACCTGCCAGCCGTGGTCCTGAGCGCCTTCGCCCAGTTCCTCGATGTGCCCGGCAATCTCGTGCCCGGGTACTTCGGGGAACGACACGCCCGGTAGCCCGCCGCTCACGAAAGCCGCGTCGGTGTGACAGACACCGCATGCCTCCAGGGCGATCCTGACCTGCCCGGAACCCGGCTGTGGCACCTCTCGCTCGGCGAGTTCGAAGATGCCGTTCGGGGCGGTCACCTGCGCGACTCGATAGGTACTCATCTTCAGCACTCCTCGGGGAAGTTGTCTCCGTACATCGGCAGGCCGCTCAGGGATCGTGCTTCAGCTCTGCCGGGAGGCTCTAGACCAGATCGAAGAGCCCCCCGGCCGGACGGGATGTGAGCGCTGTGCTGGATGTAGTCGGGGGACCAGAACCGCTCGGCAGCGGCGTACTCCCGCTCGTTGAAAAGAGCGTCGAAGGCTTCACGGACGATTGCCTTGTTCCTGTCTTCGACGGTGCGCATAAGAGCTTTCTGTCTCTGCGAGTAGCCGCCGTTGTGGTCGATTCTCGTCGGAGTCACGTTGATCAACGACCGTTTTCAGTGCCATTGCCCGTAAGTTTCGGGACATCCGAGTGGTCACGGTCGCAGGAAGCAAACAGGCTCTTGTCGGAGGCCGGCCGCGTCCAGCAGTGTGGTCGCGCTGGTGACCGCCAGGCCGGCGCGCCGGGCCTCCAGATGGAACTAGTTGGTGAGCATGTCCTTGAAGCGTCGCGTCACCACGCCGGCCGGGTGCTCGGGGTCCTTGAGCTCGACCGCGGTGGCCACCAGCGGGCGGCCCCGGTAGGCCGGTGAGCGCGACAGCGACTCCAACTGCTCGAAGATGTGCAGGATGCGGGCGTGTGGCGGGCGGTCGTCCTCGCGCGGGATCAGAGCCTCCCAGTAGGCCAGCGCCGCGCGTTCCAGACTCGAGGCGGGGGAAATCACGTTCATGCCGGCCAGGGAACGTCGGCGACTTGCCTGTGGAAACCGATCAGTTTACGGTGACCTGAAACCGATCGGTTTCCATCGTTTGAGGAGAAGGCGCATGACCGCAATCGCAGGCTCGACCGTCCTGGTCACCGGGGGCAGCAGGGGTATCGGCAAGGCACTGGTCGAAGACCTGTACACGCGGGGCGCCAAGAAGGTGTACGCCACCGCCCGCGACCCGAGGACCGTCACCCACCCCGACGCCGTCGCGCTGGCCCTTGAGGTCACCGACCCGGCCTCGGTGGCCGCCGCCGCGGCGGCCGCGCCGGACGTCACGATCCTGATCAACAACGCGGGCGCGGCCGTCGCCGCCTCCTACTTGACGTCGCCGATCGAGGACGTGCGCCGCGAGTTCGAGACCAACTTCTACGGACCGCTGCTCACCACCAGGGCCTTTGTCCCGATCATCGAGGCCAACGGCGGCGGCCACCTGCTCAATGTGCACTCGGTCGTGTCCTGGATCGCCCTCGGCGGCTCCTACAGCGCGTCCAAGGCCGCGTTCTGGTCCCAGACCAACTCGCTGCGCCTGGACCTCAAGCCCCGCGGCATCAACGTGACCGGACTGCACGTCGGCTACGTCGACACTGACCTGGCCGCCCACATCGACGCCCCCAAGTCTTCCCCCGCAAGCGTCGCCGCGCTGGCCCTGGACGGCGTCGAAACCGACGCTTATGAGGTGCTGGCCGACGAGGTGACCCGCCAGGTCAAGGCCGGCTTGTCCGGCGACCTCGGCGCGCTCTACCCGCAGCTTGCGCACTGATCACTCAGAGCCCAAGTCGGCCTCGATAACAACTGCGGAGAAGGACGCAAACCATGAACTCCGCAACCACCACCCAGACGTTCGCCGAGGAAACCACCACCGCCGAGATCGTCGTTCGGATGGTCGATCTCTACCCCGGCTGGGAGAACCGCCGCATACTGTGGCACTCGGCCATGGCCGCCATCGCCCGCAAGAACGGCCAGTAGCAGCCGAGCAACACCGGGGCGGCGCCCACACCGCGCCGTCCCCGATCCTGTGCGCAGATCCCGCCCCCGAGCAGTTCCCTGGAGCCGTGACCACGATGACGACGACCGCCATACCTGCTGCGGAGACAGATCCCGAGGGGCCGCACCCGGTCTGGCGCGTGCTCACCGAGCGCGCACAGGCCGACAGCCGGCCCGGCGTACGCGCCGACGGGCACCGCGTGGCGCTGGCCATCGAGGGCGGCGGGATGCGCGGCATCATCGCCGGCGGGATGGCCCTGGCGCTGCACGAACTCGGCCTGACCAACGGCTTCGACGCCGTCTACGGCGCCTCCGCCGGCGCCGCGTCCGGAGCGTGGCTGCTGAGCAGCAGCCCGCAGTCGCTGCGCTTCTGGGCGCATCCCCGCTACGCCAGAACGGCGATCCGGCACTCGAACCCTCTGCGCGGGCGGCCGCTCGTAGACCTGTACGCCTTCTACGAGGTGCTCTACCGCTACGGCGACCAGGACTGCGCGCCGATGGACTTCGCCTCGATCCTGGCCAGCGATATCGAGTACCACCCGCTGGCCACCGACGCCGCCACCGGGGAGTCCACCGACCTGCGGCCCTTCGTCGGCGACGCCGCGGAGTTGCGCCTGGCGCTGCGGGCCAGCGCCGCCCTGCCGCTCCTGGCGGGCGACCCCGTGATGCTGCGCGGGCGCCGGTTCTACGACGCGGGCGTCTCCGAATCCGTGCCCTACCGAACCGCGCTGGCCCAGGGCGCGACCCATGTCATGGTGCTGCGATCCCGGCGTGCGATCGACGTGGCGCGCCCTTCTCGCTCCGCCCCGGTCATCGCCAAGACTTTGCTGCGCCGTGAGTCTGCGGCCTTGCGCAGGGTGTTCCTCGACCGCGAGGCGCGTCTGGCCGAAGACGACGCCTCCCTGGCCCACCACCCGACGATCGTCTCGATCCGCCCCGCCCCGGGCACACCGCCGGTCGGCCGCCTGGCCCGCCAGGGCGACCTCCTCGAAACCGCACTGGAAGCCGGGCGCGCCGCCGTCCACGACGCTCACAGCCACCTGTAGTGCCTGCGGCCCCACGAAGGCGCTGTCGGTGGTCGACAGGGTGAGTTCGACGTCGCCGGTGAAGGCGGATGCGAAGTCGTCCGCGGAAACGGGTGAGGATCGCCATTCACTGCTCGCCGGGCTGAGCCGCGTGGCGAAGCGCCGGCGGTATGGCCGACGGCATGCAAGCGATTGCCGACGGCCGGACCGAAGTCGTCGCTGACGAGCCCACCAGGCAGCTCAGAGCTACCCTCACCCAGTCCCCTCAGCGCTGAGCTTGCCTCTGTCGTGAAGTTTCCCCGTGATCCTGGCCGCTCGATCTCCATGTCGCGAGGGCGTGTTGGTGCCGCTGCCTGGTCTCAGCTGGGGTGAGGTAGCCGCGGACCTTGTGCTTGCGCAGGCGGCGGCGGTCATAGAACGTCTCGATGGACGAGGATGGCGCGGTGGTGGTTGCCGGCGCGTAGCCGACGACCTCGCGGGTGGCCAGGGCCGGCCAGCAGGCGAGTTGGAGCCGGCCCTCGTCGGTCGGGAGAAACGTGATGTCGCCGACCAGCTTCGTGCCGGGGCGGTCGGTGTGGAAGTCGCGGCCGGTCAAGTCCGGGGCCGGCCTCGCCTTCTTGTCCGGCCGCGTCAGCGAGGGTCGCCTGCGGCGATGGGGCCCTGGACGCCCCGCTCGCGTACGACTGGGGCGAGGTGAGCCAGGCGTGGAAAGTGGAGCGGGCCGCCTTCAGTAGCCGGCACAGGAAAGCGACACCATGGGTGGTCGTCATCCTTGCCCGGCGGGCAGGCAAGTACCGTAAGTTCAAAGGTTGATCATGTGGCCGGCGAGGCCGTGGAGGGCGTCCTGAACCGCCTCACTCAGAGTCGGATGTGCGTGGACGTTCCTGATGAGCTCGGTCACCGTGAGGTCCCATTTCTGAGCGAGGGTCAGCTCCGGGAGCAGTTCGGTCACGTCCGGGCCGATCAGATGGGCGCCGAGCAGTTCGCCGTAGCGCGCGTCACTCACCAGTTTCACGAAACCGACCGTGTCGCCGAACCCGTGTGCCTTGGCGTTGGCCGTGAACGGGAACTTCGCCACCCGGACGTCGAATCCCTCGGCACGGGCCTCGCTCTCCGTCCAGCCGAAGCTGGCGATCTGGGGCTGACAGAAGGTCGCGCGGGGAACCATCCGGTAGTCGAGCTCCATCGTCTCCACACCGGCGATGCTCTCCGCGGCGATGACACCCATCGCCTCGGCGGCGTGAGCCAGCATCAACTTCGCGGTGACATCGCCGATGGCGTAGATGTGCGGCTGGCTGGTGCGGCCATGGCCGTCCACGTCGATTGCACCGCGGTCGGTCAGCCGTACCCCCGCGGAGGCCAGCCCATAGCCGGCCGTACGCGGCTGGAAACCCGTGGCTTGCAGGACCCTCTCTGCCTCCAGGACCTGTTGTTCGTCGCCCTGCCGGACCACTACACGGACAGTGTCCGCGGCCTCTTCGATCGACTCGACGCGGGCGGAGGTCAAGACGCGGATTCCCTGTCGCCTGAACCGCTTGGTGAGCTCAGCTGACACCTCCTCGTCCTCCAGCGGTGCGATCCGGCCGAGGAACTCGACCAGCGTCACCTCGACACCGTAGGACCGCAGTAGATAGGCGAACTCGACGCCGACGGCGCCTGCTCCGGCGATGATCAGGCTCGACGGAAGGCTGTCGGAGAGGATCTGTTCTTCGAACGTCACGACGCGCTTGCCCAATGTCGTGCCGGGCAGCAGCTTCACGGTCGCACCGGTGGCGATGATGCAAGAGCGGAAGGAGAGCGTCGCCTCGCCGTCGCGCAGGCGCACTTGCATCGTGTGCGGATCGATAAGGGCGCCCCGGCCCTCGAACTGGGCGATCCTGTTCTTGCGCATGAGATAGCCGACGCCCTTCGCGCGGCCGTCGGCCACCACCCGGCTCCGCTCGTAGGCGCTGTGGTAATCCAGGCTCACCTCCCCGCTGACCTTTACGCCGAACTTCTCCGCGTCGTGCAGGATCAACTGTGCGACCTCGGCGTTGCGCAGCAGTGCCTTGGCCGGAATACAGCCGATGTTCAGGCACACCCCGCCCCAGAAACGGCCCTCCACGATGGCCGTACGAAGCCCCAGCTGCGCGGAGCGGATGGCAGCCACATATCCGCCGGGGCCCGCACCGAGGACGACGACATCGAAGTCAGTGTCCATTCCACCTCTCCCTTGGTGTCGGATGGCCTTGGGTCATCCCGCCGTCGCCGTTCACGGCGCCGGATCCAGGAGCTCCACAGGGCCGGACAACGCCGCGCGCACCCGGCGGGAGACCTCATCGACCAACACCTCGGGCACGTCGTGGCTGATCGCGTCGATGGTCTGCGTCGCCACCTCCGCAGTCGGCACTTTCGGCACGTCGAGACCCACGGTGGCGTCGGTGTCCACAGGACCCACATGCACCCTGACGACCAGTGTCCCCTGCTGCCGCAGACCAACGCGCAACGCATTGGTCAGCGACCACTCAGCAGCCTTCGACGCCGCATAACTGGGCCACCGCTTGTTCACCCGCCACGACGCCACCGACAGGATGTTCACCAGAGCTCCGCCGCCGTTGGCCGCGAGCACCGGAGCGAAGGCCCGCGAGACCGCCCAGGTGCCCAGGTAGTTCACCTCCAGCTCGCGCCGCGCGCCCTCCAGAGATCCCTCCAACAGGCTCGGCCCGGCCTGGATGCCGGCATTGTTGATCACGATGGTCGCGTCGGACGCCGCCACCGCCGCAGCCGCGATCCGGTCCTCGTCGGTGACATCGAGACGCAGCGTCTCGACCCCTGGCTCCCGGACGCTCTCGGGGTCGCGGACGCCCGCATACACCTTGGCTGCGCCTCGGGCGAGCAGAGCACGGGTGAACGCCAGTCCGATACCCCTGTTCGCGCCGGTCACCAGCGCGACCGATCCTTTGACCTCCATGGCCGGACACCTCGCTTTCGTTGGTTGTCGCCGTGCCGATAGAACCGCGGGCCCCGTATCTGGAACATCCAGCCAATAGATGGATAGGCGGTCGGCAGCTTGTCTCTGAACTCCGCAAGCCAGTAGCGCCCCTTCCAAGGAGACAGCCGCGCGACCAACACAGCCCGAACACCGGCGGCGCTCGCCGGCTGACGAGCAACCGGGGACTCAACCCAGGGTTTCGCATCAGAAACGGCACCGCATCATGTGGGGCGCGTAGTTCCGGCGCGGTTGGTGACCACGAGTCACTGGATTGGCCAGGAGAGCAGTGCGCAGGGGCCAGGCCACCCATGCGGTACCTCCTGGGCATGAGGAACCGCGGACAAGACCCCGCCGCCGGTTCTGGCCCCGACCCCACGCCGCGGACAGCTCGTTCACTGGTGAAACCACTCCGTACAAAACCGTCGCTCGGCAGACTCACCCCCGACATCCCGTGCTGTGCGTAGTCGCGTGCCCAACAACCCACGTGACCTCATGCGCGATCAAGGCAAGGAGTAGTCGCGGTGCTTGCAGGCGACGTCCGGCGATGACCGCAGTCCGTGGCGCGTCGTTCTGCGAGCCAGAGACTCGCGCCATGCGCTCATACGGGCAGCACTACCGGCGGGCCCGCTGCGTCGCCCAGACGCCTGTCGCCGTACGGGCGGAGGGCGGCCGGCACCCACTGCAGGTCGTGTGCGTCTACCTTGCAGGCGATGTGATCCGCAGACGGACGGAGCGGAGCGGATTGCAGGCGACGGTGCTTTCCAGGAGCACATTGCGCATCGGGAGCACATTGCCCACCGTCAAGACAGCATGCGAACAGGCGTCCCGGCATTCCATGCGGCGATGTCCTCGACCGCGTCCCGATAGAAGACCTCATACAGATCCCGACTTACGTAGCCGATGTGAGGTGTCACCACAGCGTTGCTCAGTGAACGTAGAGGGTGATCGGCCGGCAGGGGTTCGTGATCGAAGACATCCAGCGCCGCTGAACCGATCCTCTTCTCGACCAACGCCCTGAGCAGCGCCGCCTCGTCCACCACGGGCCCGCGCGAGGTATTCACCAAAATCGCCGTCGACTTCATGAGGCCCAGTTCGCGCTCACCGACGAGGCCTCGAGTGCGCTCACTGAGTACTACGTGAATACTCAATACATCGGAGCGCGTGAACAATTCGTCTCGCGAAACGTATGTCGTTCCTTTCGCCTGCGCGTCCGCGGGTGTCAGGTTCTTGCTCCAGGCGATGGTCTGCATGCCGAAAGCGCGCCCGATCTCCGCTACCGCGGTCCCCAATCGCCCGAGGCCCAGAACTCCCAGAGTGGCCCCCTTGAGGCTCGCCCCCAGCCCCTCTTGCCATCCACCTCGGCGAACGGAGTCCACCTGTTGTGGGATCAAGCGTGCTGCGGAAAGAATGAGCCCCCAGGTGAGTTCAACCGTCGGGTACGAGAAATACCCCGTACCGCACACGGTGATACCCAAACGGTGTGCGGCATCCAGATCGATTGCCGCGTTGACCGGCCCGGTGGTGACGAGCAACTTCAGACGTGGCAATCGCTCCAGGGTTGAGGGCGGAAAGGGGGTCCGCTCTCGCATGGCCACCACTACCTCATACTCGGCGAGCGCCGTCACAACCGCCTCCTCGTTTTCGAAGGCTTCAGCGAAGACATGCACCTCGGCGTGGAGCGAATCCCAGTCGGCCAGGTCCAGCGCAACGCCTTGATAGTCGTCCAGAATCGCGATTCTCATGAGGAATCCTCCCATTTTTGCCAATTGGACCGAAGTGTCGGTGGGTGGGGTATGAACTTCCTGACGCGGCTGGTCCGGCGAGCGCAGGGGGGCCGCGTCCAGCCGCCCGCGGGGGAAGGAGGCGAACGGGCGTCCGGAGAAGACCGATCCGGCAGGAAGAGCGTGTTGTGATGGCACAGGGGTCAGACGTTTCGATGCATTCCAGGTTCACACGCTACGGACTATCGCGGCCGGAGCGTGAGCCGGCGGTCAGCGGCTGAGCTTGCCTGGGTGCCGCGTTGAGGCGAGGACGAGTCAGGCCACCGCACCGATGTCATCCGTATGGTCCAAGTCGGCTGGTAGATGGTGGTGTAGACCCGCCGGTGGAGGCGATAACGGCGATGGTGACGACGGGCATGATCGCGAGGGTGCCGTTTGTCGCGCGATTCCGTCCGGGTAGTGGCAGCTACCAAGGGCGGACGAGGACGGTGCCGACCTTGCCGGGCCGTACCGCGTGCTCCACGGCGTAAGCCGGCTCGCCGAGGCCGTACGCCGCGGCGACGTACGGCCTGGTCGTGGAGCGCCGGCGCGATCAGCTTCGCGGCGGCGACGCCGGATGCCCGTCTCTCGGCGGAGGCCTCGGACTGCCGGCGGCCGATGTTCTTGCCTCGCAGCGTCGGCGACTTGTGCAGCAACGTCGACGCGTGCACCGAGTTCGGCTCCTCGGCAGATGTCCGCACTTGACCGGGGCGGGTGGGCGCGTGCCGGTGGTGCCGTGGCGTTCTCCTCGTTGTTGTCACATCGGTTCGTTGCTGTCACATCGGTCAGACGCAATCAGACGAAGCTTTCAGCACCGTGTCGGGTTCTTTCGGCGGCACGGTGAACGCCGGGTGCCGTGTGGTGCCGTTGCCTGGTGCGGAGTGCCTTTCGTCGGTGTCGGCCCAGTGGGCTATGGATGTGTCGTCGGTTGTGGCCCGGTGTGGTGTGGGGGCCGCCGGGCGTTGTTTGGTGGTGCGGAAGGCCAGCAGGACTGCGGAACCCGCGGCCCACAGGATGAGTGTCGCCAGCGGGGCGAGGACGTGGGAGCTCTGGAAGTAGCTGAGGTCGGCGATGGCGCGGACGGCGGCGCCGGGGGGCAGCAGTGCCGACACGGTCCGGGCTCCGCTGGGCATCAGGTCGGTGCCGACGGTCGCGCCGCTGGTGGAGTTGCCGACGGTCAGCAGCAGCAGGGTGGCGAGGGGGATACCGAGGGGGCCGACGTACGTGGCCAGCATTTTCGTGGTGAAGGCTGCGGCGGCGGCCAGCAGGGCCAGGACGAAGGCGAGGGGGAGATACGGTGCGGGGACGGCGTCGAGGATGGGGCCGGCGATGGCGGCCGCGACAAGGCCCGACGCTGCGGCGAAGCCGGCCATCAGGGTGAAGCGGTGCCGCAGGTGGAGCAGGCCGCTGAGTCCCACGACGCTCTGGGCGAGGGCGAAGCCGGAGAGCGTCACCCCGAAGGAGACGTAGAACCCGGCCAGGCCGCGGGCGTCGTACCGGTCGAGCGGCACGATGTCGGAGACGCTGAGGTGCTGGTCGGCGCCGTGTGCGTAGGCGGTGACGAGTTTGGTGACGGCGGTGGTCGTGGACAGGCCGTTCGCGCTCGCGACGTCGAGTTTGAGGTCTTTGCCGTGAGGGCCGGTGCCGAGCACGGCCACGATGTCTCGGTGGCGCAGCGCATCGCGTGCCTCGGCGGTGGAGTCGGCGCGCCGGACGTCGATCGAGTCGCCCAGGGCCTGCTGGACCTTGTTCGCCAACTGCGGTCCCGTGACTGCCACGGGGATCCGGTGGGGCTGGGGGTCGCGCATGAGTCCGACGTAGCAGCTGACGAACGCCGAGACGATGACCAGGCCGATCAGGAACGGCTGCAGCCAGACGCGGATGGGGTGGCGGCGCCTGTGATGCGGGGGGTGGGGCTGGGGATGCACTCCGGGTTTCTCCATGACTGGTGGTGGATCGACGACAGTGGGACCGTTCGCGGTAACACCGTTGGGTGTCTCACCGCCGGGTCACCCCGTCGAGCCGGGCGGCGGTGGCGACGGCCTCGGCGACCGCGGGGGCCACTCGCGGGCCGAAGGGGGAGGGGATGATGTGGTCGGGACGCAGTTCGTCGGCGACCACGGAGGCGAGGGCATCGGCGGCGGCGAGTTTCATGCCGGGGGTGATGCGGCTGGCGCGGACGCGGAGGGCTCCGGCGAAGATGCCCGGGAACGCGAGGACGTTGTTGATCTGGTTGGGGTGGTCGCTGCGGCCGGTGGCCACGACGGCCGCGTAGCTGCGGGCGATGTCGGGGTGGATTTCCGGGGTGGGATTGGCCATGGCGAAGATGAACGCTCCCTTGGCCATGGTGGCGACGGCGGTTTCGGGGACCGTGCCGCCGGAGACACCGATGAAGACGTCGGCGCCGGCGAGGGCGTCCTGCAGGGTGCCGGCGAGTCCGGCCCGGTTGGTGGTGACCGCGAGGTCGCGCTTGACGTCGGTCAGGTCGGTGCGGCCGCGGTGGATGATGCCGGTCCGGTCGGCGACGGCGATGTCCCCGATGCCTGCCTCTATGAGGATCTTGGCGATGGCGACGCCGGCCGCGCCGACGCCGGAGATGACCGCGCGCAGGTCGGCGAGGTCGCGGCCGGTGAGCCTGGCGGCGTTGCGCAGGGCGGCCAGGGTGACGATGGCCGTGCCGTGTTGGTCGTCGTGGAAGACGGGGATGTCGAGGCGTTCCTGGAGCCTGCGTTCGATCTCGAAGCACCGGGGGGCGGAGATGTCCTCGAGGTTGATGCCGCCGAAGGAGGGGGCGAGGCGGGCCACCGTTTCCACGATCTCGTCCACGTCGGTGGTGGCCAGTGTGACGGGGACCGCGTCCACGGCGCCGAACTGCTTGAACAGGACCGCTTTGCCTTCCATGACCGGCAGCGAGGCCTGCGGCCCGATGTTGCCCAGGCCGAGCACGGCGGAGCCGTCGGTGACGACCGCGACGGTGTGGGAGGCCCAGGTGTAGTCGTGAACGAGTTCGGGCTGCTCGACGATCGCGGTGCACACCTCGGCGACGCCGGGGGTGTAGGCGAGGGACAGGTCGTCGCTGTCGCGCAGCGGCACGGTCGATGTGATCGCCATCTTGCCGCGGCGGTGCAGCGCGAAGACCGGCTTGCTGTCCCGGCCGAGGGCTTCGCGGTGCTCGGCTGACGTGGCGCTTTCTGCGTTCATGACTGCTGTTCCTTCGTGCGCGTCGCGTCTGCCTGCCCTGGGCAGGCAAACCCGAGGGCTGCGGTGGAGGTGCGTTCCCCCGGGCTGGTGCCGTACGGGACGGCACGGTTGCTCGCGGGCGGCCGGCTGGGACGGGCAGGCGCCCACGGCAGCGTGCCGACGCCGTGCACTGTCGTACCGGCTCCGTGTGCCGTGGTGCCGGTGGCCTTGCAGCCGGCCCGGCCGGGGGCGTGGCGCGGCCGCCCTGCCGGGCCACGGTGCCGGTCATGGGGGACCGGTCACGGTGGGTGCCGTGCACCGGGCATCCGTCATTCATCGGCGGGTGCCGGCGGCAGGGGGCGTGGTGCCTGGGGGAGGGGTCCTGCGGTTTTCTGTGGGGGTGAAGGTGGGCCCGGAGCCGGTCAGCGGCCCTGGAAGTCGACGGCGGGCCGGGGCTGCTTTGCCTTGAAGGCCTTGACGGCTGAGGCGAGGCCCTTGTTGACGTCGTCGGTTTCGAACAGCGGCATGGCGATGTCGAACATCGCTTCGTCCGCGGCGGAGACGCCGCCGACGGCCCAGGCGCGCAGCAGGGCCTTGTGTGCGGCGTAGGCGCGGGTGGGTCCCTTGGCCGCCTTGCGCGCGAAGGCGGTCGCTTCGGCCAGCAGGCTGTCGTCGGCGACGACCCGGTTGACGACACCGGCGTCGGCCATGACCCTGGCGGGCACCTGCTCGGAGGTGAGTGCCCACTCCGCGGCGCGTGCCCGGCCCGCACGCTCGGCGACCCGGTAGATCCCGCCGAGCAGGGTGACGATGCCCAGGGTCTGCTCGGGGTGGCCGAAGCGGGCTGTCTCGCCGGCGAAGATCACGTCGGCGCGGAGCGCGAGTTCCAGACCGCCGCCGAAGCACAGCCCGTGGACGGCGGCGATCACCGGCAGCGGGAGCCGCTCGAGCTGGTTGAAGACCTGCATGTAGCGCTCGAAGAGGGTCCGCAATTCACGTACGTCCGCATCCGGCCAGTCGACGATGTCGCCGCCGAAGCTGAAGTCCGGGCCCTCGGCGCGCACCAGTACCGCGCGGGCGTCGCTGTGGCCGATCGCCTCCAGCGCTTCGGCGAGGTCGGTGGCCATCTGCGGGTCGATGCGGTTCTGCGGCGGGTTGGTCAGGACCAGCGTGGCGAGGCCATCGTCGATGGAGTAGGTCAGATGGGGCATGGTTCGTCCTTGCACTCTGTCGGGGGCGCTCGTCAGGAGAGGTGCCGGCGGAACCAGTCGAGGGCGCCGGTGCTCGCCTGGTCGAACTCGGTGGTGTACGGATCGAAGTGGCCGCCGGGGATCAACTGCAGCCGCTTGGGTTCCAGGGCCTGCTCGAAGGCCGCGAGCCCCGTGTCGGTGAGGGTCACGGTGTCGTTCGCGGCGACCACCATGAGTAGCGGCGTGGGGGAGACCCGAGTGACCCAGGTCCCGGGCTCGTACATGCGGGCCAGCAGGTTGGAGCGGACCGTGACCTCGTTGCTCCACACGCCCTCCGGTACGGGCTGGAGGTAGAAGTCGATGGCTTCCTGCGTGCGGTAGGAGGCGGGCACGGCCGGGTCGTCGCCGACGACGGCCTGGGTGCGGGGGGCCTCGCCGCGGGCCTGGGCGCGCTCGTCCTCGTCGAAGGCCGCCTCCAGCTTCGTGACCGCTTCCGGCGCGATGCGGCGCCGCCCCTGCTCGAAGCCGCTGATGGTCGGCACCTGGGAGACCACGGCGCGCAGCCGGCGGTCGGTGGCGCCCAGCACGATCGCGTGGCCGCCGGCGTAGCTGGTGCCCCACAGGCCGATCCGGCCGGCGTCGACCTCGGGCCGACTCTCCAGGTAGGAGATGGCGCGGCGCCAGTCGGCGATCTGCCGCCAGGGGTCGATGTCCTGCCGGGGAAGGCCGTCGCTGGCGCCGAAGTTGCGGTGGTCGTGCAGCAGGACGACGAAGCCCGCCTCGGCGAAGGCCCGCGCGAAGGGCTCCAGGCCGTGGTCCCTGACCCCGGCGTAGCCGTGGGCCATGGTGATCGCCGGGTGGGGGCCGGGACCGTCCGGCAGGAAGAGCCAGCCGCGCAGCGTGACCCCGCCGTCGGCGTCGAATGCGACATCCTCGCGCTGGACCATTGAACAACCTCCTCGGTGCGACCAGGGCTGGGCCCTGGCCGGAATGACGGAAACGGGGGCTCAGCCCCGGTGGAAGTACTCGGCGTCGAGCACGCCGTTCAGCCTGCGGCCCAGTTCGGCGGAGAACCGGTGGACGACGCCGAGGGGCCGGTGGTGGATGGCGGCCCGGACGATCTGCCCGTCCGCGTTCTTCGTCAGGATCGTCACGCCGTCGATCTGCGTGCCGCCGAACGCGGTGGCCCGCCACTCCAGGTAGGAGCGCTCCCCGCTGACGGTCTCCTGGGTGAAGACGAGCGAGTCGTAGATCGTGCTCGCCGCTGCCATCACGTTCTTGACCTGGTCGCGGCCCTCGACCGTGCGGGTGAGGGCGCTCGCCTCCAGCGTCACGTCGGCGGCGAACGCGTCGCTGAACGCGTTGGCCGACTTCTCCTCGAAGGCGTTGGTCCAGGCCGACACCTGCACGGCGGGCAGTGCGCGGGCCAGGAAGCGGTCGAGGTGGCCCGCGACGCGGGTCGGCTGCTCCAGGTGGGCCCAGTGCCCGGCCTGGCCGACCGCTACCGTCTCGGGCGCGGCGAACCGCGGCGCGACCTCCTGGGCGACCGACTCGTCGGTGACGAAGCCGTCGTCCTCGCCGCGCACGATGAGCACGGGCCCCGTGTACCGGCTGGGCTGCTCGCCCGCCGGGTGCCCGTTGTTCCAGCAGTCGGCGGCCTCCCGCACGGTCTCGGGACGCATCCGCGTCCCGCTCACCACCAGCCGGTCGAGGTCCGCCTCCGCCAGCGCGGCCGACAACTGCGTCCTGACCGCGCGCTGCGCGTCACCGTCACCGCCCAGGGAACGGAAGGTGCCCATCACCTCATCGGGCTGCCGGGTGCCGGCCAGTGGGACCGGGGTGACCAGGACCAGACCGAGAGCCCGGTCGGGGCGCTGTGCGGCCACCAGCTCGGCCACCGCCGATCCCAGGCTCTGCCCGACGATCACAAAGGGCTTGCCGAGGGTGTCGGCCACGGCGCCCACCTCGTCGGCGAGTCGGTCGTAGGTGAACGGCCCGCTCGCCTGCGTGCGGTCCCCGCTCCCGGCCAGGTCGAGGGTGACGCATTCGATGCCAGGGGTGGTGAGTTCGCCGATCAGGCCGTCCCAGACGTACTGGTCGTCCAGGAAGCCGTGGACGAACACCACAGCGAAGTCTCCCTCGCCCTGCCGCCGGAACCGCACATCGCTTGTTCCGATCCGCTCTGTCCTCATCGCCGTGCTCACTTTCCGGGGGCGACCCTGACTTCGCCCGAGGGGGACCATTCCTTGGTGTTGATCGGCGACCAGTCGGCGGGCCGTCCGTCCAGGCGCTGCATCCGCCGGTCGTGCCGGGCTTCGAGCAGGTCCTTGTCCAGGGGGGTGGTGAAGACGTTCTCGACCAGCGTGTACTCGGCGGCCAGGCGTCCCACGGCCGGGAGGGCGGCGGTGTCGATCCGGCCCCGCTCCAGGTAGAGGTCGTCCCGGACGTGGAAGCGCACCACCCGGCCCCACACCACGTGGTCGACCATGTCGTCCCCGACGGGGATGATCCGGTCGACGACGCACTCGAAGGAGATCGGCGCGTCCTTGACGCGGGGTGCGCGCACGACCTCGGACGGCTCCTTGCCCAGGTCGAGCGCCTCGAACTCGTCCACGTCCGGCTCGAACCCGTAGGCCGAACCGTGCATGGCGTCCGCCTGCGGCAGCGTCACCAGGTTGGTGACGAACTCGCCGGTGTCACGGATGTTGATGAAGGTGTCCTTCAGCGTGACGCCGTCCGCCTGCGGCTGCAGGGTGATCGAGACCATGGGCGGCTTCCTGCCGACGGCAGTGAAGAACGAGATGGGCGCGAGATTGGCCACGCCCTCGGTCGACACCGTGCTGACCCAGGCCACGGCGCGCGGAATGATGCTTCCGATCAGCAGTTTGTACGCGTGGGTGGCGTCGAGTTCTGCAGCGTCAATGATCATGGTCAGACCTCCATCGGTGGGAACGCGGCATGGGGACAGCGCTGCACGCCGTACGACCACTGCCGGGAGAGCGGCTCATGGGTGGCGCCGGAGAGAGGGGGCGCTGCACCTCGAGCTCCCGTTGGAAATAAGCGTATGCCTTTTGACTATGTCACGCAAGTCGGGCATTACGGCACCTCATGACCGCACTGGGAGAATGTAAGAACATAGCTGTATCGCGGTTGCCTCTGGCGGAGGTGCGGCAGAGCCCGCTGTGGCGACGCCCAGAGAGGAGTTGGCCGATGAGGATCTTGGTGGTGGACGGCCGGCGAAGGGCGGACCGTCCTGCGTCCCCGCGTGATCCGGGCCGGGGACATCAACGCCCCCTACGACGTCGTCCTGCCGGCGGTCAAGGCCGCCGGGCTTGAGCGGGCCGTCGACGACATGGCGGCCGCGGTCGGTCCGCACTCCCTCGACGGGGTCCGGGATGTCGACGTCCTGGCCGCACGCGTCGGCGACCAGGACGTCCTGGGCGGCGTGTCGAAGGTGGCGACCACTCTCGACGCCCAAGGGGACATCGTGCGCCTCACCCCCTGCAGGACCTGCGCTACGGAGCCCGCCGCAACACCGCTCCGGCGCGGCTGGACGAGGTGCACCGCGTGCTCGGCGGTGCCGGGTTCACGACCGGCCTGTCCGACGACATCGACGCGGAGATGCGGGCCAAGTGGGTTTTCATCGCCGCCCTCGGCGCGGTGACCTGCCTCATGCGCGGCTCGGTCGGCGAGGTCGCGGCTGTTCCCGGCGGGACGGCGTTCGCCCGGCAAGTGGTCGACGAGTGCGCCTCCGTCGCCGCCGCGGCCGCCTACCCCGTGCCCGCACCGGCCCTGCAGCAGACGCTGGCGACCGAGACCGAGGCGGGCTCGCCGCTCACCTCGTCCCCGTACCGCGAGTACCGCGATACCGCGATGTGACGGGCAACCGTAGCGCCGAGATCGAGCACATCTACGGAGACCTGGTCCTGTGCGCCCACCGGCTCGGTCTCACCGTTCGACTGGTCCGTCGGAGACGTTGACTGCAAAGAGAAACCCTGGCATCGACAACGCCTTCACCCCGGTGACTTCATCGACTCCCCTGAACAGCGAAGCTATTACCGCATGAGCAGGGCTTGACTGAGGTCACCCCGAGCGGTGATGCGCTAGTTCCAGCAACTCCAGTACATGCCGCAGAGCATCGACGGCTGCCTGGCTGGAACGGGCTTGGACTGTTCGGCTCCGCTCGCCCCCGCCAGTTACTTCCGCATGGATTCCGCGAGGTCGCTGACCTGCTGAAGCTGACTCGCGGCGAGACGTCGCACGTCCCAGATGAGCTCGGCCACACCAGCGGTGGCCGGTCCCGGTGACGCGACGGGCGGCTCGATGCCCGTCACGGCCGCCAAGTCGCCGGAGGCCACGCCGAGCACGGCGGAGAAATCAAGCAGGAGCTCAGGGGTCAGCTGTATGCGACGCTCTCCTCCTGTGGCAGGGATGCCACGAACTTTCGCAACGCGTCCTTCTTCTCCGGAGGCAGGGCGACGGTGTGTCGGACCAGGTAGGGAACAAGCGATCCGGCCGTCGTGTCCGCGGGGGCGAGGGCGTCGGGTACGTCGGCGCCGACCATTGCAAAGAGGTCCGCCGTATGCAGACCGAGCACGGGAGCGAGCGTCCGAAGCAGAGATGGGTTCGGCGCTCCGCTGTTGAACATTGTGCGTAGTTCGAGCTCGGTGACGTCTGCGAGTTGGGCCAAGGCACCGATGTCCAGCTGCCTGAGACCCGCTAGTCGCTCCAGCACACCCAAGTCCGCATCCCCTGCCATCCGGCCAGCCTAATTAGCCTGGTGATAACACCCGCATCAGCAGCCGAACGCGCGCTGCTGTGGCCGGACAATGACATATCCAGCCCTCTGAGCAGCGAAGTTACTCCGACGTGCGCCAGACGCGACCTCGACCGTACCGAGGACACGGAGCGCGTTTGAGGTCTACTGCTGCGCCAGTTCTGGTTGGGTAGCTTGATCGGCATGGATCAGGGGCGGGTAGTTGAAGCGTTTCGGCTTGAGGCGGGGCAGCTCGCGCAGGCGATGACTGAGGTTTCGGCGGCCGAGTGGGGTCTGCCGACGCGGTGTGCTCCGTGGAAAGTGAGCGACTTGCTGGCTCATGTCCGGGTGGTGATTGCCTGGCTGCCGGGCATGCTGGCCGCGCCGGCACCGACCCGTGCCGAGGTCTCGGCAATGGAGTACTACCGGCCCGACGACCGTTTCGCTCCGGACACCAACGCCGCTCGGATCGCTCTGGCACAAGATCATGCGGCCGAACAGCTCAGCGGTGCCGCACTCGCCGACGACTTCAACGCCACTTGGCAAGAGGTGGACCGACTGTGCCGGGCCGAGCCCGAAGGGCGTGTGGTTCGCACCCGGCACGGTGATCCGATGCTCCTGTCGGAGTTCCTGCTGACGCGCGTGGTTGAGGTCGCCGTGCACGGCCTGGACCTGGCCGACGCCTTGGGGCGCGAGCCGTGGCTGACTTCCGAGGCCGCGGATTTGGTGCAGGGCCTTCTGCTCGGACCGGACGGGGCAGCGGCACTGGAGAAGCTGGGCTGGGGTCAGCTTCGCTTTCTGCGCACGGCGACGGGGCGCGAGCCGATCACCAGGGAGGAAGCATCGGACGTCAGCCGCCTGGGCATCCGATGGCTCACGCTGGGTTGAGAACGTCGCCAAGTGACGCCGGCCGAACGATGGATCTCAATCGCGTTCTCATGGCCCGGGACGAGGCCGGGGCGTACGGAATTGCTTCGCCGGCCCCCTGGCCAGCGAAGTTATCTGCGGTTTGTACGGCCTCTTCGTCTTCGAGAGCATGGGCACCGGATGCGCCTGCGGCACCGAGGATCAACTCACCGTCGGTGACCAGAACACCGCCGGCCCACGGGACGAAGTCGCCGCCGTAGAGGTGCTGGATGCTGCTCCGGGTAGGTCGATCTGGCCGGAGGGCTTCAGCGCACGGTGGTATGCCTATGACCAGCCGAATTGCTGTGGCCAAGGCGCGCACTGCGGTGGCCAACCCCGACGCGCGTCGGACACCGCTCCGACCGTACCGAGGACGGCCTCAGCCAGCCCTTATGTGACCGGCGATGTCTTGCCGGCACCGTTCGTGTCAGCCGCTGCACTGTCGCCACCACGGCTTCTCCGGGTCACTTTCCCAGTAGCCCGACCGCTCCGTACCACACCGGACCCGGGTTGAGCAGATCCGGGTAGAGCGCGGTCATCCGGTCGAAGAACTCGCGGGCAGTCGGGTGTTCGTCGAGCAGCCGGATGGCGTCCAGCAGGTACTGCCGGGTTCGGTCGAGAATGGCGGGATCGTCCGGTAGGTTTTTGTTCTTGTGGCCGGCCACTACCGCGCGCGGCTTGAGCGCGGCGACGCGATCGATGGCCGCGAGCCATTTCTGCAGGCCGCCATTGCCGCCTTCGAGGATGTACTGGTGCACCCCGTTGTAGGCGACGTCGCCGGCCACTATGAGGCCGATGGACGGTACGTGCAGGACGGACGTCTCGTCGGTGTCCGTGTGCCCGACCTCGACGGCCTGGATGAGGTTGCGCTCCAGCTGGAAGCCGTCGGCGGGAATGGGCTGGGCAAGAACCGGGCTGTCGGGGATCAGGCCGGGGAAGCGCTTGTCCCACATCTGTGCGCGCCCGTCGGTGGCCTGCTGATGCATGACCTCGATGGTGCCGCGGGTCGCGTAGACGGTGACGCCGTGGAATCGCTTCACGAGTTCCGCGGTGCCGAACCAGTGATCGCCGTGCCCGTGGGTGGAGTAGATGTGGGTCAGGCGCCTGCCGGACCGCTCGACCCAGTCACCGACCTGTTCGGTCTGTTCACGGGTGAAAGGCGGATCGACCAGGACGGCGTCCTCTTCCCCGAAGATCAGCGTCGAGGTCAGCGGTGAGGAAACGAGCCGGTCACCGTTCGGCAGACGTTCCTCGCCGGTCCGGGGTGTGCCGTCCGAAACGAAGGTCTCGTACTCCAGAGAGCTGGGCGCGGATGCGGTCATGATGACTCCTCACTGAGGGGCAACGTGCGGCTCGCGCGGTCGTCTGGTCACGTCCCTGCGGCGGCGGACCGCTTGCGCAGCGGAATTCAATGCCTACACAACGACGACCGTACGACATAATCATACGCGTATTGACTCTGTCGTTGAGTCGAGTTACTTTCGGCTGGAGAAGTACGACAGGCCAGGCAGTATTCACAGGTATCGACATGGCTGATCGGTTACAGCTCTCTTGTGGCTGCCTCTGAGTCCCAAGGAAGCGATCATGCCCGGAGCGCAACTGAGCTGGAGTGTCCACGTGGCGCCGTCGATCCCCACCGAGATCGCGGACCTGCCGCCCGACGTCCCCCGGCGCATGTGGTCGCCCATCACGGCCACACTGATCACAGGCGAGCGCGATGCGGTGCTGGTCGACGCGCTGATGACTGCCGAGCAGGCCGACCGGCTGGCCGACTGGGTTGCGGCGAGCGGCATGAACCTCACCACGGTCTTCGTGACCCACGGGCACGGTGACCACTGGTTCGGGCTGGGCACCCTTCTTGAACGCTTCCCGGGAGCGCGCGCGGTGGCGACGCCGGCGGTGGTGGAGCAGATGAAGAAGCAGATGGCACCGGAGTTCGTCGCGTCGTTCTGGGACGAGCGCTTCCCCGGCCAGATTCCGAGCAGACTCGTGGCCGCGGAGCCGCTGGCAGGCGATCGGCTGGAGCTGGAGGGCCATGACCTCGTCGTCGTGGGACTCGGGCACACGGACACCGATGACACCACCTGTCTGCACGTGCCGTCGATCGGCCTGGTCGTGGCCGGAGACGCCGTCTACAACGATGTTCACCTCTACCTTGCCGAATCGCCTGCCGAGGGCCGCCGAGCCTGGCTGGACGCGCTCGACACCATCGCCGCGCTGGAGCCAGAAGCGGTGGTCGCGGGACACAAGAACCCCGACCGTCCTGACGACCCGAAGACAATCGCCGAGACCCGGCGCTACATCCAGGACTTCGAGGCGGTCGCAGAGCGCACCACGACCACTCTCGGCCTCTATCGCGGCATGTTGGAACTGCATCCTGGCCGCGTCAACCAGGGCGCACTGTGGGGCTCGGCGAGGTCCGCCAAGGGCTGAGCGGCCGGGCCTGGCCGCCCGGTCACGCAATGGCCGGGGCGCCCGGGGCGAGGAGGTGTCAGCCGAGCGCGTATCCGACGTTCAGATGCTTCTGTCCGCGACTCACCCGAGCGGCACAGCCTGCATGGGCGAACCCACCGGGCCCTACGCGGAACTTCGGGAAGCCGACGCTCGTCATTCGGAGAGTTACACTTCCAAGCGTAATAAGTAAATAGGCTATGGACATGTTGCTGTAGCTGCCGTCATCGAAAGAGATCCGCGAATGTCCTGGACTGCGACAGCCCGATATGGCCTGGAGCCCGCCCCGGGCGGGCTGGCCTTCGTGCAGGACCTGCTCAACACGCTGTCCGCCGGCAAACCCCGGGAGTCCGACCTTCTGCAGACAGCCGAGGGCGCCCGTGCTTGGCTTGACCAGGCATTGAAGAGCTGGAGTGGCGTGTCCCACCGGCCCGCACCCGGCATCGAACTGACAGCCGAGGACGTGCAGGGCCTGCGCGACTTCCGTCATGACCTGGGGCAGAGCCTCCACGCCCAGATCGGTGACCCGGCGGCGACGGAGGTCGGCCCGGCGGCTTCACTGATGATCTTGCCCACCGCATTGCGGCTCGACGAGCACGGGGCCGTCCACGCCGAGCCCCGCGGCACGGGCTGGCGGCAGGTGGCGTCACTCGCCCTCATCGAGGTCTACCAGGCGCAGTGCACCGATACCCTGCGCCGCCTGAAGGCTTGCCGAAACACGCGCTGCCTGGTTGCCTTCTACGACCGCTCCCGCAACAACAGCGGCGTCTGGCACGACGTCCACGTCTGCGGCAACGCGGCCAACCTGCGCAACTATCGTGCGCGCAAGCGGGCCGGCGCCGACCAGGTCTGACAGTCGGTCCTCCGGCGCGGTCCTCGCCGTTGTGCCTCGCTTGTCGGCACCTGAGCCACCTGCTGCAGCAGGGCCTGCCTTCACTCGGATGCGCTCCTCGGCGAGGAGCCAGGGCTCCGCTTGGCTGGCGCTGTCAGAAGTAGTGGACATCGCGCAGGTCGATACTGACCATGAGGTGATCGTGGTCGGGACGCCCGTCGGACCGGCGGAGGTACGCGCGACGCCTGGTCGGGAACTTGATTCCGTCTGCTTCATGGATGTCGTAGACGTACTGCGCGGCCGCGAAGCCCCCGGCGATGTCAACGTGATAGTCGTGGCGCCTGAGCAGATAGTCGTCCCCGAAGTAGAAGTCCTGCACCGTGCTGTGACTTGCGATGTCGGCCGGAAAAGTGACCCGCAGATGACGCCATCGCTCAGTTGACGACTCGTTCCACGGTTCCGCCTCCTCTACGCCCATGCCGTTCATGATCGCGAAGAACGGTGTCGTCAGGTACGTCCACAGGGCGTAGCCGTTGAAGTAGGCGCGGTCCAGTGGATCCCAGGGCGTTTCCAGGGTGTGTCCCCGGAATGACGCTCGTGGATTGGGCCGTTCGGCTACGACGGTGCCGTCGGCGCGTTCGATCGCGATGCGGTCGGGTGTGAAGTCTGAGCGCTGTTCGGGAGCCCCGAAGGGGCGCACTGAAGCGTGTTCCTTGTGCATGTCGACAGTCATACGGCGTGGCTTGAGGTCCTGGGGCAGGCCCTTGGCCGCAAAGAGCTCTCCGTCACTGACGATGGTGGCAGTCACGGTTGCGTGCTGGTCCCACCGCTCCGTGCCGCCATGAGCCTTGAGAACTGCTGAGAGCAGGTTGGTCACATCTCCTCCAACAGCCGGCGAGCCGAGTGCTCGGTTTGCGCCTCATGGAGCCTGGAAGGGCCTGGAGACTGTGATGCTTGTTGCTTTCCGGCCCTGCCTGTCAAGTGAAGTATGAGTCTTCGATGTCGATCGCGAGAGAGGTGGACTCGCGAGTCCCGGTTCCGTCCGGGTTGCGCACGTAGAGCAGGTGCCGAGTGGGTACGACGATCTCGTCGAAACGTCGGTGCAGCGAGGCATAGTGCATTGCCGGGCCCGGGCCGAGCAGTTCGAAACCGAAGTCGGTACGCCGTAGGAGGCCCGATTCGTCGAAGTGCAAGGTCTGCTGTTTCGACGGGGTGGCGAATGTCCTCGGCTAGGTGACGCGGAGGGCCGACCGGGTGGCTCCCTCCTCGTGCCAGGGTTCTGCTTCTTCGGTGTCGATGTCGTCGCGCAGCAGGTGGAACGGGGCGGTGAGGTAGTTCCAGCCCGAAGACCTGGCAGAGCGCCTCACGCTGTGGATCGGGCGGCTTGGGCAGCTGGGTCGGGTGCGGTCTTGGCAGCTGCTGCCGTGCGGCGAAACCCAGCGCGGCCTCGGATTCCACGGCGTCGAAGCGCATGATCTCGAAATCGCCGTCGGCCATGGTCTGAAGGTGATTGAGCAGTGCGCTCTTGTGGGGAGCGCGGCCCGTAGTACCCAGGGTCATCGTCAGGCCCTTCTGCCCCTTGGGGCGGTCCGCCCCTACGCGCACATCCGCACGGGCTACGTGCGCCACGGGATCCCTAGGCCCCTTGCGAAGGGCCCGACTGCCGACTACCGACGGCAGGGGTCGCTTTGGAGCACAGATATTTGCTTTAGGGCGGATGAGTGCTACGGTCGAGCTAAAGCACATTTCCGGGCCTTAATGAGTCGGTGCCAGATGTCACCGATCGCCTCCCAGGACCTTCCTGGCCCCGCTCTCACATCAGGAGTCACCTATGAGCTCGACACAGTCCTTGCTTCTTCCGTACCAGATGCGCGACGTCTCTCTGGCGAACCGCGTGGTCATGGCCCCGTTGACGCGGAGTCGTGCACGCAATCGCGATCTGCTGCCCACTGATCTCCACGTCGAGTACTACGCTCAGCGGGCATCGGCCGGTCTGATCGTCTCCGAGGGTGTGTGGATCAGCCGCGACGCGGTCGGATGGCATGACGTTCCGGGGCTGTTCACCGATGAGCAGGTCGCCCACTGGAAGCAGGTGACCGATGCGGTCCACCTCGCAGGTGGTGTCATCTTCGCTCAGCTGTGGCACACCGGGTCCGCTTCTCATCCCGACTTCTTCGACGGCCGCCCGCCCCTTGCGCCTTCGGCCGTCAACCCGGGGCTACTGGCCCCGACGTCGACTGGCCGCAAGCCCACCGTGGAGCCCCGGGCAATGTCGGCGTACGACCTCCGTCGGACGGTCGCCGACTATGCGACGGCGGCTCGCAACGCCATGGCGGCGGGATTCGACGGTGTGCAGCTGCAGGCAGGCTTCAACTACCTGATCAGTCAGTTCCTGAATCCCCGCACCAATCTGCGCACGGACCGCTACGGCGGCTCGGTCGAGAACCGCGCCCGCTTCCTCTTCGAGATCATCGAGGCTGTCGGCGAGTTCGTCGACCTGCGGCGTGTCGGTGTGAAAGCCGGACCCGCATGGTCCGAGACGGGAGAATTCGTCTCCGGGGTCGAGGCGCTGGCAGACAGCGAGTACGTGCTCGGACGGCTCAACGACTATGAACTGTCACATCTCCTGCTCATGGGGATGATGGTCGACCCCACCGGAGGACCGTTGGAGGAGCTGGCCGACGATGGCATGTTCCGTCACTTCCGGAAGGTCTATCAAGGCGCGATCATGGCGAACGTCGGGTTCGACCAGCGCCGAGGGAACTCGATTCTGAGCGACGGCCTGGCGGATCTGGTCGCCTACGGGCAGCCGTTCATCGCCAATCCGGATCTGCCGGCCCGGATCGCCTCCCATGCGCCGCTCGCCGAACCCAAGAAGGACCTCTTCTACGGTCCGGATGCCGCCGGCTACACCGATTACCCACTACTGGAAGGGTGAAGCGGGACGGAACCACGGCCAGGCCGGGTGGCCCTGGCAAGCACCAGGGTGGGGAAGTGTCACTGCTGCTCGAAGCGTTGGCTTCACCGCGGACCTCGATGGGGCTTAACGCCAAGTGGTGTGCGTTATAGTGAGGGGATGGTTGCAGAATCGTCCCCGCGGCGGCGCACCGGTGGCCGCAGTGCCGTGGTGCTGACGTCCATCAGGAAGGCCGTCGAGGAACTGATCGCCGAACGGGGCAGTGACGCCGTCACCATCCCGATGGTCGCGGAGCGTGCGGGAGTGAATCACTCGAGCATCTACCGACGGTGGGGCGACGCCCGGACCATGATCAACGACCTGGCGACCTACCGGCTCGACCCGGACCGCGGCCTTCCCGACACCGGGGACCTGCGCGCCGATCTGACCACCTGGGCACAGGAGCTGATCAGCCACTACAGCGTCCCGGTGAACGCCGCCCTCCTGCGCGGCGGGGCCGCCGCAGCCGGCGAGGACGAATCGGACTGCCTGCGCGACCGCCGGACAGAAGCAGCCGGCTTCGCCGCACGCCCCGGCAGCACCTTCACCGGCGACCAGGTCATCGACCTGCTGGTGGCCCCCATCATCTACAGAGCCATCTTCCTGCCCTGGACACTGCCCGAGACGGATGCGCACACCTACGTCGACGAACTCTGCGACCGCTCCACCTGACCCCCTGCCTCTTGGGAACGCGGTGCCGGGCGCGGCAAACAGATCAAGTGAGGCTGTGGCGCCGTACCGCAGGCAAACCCGCCGACCCAGGCTTACACGGGGTGCGCCGGGCGTTGTCGCCGCCCGCACCCGCGGTGGATCTCACCGCTCCTCGGGGAAGTCGTCGCCGTACATCGGCAGGCCGCTCAGGGATTCCTTCCGGGAGGCTTCCTCCTCGATCACGTCCCCATCCGCCATGATCAGCTTGCATTCATGCCTCGCCAAGATTGCGACGGAACTCGGCGCGTAGGCGGCACCTGTCGTCCGCTCGGTCGGGGATCTGCCTCTGCATCCGCTTCCGGCCCGGCGCCTCACCATGCGACGCCCCGCACAGCGCGCCTACGGTTGAGTCGCCACAGGGTGCTCGCACCCATCTCCGCAAGCCATGGACAGAAAGCAATCCCCCCTCACGAGCACCGTCGATCACCGAAGAAGACGCCAAGAGCGCCCCGGTGGGCTTCTACGAGTACTCCCGGCGCCGGCTCGAACTGGGCGGCCCAGTGGATCTCGGAATGGTCCGAGCCGACCGCGGTCACCGTGAGGCGAGCGGTGAAGTCCCGTACCGGGACCGGGTCGTAACGCTGTTTGAGCTCGAAGGCCGTCATGCGACCACCTCATGGGGCGCGTGAAATGGGGCAGGACGCGGCGGGCGCTGTCCTCAGGGGCGAGGCGCCGGCGCCGATCCAGGAGCCGAGGCGGTTGAGGGTGTCTTCGGAGGCGGTCAGGGCGTTCCAGCCGGGGGGCAGGCCCAGGTCGACCCAGATCATGCGGTGTTGAGCGGCGAGAGCGGCCATGAAGTTGAGGGTGTACAGCTTGTCGCCGCTCTTGGAGGCGGAGTTGGTGAAACCGGCGGCGATCTTGTCGGCCCAAACGCTTGTGAGGTAGCGGCCGCTGGTGGCTTTGGCGAAGGCGTGGGGCGGAGAAGGCGCCGTCCATGTAGGTGGGGGAGCCGAAGATGATGGCGTCGGCGGCGTCGAGCCGCTGCCAGTCCTCGTCGGTGGTGGCGTCCACCGGGATGTGGGCGACCTCGACTCCCGCGTTCTCGGCGCCACGCTTGACTCCTTCGGCCAGCACGGTGGTGTGTCCGTAGCCGGAGTGGAAGGCGACGGCGACCAGGAGGCGCTTGATGGTCTCGGTCACTGGCTTGCTCCCTAAGCACGTCGCCCCGGAGCGGCCGATGGACATCCTCGACGCGGCCTGTTCCAGCCGTGGCGTCTTCGTGGATCTGGCCGACAAACGGGCCTTGCTGATGCTGCTCAGGCTGCGGGAGCACGGTGTCCAGCGGTTCTCCGAGCTGCAGCGTTCCATTGGCGGGATCAGCCGCAAGATGTTCTCGCAAACCCTGCGGACCCTGGAACGCGATGGGCTCGTCGTCAGGACGGTGGACCCCGATGCCACGCCGCCGCTGGTCCACTACGGGCTCACCGTCCTTGGCCGCGAGATCGCCGAGAAAACCCGCGTCCTCTGCGCCTGGACCCACAACCGCGCCGCGCAGGTCCACGCCGCACGCGCCGCCTATGACCAGCCCATCGCCACGTCGGAAGGGGCGCCCTCGGAAGGGGCCCCCTCCGTCGGGTGACTACTCCTTGCCGAGGAGCTTCCGCGCGGTCTGCACGATCTCCTCGTTGGTGTAGGCGTGCCCGCCGATTCCCCAGCCGCCCGGCACCGCCTCGGTCAGGGCCACCCAGGTGCGCCCCGTGAGAGAGGCGTCTCCGGCTGCCTCGGCGATGAGGGCGGAAATATCCTTCACAAGTCCGAGCTGCTGCTCGCGGTCGAGGGCGCCCGCGTTGGTGGTCACATGGACACGCACGCTGTTGCTGCCGCCACCGGCGGTGGAGAACGCCTCCGGCTCCAGTTCGTGGATGAAGGCGGCGGTGTTGTCGGTGAAGAAGGGAATCGGCGGCACCTTCTCCCAGCGCATGATCGTCTCGGCGAGATCCTTGGCCAGGGCGTGCTTGTCGCTGAAGATCCCTTTGGGGGCGTACACATCGAGCATCGGCATGGCAGCGGTCCGAATCTGTGAGTAGGTGACGTTTGTCGTCGATCTTCGTCGGAGGCACGTTGACCAACGACCGTCTCCTGTGCCACACCTCGTAAGTTTCGGGACAGCTGGGCCGCCGGAGCAGCAGCCGCAGCAGTTGCTGGCCTGGCCCAGCTCGGTGCGCACGCGCCTGGCATTGGCGGCGGGTGCGGTGGCCGGGGGCAGACCGGGGTCAGGCTTCGGTCAGGCCGTAGTTGTCCGCTGGAAGGCCCGCCGGTAGGCGGTGGGTGTGGTGCCAAGGGCGTCGCGGAAGCGGGCGCGGAGATTGGTGCCGGTTCCCAGACCGCTTTGGGTGGCGATCTGTTCGACCCCCAGGTCGGTGACTTCGAGGAGCTCGCGGGCGTGGTTGACGCGGGCGGTGAGCAGCCACTGGTGGGGGGTGACGCCGGTCTCCTGGCGCCACATGCGGACCAGAGTTCGGGTGGAGACGCGGGCGTGGTTGGCGAGCGCGTCGAGGGTGAGGGTCTCTTCGAGGTGGCGCAGGGCCCAGTCGCGGGTGGGGGCCAGGGTGTGGGCGGTGGGTTCGGGCAGGGACTGGGCGATGTACTGAGCCTGTCCTCCGTCGCGGTGGGGTGCGGCGACCAGTTCGCGGGCGATGTCGTTGGCGACGGCTGCACCGAGGTCTTTGCGGACGAGGTAGAGGCACAGGTCGATGCCCGCGGTCACGCCGGCGGACGTCAGCAGCGGGTCGTCGTCGATGTAGAGCACGTTGCGGTCGACGCGCACGCGAGGGTAGAGCTCCTCGAGTTCGTCCGCGCTGGCCCAGTGGGTGGTGACGGTCCGGTCGTTGAGGAGGCCGGCCGCGGCCAGGGCGAAGGCTCCGGTGCAGATGGACGCGATGCGGGCTCCTCGCCTGAAGGCAAGTTTCAGGGCCGCCGTGACCTCGGGCGCCGGTGGCCGCTGATAGTGCCAGTAGCCGGGCACGATGATCGTGTCCGCGCGGGCGAGCGCGGCCAGCCCGGCGGTGGTGCCCACGGTGAAGCCGGTGCTGGTGGTGACGCTGCCGCGCGTGGCCCCGCACACGGTCAGTTCGTAGGGGGTGTTGGGCCTGGGGTTGAAGATCTGCGTCGGGATGCCCAGGTCGAGAGGCAGCACGTGGGGCAGTGCCAGGACCGCGACGCGATGAGCGCTCATGGCCCGAATCTTACGATCACCACTTCTCGGCGCTTCCAGAAGCCGGGCTGTCCCCGCATGAGGCGGTGGTGGCGCACCTGTGGCGAGGACTCCCCGGGGCGCAACGGTCAGCACCCGCGACAGCGCTCGTACAGATGTCCCGAAACTTATGAACAGTGGCACAGGAGACCGTCGTTGGACACTGTGCCTCCGACGAGGATCGAGGACATGAGCAACGGCCTGTGGGCCCGGACTCATGTCGGCGTCGGTCGCAGCGGAGCGGCTCCGCGTCGGCCCGCGCAAGGAGGTACGAATGCCCAAGATCACGCATACCCTCATGGGCCGGTACTTCGATGTCGAGGACGGTCGGCTCTACGCCCACGTTCGCGAGGGCTGCGGCCCGGCCCTGGTCTTCCTGCACTACTGGGGAGGTTCCCACCGCACCTGGCGTCCGGTCGTCGAACGTCTCGGCCCGGCGCAGGCGTTCGTCTCACACGACCACCGTGGCTGGGGCGAGTCCACCGCGGTGCCGGGTCCGTACGGCATGGAGCGGCTCGCCGACGACGCCCAGCACGTCATCGACGAGCTCGGTTACGGCGAGTACGTCGTGGTGGGCCACTCCATGGGCGGCAAGGTCGCCCAGGTACTGGCCTCCCGCCGTCCCGCCGGGCTGAAGGGTCTGGTGCTGGTCGCGCCCGCTCCGCCGGCCCCTGTCGGTGTGACGACCGAGCTCCAGGAGCTGATGTACCACGCCTACGACACCCCCGACACCATCAACAGGAGCATCGACCTGGTGCTGACCAACGGCGGGCTCGGCGAGGAGGCGCGCCGCCAGGTCCACGACGACAGCTCCCGTGCCGGCGACGCGGCCCGTCTGTCGTGGCCGAGGCAGGGCCTGGTGGAGGACTTCGCCGATGTCGTCGGCGCGATCGATGTTCCCGTTCTGGTGCTGGCCGGCAGCCACGACAAAGTCGACCCGCCGCAGGTCCTGCGAGAGCACCTGCTGCCGAAGATCCCTACAGCCGATCTCGTGGAACTGGACGGCACCGGTCACCTCTCGCCGCTGGAAGTCCCCGAACAGGTCGCCTCGCACATCACCGCCTTCGTCACCGAACTCCGGATCGCTCAAGGTGCTACCCCTCAGAACCGAGCTGTCAGAACCGAGCTGTCAGAACTGAGCTGTCCCTTGAGCGCAGAACTGGGAGATCTGTCGTGAACAGTTCGCCACCGCCACCGCCACCGCCACCGCCACCGCCACTGCCGACACGGTCGGCCGTCAACGCCACATTCGAGGACTCAGTGGCGGCAACCCATGTGATCGTCCTGCCGGGAGGGGGCTATGCCACCCATGCCCCGAACGAAGCGGAGCCGATCGTCGACTGGCTCAACGGGCTGGGTGTGGAATCGAGTGTCTTCCGGTACCCACTGCACGCGCGGCATCCCGTGCCGCTCGAGGTACTGCGGACGGAGATCCGCAGGCTCCGGCACCACGGGGCCGAACGCGTCGGAGTGATCGGCTTCTCGGCGGGCGGACACCTCGCGGGCCTTGCCGCGCTCGCCCCGGGTGCCGCCCTGGACGCATCCGTACGGTTCGCGGTCCTCGGCTATGCGATCACGTCGATGGAGACCGAGACCTACCGGCCCGCGCGGATGATCCTGCTCGGTGAGGACGCCTCGCCGGACGTGCGCCGCGCGACGTCCCTGGACGCGCTGGTGACCCCGTCGGCGCCGCCGTTCTTCCTCTGGCACACCGCCGAGGACAGCTACGTTCCGCCGGAACACACCTACCGCCTCGCCGCGGCGCTGGCCGCCCACGACGTCCCCCACACCGTGTATGTCTTCGCGCACGGCCCGCACAGCCTCGGCCTCGCCCGCGGCGCCGGGGAGGCGGCGGCCTGGACGACGTTCGCGGCGTCCTGGATCGCCGAACAGATCCACACGCCGGCCGGGTAGCCCGCCTCGAACCCTCCACCATCTTCTGGCGACCGAGATGAGCATTTGGAGACGGAGATGAGCATTTCGCTGGACACCGCCCAGTCCATGGTCGAGCGGGCCCGTGGCCACGCCACCGCACTCGACGTGCCGATGAACATCGCCGTCGTGGACGGAGGCGGACACCTGCCGGCCTTCGCGCGGATGGACGGGCGATCCTCGGCTCGATCGACATCGCGCCGGCCAAGGCGAAGACATCGATCCTGTTCAACGGCCCGAGCGAGAACCTGTGGGACTTCTGCAGTCCCGGCGGTCCCGCTCCCGCCACCGAATACACCAACGGCGGCCTGATCCCCTACGCCGGAGGCGTCGCACTCCACGACGAGGCGGGTGTCCTGACCGGCGCGATCGGGGTCTCCGGAGGCATGCCCGACCAAGACGGCGAAGTCGCCCGCGCCGGCATCGCCGAGCACGACTGACGCCCTCGGCCCTTCCGCCGACCGAAAATCCTTCCCCGCTGATCCCACCGATCGCTTTCACCGAAGGACCCACGATGAAGAAGATCCTCATCACGGGCGCAGGCTCCGGCCTCGGCCTCGGCCTCGGCACCGCCATCGGCCTGGCACAGGCTGGCCACCAGGTCATCGCCGCCACCCAGATCTGGCCGCAGGTCACCGAACTGCGCCGGCACGTCGCCGAACTCGGCCCGCAGGACCGCATCACGGTCGACAAGCTCGATGTCCTCGACGCCCGCGACCTCGCGGCGGCCTTCTCGTGGGACTTCGACACGTTAGTCAGCAACGCCGCCGTCGGCGACAGCGGGCCCATGGCCGATATACCGGTCGACCTCGTCCGGCGCACCTTCGAGACGAATGTCTTCTCCAACCTCGAGCTCACCCAGCGCGTCATCCGGAAGTTCGTCGACACCGGCACCGCCGGCCGCATCATGGCGGGTCAGTTCGACCCGCAGGACATGATCGACAGGATGGTCTCGGTCATCGGCGCCGAAGACGGCACCCACCGCTACGTGTGGCCGCCCGCCAACGAGGACCTCGTCAAGCAGGCCCAAGAGGGCGCCTGGACCCGAAAGACCTGACCGGCGCGAACGCGGTAGCCCCGGCGGGATCGCACAACCGGTCCCGCCACAGGCGCGATGCGCTCGCCCCCCTGGAGCTACCGACCGGATGGGAGAGCCGGCTCGGTCCGAGTCGAAGGCCGACCGCCGAACGGCCCGGCGGTACGTACTTGATCAGGTGAGACCGAGCTGACGGAGCATGCCGAGCTCATCGCTGCTACCCCAGCGCTCGACCATCTTTCCGTCGGCGAACCGGCTGATCTGCATGCCTCGGTAACTCACCGTCTTTCCCGTCGGACTGTGCCCCATCAGCTCACCGAGATGTGTGCCCGTGATGGTGTAGGCGAACGCGATTTCGTCGTCGGTGGCCATGACGTGCTCGACCTCGATGTGCAGATCAGGGAAGGCCTGCCTCATCGTGGCGAACATCTCCTCATAACCTTCCGGTCCCGGAACCTGTCCTGGGGCCGGGTCGTGGTCCACAGAGTCGGGCGCCACGTATTCCTCGAGCTCGCCGAGGTGGTCAGTGTTCACCGCTGATCCGAAGCCCTCCAGGACGGCGGCGTTGCTGCTGCGCGACATGACGCGCTCCTTGACGTTGCAGCCCTGGGCGTACACATCAACGATGTGCAGTCGCCCCTTCCTCTCATCCACGATAGGTGTGGCGGTCTGAGGTGGCCTGCTGGAACGGGAAGTGAATACCCCCGCGCATCTCCGCGGGCAGGCAGGCCGAATGCGACCACCACGGTGCTTCTGGACTGCGCCGTAGTTGGCGGTCAGCGTGGTGTAGGCGGCTGCCTTTCTCACTTGAGGCCGCTGAGCATGACGCCGCGGATGTAGTACTTCTGCAGCAGCAGGAAGAGGATCAGGACCGGCAGGATGCTCAGGACGAGGCCGGCCATGACGATGGGCATCGTGCGGGTCGGGTCGACGTAGTCCTGCAGGAGCTGGATGCCGACGGGCAGGGTCATCACGTCCGGGTTGGCGGTCGAGACGAGCAGCGCCCAGATGTACTCGTTCCAGGCGTCGACGAAGGTCAGCAGCCCGAGCGTCACCATGACCGGCTTGGTCTGCGGCACCACGATCCGCCACCACACGGTGAACTCGCCGGCCCCGTCGATGCGCGCGGCCTCGAGGACCTCGTCCGGGATCGAGACCATGAACTGGCGCATCAGGAAGATCCCGAAGCCGTTGACGAGGAACGGCATGGCGAGCGCAGTGATGCTGACGGTCAGGCCGGCGCCGCCGCGCCCGAACAGGTCGTTGCCGCCCGCGAGCGGCCAGTGCACCAGGATCAGGAAGTGCGGGATGAAGAAGAGGAACGGGGGGAACATCATCGTCGACAGCACAAGGCGGAAGATGAAGTTCCGGCCGGGGAAGTGGAGTTTGGCGAGCGCGTAGCCGGCGAGTGACGACGTGAGCAGCACCGATCCGGTGATCACGGCGGTGGCGATGACGCTGTTGCGGAAGAGCACCGGCAGATCGAGCTGGTCGATCGCCGCCCGGTAGTTGGACAGGTCGAACGCCTCGGGCAGGAACCGGTACGGCAGCGTGCCGGACTCGCCGGGCCCCTTGAAGGACGTCATCACCATGTCGAGGAACGGCACTACCGTGAGCACGGCGCCGGTCACGACCACCAGATACGAGAACCACGGGAAGCGGCGGCGGATCATGTGTCCTCTCCCTTGCGCCGGAAGATCCACAACTGCACGAGGGTGACCACGAGGACCACCACGAACAGCACGAAGGCGGCGGCGCTCGCAGTGCCCCAGTCGCCGTACGAGAAGGCCTGGCGGTACATCTCCAGCGCGGCGACATTGGTCGCGTCACCCGGGCCGCCCTTGGTCATCACGATGATCAGCGCGAACGACTGCAGGCCGGTGATGAACTGGGTGATGCACACGAACAGCAAGGACGGCCGCAGCAGCGGCAGTGTGATCTTCCAGAAGACGGTGACGGGCCCGGCACCGTCGAGGGCGGCGGCCTCGTAGTACGACTCGGGAATGGACTTCAGCCCGGCGGTCAGGATGAGGATCGCCGTGCCGACCGAGGCCCAGGCCTGTACGACCACGACCGCGGGCAGCGCGGTGTCCGGGTCCTGGAGGAACGCCACCGAGCCGAGCCCGAGGGCGTTGAGGACGCCATTGACGAGGCCGCCCGGCTCGTACATGTACTTCCATACGTTGCCGATGGCGACGACGGTCGTGACGATCGGCAGGAAGTACAGGGTGCGCCACAGCCCTTGGAATCTCAGCTTGTCGATGCAGTTGGCGACGAGCACGGAGCCGGCGAGCGCGAGAGCCACGGTGCCCAGGGCGAACAGCAGCGTATTGGTGAGGATCGGAGCCAGGAACGTCGATCCGTCCACGAAAAGGTCGGTGAAGTTGTCCAGGCCGACCGGATCGATGTCGCCGAGGTCGAACCCGGCCCAGCGGGACATCGACAGCAGCAGCGCGAAGCCGAGCGGCAGGATCAGGAAGACCGCGAAGAACAGCAGTGTCGGCGCCAGGAAGAGATAGGCGACGACGGCCTGGCGGCGTCGGGGCCGGGTCCGGCGGCGGCCGTCCACGGTGGATCCGGTGGACCCGGCGTTCCGCGGGCTGTGCACCCGCTCGGTCGTCTCCGGTGCCAAGGCGTTCACCATGAGCGCGACACCTCCTGATCGACCTGACGGCGGATGGTGCGCAGTGACTCCTCGACCGACTGCTGACCTGTCCACAACGCCTCGATGTTCTTGCGCAGCAGCGACTTGGCCTGCTGCGCGCCTGCTACGTTCGGCTCCGGCACCGCGTACGCCAGCGCGTCCAGGAACGGGCGCAGGTTCGGATCGCTGCCTTCGCTCAGGAGTGTCCTCATGTCCTCGGCGCGGCCGGTCAGGGAGCCGACCGACACCTGCAGGGAGCTCATCCGGGTCGCTGTCACACCCTTTTTGGCGCTCTTGACGCTCACCTTCTCGGTGTTGAGCCAGCGCAGGAACTCCCACGCCTCGCGCGGGTGCTCACTGGCCGTGTTGACCCCCAGCATGAAGCCGGTGGAGAGCGTGGCGCGCTTGTCGTGCGCCTCAGGGACGGGCAGCGGAGCGACGCCGACATCGCGGTAGGCCTTGCCCATCTCGGTCTTCAGGCTTCCGGTCCACCAGCCGGCGCTGACCACCATGGCCACCTGCCCGGACTGGAACGCCTTGTAGACGTTGACGCCGGGGGCGCTCGCACCTTTGACGACGAGGCGATGCTCCAGATCGAACACGGCCCGGCCGGCCGGCGAGTCGATGGCGGTGCTCCTGCCGTCCGCGGAGACGAACGTTCCGCCGGCGGCGTTGAGCAGGGCGAGCGTCTGGCCGACGGTGGTGGAGTCGTCGTAGGTCGACAGCCCGAACCCCTGGACCAGCGTGTTGCCGTACCGGTCCCGCTTGGCGGTGCGGTAGGCCGCCTCCTCCAACTCACGCCAGGTGCGCGGAGGACGCTCGATGCTGGCCTCGCGCAGCAGCCGCTTGTTGTAGTAGAGGGCGTACGTCTGCACCTCGGTGGGGTAGCCGTAGATCCTGCCCCCCACCGACGAGGCGCCGACCGCGGCCCCGCCGTAGCCGCGCCTGATCTCCTCGGCGTGATCGGACGGAGCGGGCCGCAGGACGCCGGCCTGGACGAGCTGGCCGTTCCACAGACAGTACGGATGGAGGATGTCGGCGCCCTGGCCCGCGGCCTGCCGGACCATGAACGTGGTCAGCAGGTCCGTGAACTCGACGGCCTTCGTCCGCACCTTGACCCGGTCATGAGTGGCGTTCCACTCGTCGACCGGGCGTTGCAGGGCCTCCTTGAGCTCCCCGCTCGCGTAGTGGGAGAGCAGGGTGAGGACGATCGGATCCCCGGGCCGCCCGGTGCCCTGGTTCGGCGCGGCGCATCCGGAGGCGAGCAGCGCCGGGGGGAGCAGCGCCGAGGGGAGCGCAAGCGCGAAGTGACGGCGGCTCAGACCGCCGGTGCGGTGTGATGGCGTCATTGGGCGGCCTCCCTGCGCATCACGCGAAACACCCGGGTCGTGGTGAAACCGCTCCTGCGGTACAGGTGGCCCGCCGGGGACTGCTCGCCGGTCCACAGGAACCACGCGGAGTGCGCGCGGCGCGCCCGCATCCGCTCCAGGACCAGGTGGAGCAGGACCTTGCCGAGTCCGGTGCCGCGCATCTGCTCCAGCACGCCGAACGGCCCGAACCGCTCGTCCACCGAATCGAACGTGCCGTGCATCGCCCAGCCGACCAGGCGGCCCGAAGGGTCCCGGGCGACGACGATCCGGTCGAGCGGCGTGCCCGCGGTGAGACACTGCCGGATCGTGCACGCCCAGTCCGGGCCGAAGTGGTTCCCGGCGAGCGCGAACAGGTCCACCAGGTCGTCGTCGTACGGAGTGGTGAACCGGTAGCCCTGCGCCGTCAGTTCGTCCAGGCGGCACGCGACATCCTCCGGGATGCGATAGCCGACCAGGGCGCGGTCCATCGCCGCGGCCTCGTACAGCGTGCGAAAGCCCAGGGACTCAAGGAGCCCGGCCGCTTCCGGGTACGCCTCGGCGTCCAGGCCGGGGAGGACGTAGTTCGGGGTGTACGAGGAGAAGTCCACCCGGGTGCGGCCGTGGCTGTGCAGCCAGTCGAGGGCGTCGGTCAGCAGCCGGCGGCCGAGGCCGCGCCCGCGGACGGCCGGGTCGACGAAGAAGAACGGGATCCAGCCCTGCTCCGGCTCCAGGTCGGTGCCGGTCAGCGGCGTCAGACGGCGCACCGCGTAGGCCGCGCCGACGACACGGTCGCCGTCGACGGCGACCCGAAGGCCCTCCGGATCGAAGTTGGCGTCGAGCAGCACCAGGGTGCGGAAGCGGTCCGGGGTGATCGCGTCGGCCGGCGCACTCCGGCGCCACGTCTCCACCAACAGCGGGCCGTCGCCCGCGCCGAAGCCACGAATCTCGACCCGGGATGTCGTCGTGCGATCGGTCGTCGACGGGGTTGTCGTCATCAATGGGGTTGTCCTTCCATACGCAGATCACGGACGGCGCCGAACGTCGCCCGCGGCGTCGGTGTCGGCGACGGGGCTGGGCGTGGCGTTGGTGATGACAGCGGGCAACGCGTCGCGGCGGCGGGCCAGGAGGTCTCAGGAGTAGAGCAGCACGTCGTCGCCGGCCCACCGGCCGGGCGGCGCCGGTGGATCGCACAGCGGCAGCGGGTCTTCGCCCGCGTCGACGGCGCGCCGCAACCGGTCGGACCCCCACAGCAGGTCGATGAAGTGACGGTGGCCGGTCCCCTCCACGCCGCCGTCCGAGGTGCGCCAGTCGAAGTCGTCCGGGTACAGCCGCCGCAGCGTGGCGAGCATCGCGACGGCGGTGCGCACGGGCGCGAACGCCTCGCGATCGGTGATGTGGAGCTGGACCCCGCGCAGCGGCCGTCCGGCGTGTTTGTGGAAGGTCGGTACGTACCGCAGATCACGGAAGTGCACTCCAGGCAGGGCGAGCTCGGCGAGCGAGGGCGCGAACCGCGCGTCGATGTACGGGGCCCCGACGATCTCGAAGGGCTGCGTGGTACCACGGCCCTCCGAGAGATTCGTCCCCTCGAACAGACAGGTGCCGGGGTAGAACGTGGCAGTGGCCGGCGTCGGGATGTTCGGCGAGGGCGCGACCCACGGCAGGCCGGTGGCCTGTGTGTCCATGGCGCGCTGCCAGCCGACGGCCTCGATCACCGTCAAGTCGGTGGCACTTCCCGCCACTTGGGGCACGGCCGAGGCGTTGAGATGCCGGGCGAGTTCACCGCAGGTGAGACCGTGGCGGACGGGTACCGCCGCGCGCCCGACGAAGCTGGCCCACGCCGGGTTGAGCAGCGGGCCCTCGCTGACGAGTCCACCGAGGGGATTCGGCCGGTCGGCGACCACGAACCGTACGCCCGTACGGGCCGCTGAGACCATCAGGTCGAACATGGTCCACACGTAGGTGTAGAACCTGGCCCCGATGTCCTGCAGGTCGTACACGAGGGCGTCGATGCCGCTGTCGACCAGCAGTTTGTCGAGGCGCTCGCCGCTGCACCGGTAGGTGTCGTGGACCGGCAGGCCGGTGGTGGGGTCCGCCTGAGCGGCCTCGCTGTCGCCGGCCTGTTCGGTCCCGTGCAGCCCGTGCTCGGGACCGAACAGGGCGACCAGTCGAGCGCCGGCCTCGAGCAGCGCGGGCGCGGCCGGGCGCAGGTCGGGGAGGACGCCGGTGTGGTTGGTCACCAACCCGAGCCGTCCGGGCCCGGCAAGTCCGGGCGACGCGTGCAGCCGTGCGATCCCGGGCGTCACCGCGACGCGGTCGGCCGTGCTCATCCCTTGGCCCGTCTGCCGGTGTCATCGCGAAGCGGTGGTCGGAAATGTACTTGCATGTCCCGGAATGTTGCCATGATTTGCCACCAGTTCACGCCAAGGACGGCCGCGGGAATCTCTTGCGGCGACCGGGGCGGCGCTGCGGTGCGCGGAGCGCCGGAACACCTCTGAGGGAAGCCGCAAGCGGCGCCCCTCACCTCGGGCCCGCACCGCGGGGCGCACGTCGAGCCGGACGCGCCCAGGGTGATCGAGGACTGGAACAGCACGGAATGGGTGACCGAGGGCGGCGCACGAATTTCGTGAGCGTGACGGAGCGTCATTTACCTGACGTCGTCACTTATGTCAGACGAGACCCTGGACACCGTGTCGCGACCGGCCAACCTGCCTCCGCCACAAATTGGTTGAACGCGCCGAGGAATGACCATCCGCTACGGACGGAGAACGCCGCCACGGACTCGGCGTGCAGCCCACGGCTACTGGGCGCAGACGACTTCGCCCGTGCGTTCACCGACCTTCGTCGCCAGGTCGAACGCGCCGCACTGCCTCCGGTAAGGGGCTTTGAATGGAGTCGCGCGGAAGGGAATTCCGCTGGCCGCCTGATGGCAGCCGCTCATAAGGTGAAGGGAACGAGAGAAGACGGACCATGGACCCCCGCATACCTCGCCTGCGCCGCAAGCTGGTCAGGATTCCTTTCCAACCGTGGCGCAGCCACTCCTTTGGAGAGGAGCACCATCAGTTCCGCCTCGGCCCGAAGCTGACGGAATCGCGCATCGCAGCGTTCGAGGCCGAGCATGGCATCGCGCTTCCTTACGCGTATCGACAGTTCCTCACGCACATCAGCGGCTCAGGCGCGGCACCGTTCTACGGCGTCATGCCACTGGAGCAGTGGTCCGTGCTCGTCATGAATCCCGCCGGAGAACCGGGAGCGCCACGCGGCTTCGACGTCGCAGTCCGCGAAGCACGCGACAGCGACCTGTTCCTCCACATCATCGAGATGGGTTGCACCGACGTGTGCGTCCTGGGAGTGACCGGCCCGCTCACCGGCCGCGTCCTCACAGGGAACAGTGATGGACATTGGGGCCCCGATGTGTCCTCGGCCACCGACTTCCTCGACTGGTACGAACGTTGGCTCAACCAGATGAACGACGGACGCGACAATCGGGCCCTGGAACTCACCTCACCTCAACTCCGCGCGCACCCGAACCGCCATCGCCTGGCGCCGAAGACCTGAGTACGACGCCAGGTCTGGAACAATCAAGCGGTCCAACACACGGTTCTTCATGTATTGATCGGTGTAGGAGATGGGCGAGGGATGGACCTGAGGCACCTGAAGTACTTCCTCGCCGTTGCCGAGACGCGTAACTTCACCCAGGCCGCGGCGAACTGCTACGTCGCGCAGTCCGCGCTGAGCCAGCAGATCGCCCGGCTGGAGAAGGAGGTCGGCGCCCAACTGTTCAGCCGTACAAGCCGCTCGGTGCGGCTGACTGCTGCCGGTGAACTGCTCGAACCGTTGGCCCGGCGCATCCTGGCCGACGTGGACAACGCCCAGGCGGCACTCGACGCGCTGGCGGGCCTGCGACGCGGGCGGCTGCGCCTGGGACTCATGCAGACGCGCGCCTCCTCGTTCGACCTGGTCGAGGTGATGGCCGAGTACCACTCCCGGCACCCGGGAATCGACTTCCACGTGGTCAACGCACCGAGTTCCGAGATGGCCGCCGCAGTCCTGTCCGGCGCACTCGACCTCGCCGTGGTGGGCCTCGGTCCCCGGCAGGTACCGGAAGGGCTCGACCATCGAATCCTGGCCGGTGACCCGCTCGTCCTGATCGTGCCCGCCGACCACGCCCTGGCCGACCGTGACGTGGTGCACCTGGCCGACCTGCCGGAGAGCCACCAGCTCATCCAGTTCACGACGGGGACCGGGTTGCGCCGCCAGGTCGAGGCCGCCTTCGCGCGCGCCGGAGTGGAACCCGGCCAGCACTTCCAGGTCGGCCAGATCCACGACATGATCCGGCTGGCCGCGCGAGGCATCGGCGTGACGGTCGTACCCCGCTCGACGGTCTTCGGAGCCGGCTCGCTTCTGGGCTCCAACCCCGGCGACGCGCTGCCGTACGGCGCCCGCGCGCTCCGCCTCGCGGACGACGCGGCGGTGCACAACGTCTGCGCGGTCTACGACAGCAAGCGGCTGGCACCGGCTGCCGCCGCGTTCCTCGGCGTGATGGAACGGCACGCCGCAAAGGGGCAGGGGAGGCCTATTGATCGGTGAGACCGATTGCTGAGCCCGCATCCATATGTTGGACGAAACGCTCGTCGCGCCAGAGGCTGAACGGGAACCGCCCGCCTCACGAATCGGAGCGTTGTCATGCTGGTCGTACTGCGCGACGCATGGGCCACCGTCGTCCCCGACAGAAAGGACCGGCACGGCCCACTCCCGCCGCTGATGCTCGCGCTGACGGTGGTGACCGGCCTCGTGGATGCCTTCAGTTACCTCGGTCTGGGGCATGTCTTCGTCGCCAACATGACCGGCAACGTGGTCTTCTCCGGCTTCGCGATCGCCGGTGCCGCGGGCTTCTCCCTGGCCGCGTCGATCGCCGCGATCGCCGCGTTCGCGGTGGGCGCCCTGCTGGGCGGCCGCGTGGCCCATGGGGCGCGTGCGCACCGCGGACGTGTACTGCACCTGGCCCTCGTCGTGGAGACGGTTCTGGTCCTGGCGGCGTACGTCATCGCCCAGGCCGCCACCACCCCCTACGCGGGCACCAGCCAGTACGCCCTGATCGCGCTGCTCGGCCTCGCCATGGGCGTGCAGAACGCCGCCGCACGCGCGCTGGCCGTACCCGACCTGACCACGACCGTCCTGACGCTCACCATCACCGGCATCGCCTCCGACAGTCGTGCCGCCGGAGGCAGCGGCAGCAAGGCCGGCCGACGTCTGCTCTCAACGGCGGCGATGTTCTCCGGCGGCCTCGTCGGCGCCGTCACCGTCCTGCACGGGGGCCCGGCCCTGCCCCTGCTGTTCGCCGCGATGCTCCTCGCGGCCGCAACCATCGCCGCGTTCACGCTGACCCGCTCCGACGCCGCCTGGACCGACCCGCTGTGACCGACCTCGAGCGCCAAGGCGCCGAACGCCCGGAGCGCGCGCCCTTCGCAGGGCGGCGCACCTTCCGGGCAGCCGCGCTCGAACTCACCATGACCACGGTCATGTTGTTCGTCGTGGTCACCACGACCCGCCGGCTGAGCACCACCTGATGTCCGTCGTACTCGCTCATCAGGGGCCTGCTTCGCCATGACGAACGTGGACACCGGGTATATACCCGGCCCCGCGGGGGCGGAGGCCCCGCCCCTTCATCGCATCAAGACCTGTGGATCGGCGTGTCACGCGACTTGCTGATCACCACCCTCTGATTCGTCGGGTCGTTCGATGAGCTTGCCGTTCTTGAATACCGCGCCGGCACGGACCAGCGCGACGAGGTGGGGTGCGGTGACGGCCCGCCACCGGGTCTGTGCTGATTCGATGAGCTTGAACGCCATCGCGAGCACCGGCGGCGCCGGAGCCGGGGCCCTTGGTGACTCGCTGGCGAAGCCTGAGCTGGCGAGGAAGTTCCACGACAACGCCGTGAGGTCCCTCCCGGAGGAGCGTGCGGCCGAGATCGCTGCCCGAACGCTCGCCCTTCCTGACGCTCGGAGCGTCGAGGATCTCACCGCGCTGCTGACCTCGGCGGGGGATCGCTGAGGTCGAGACAGTTACCGCTCCCGGACTGCGTAGGTCAGGTGGGTCACGCGCTGCGTCGGCTCCGCGCGGACCGGCTCCAGGGCCACGCGGCCCGCGTCCACGCCCTCGAACAGGCGGATTCCGGAGCCGAACAGCACGGGTGAGAGCGCGATCGAGAACTCGTCGATCAGACCGGCGTTCACGTACTCCAGGATCGTTGCGCCGCCGCCCGCGATGCGGACGTCTCGGTCGCCGGCGGCCTCGCGGGCCTGGTCGAGCGCGGTCTCGATGCCGTCGTTGACGAAGTGGAAGGTGGTTCCACCCGGCCGCTCCCAGGGGTCACGCTTCTCGTGCGTCACGACGAAGACCGGCGTGTGGAACGGCGCCTCCTCCGGCCACGCCTGCTCGCCGAGGTCGAACATGCGCTTGCCCATCACGCTCGCGCCGGTGCGCTCGAACGTCTCCCGCGCGATGTCGTTGTCGCGCCCTTCCTCGCCGTCCTCGCCGAGCTTCAGGTTCTCCCGGAAGAACCGCTGCGGGAATATCCACTGCTGCAGCTCCATCCACTGCGCCATCCAGCGCTGCGCATCCGGGTCATCCATGCGCTCCTCGGGCGCGATGAACCCGTCCAGCGACATGGTCACGCTGAAGAACACCGTTCCGGCCATCAGTCCTCAACTCCCTTCCGGACGATCTCGGTGACGTAGGCAGCCAGGTTGCTCAGGGTCTGCCGGCCGCCCTCGATCGCGTGGTACTTCTCGATCGCCTCGTCGCGCAGCTCCTTGGTGGGGAACACCGTGCGCATCTCGATCCGGGTCGCCGCGCCGTCGGGCGCGAACGTGAGGACCGACTCGAAGGCGTTCGGGTCGCCGCGGGACTCACCGTGCAGCAGCGCGATCCGCTCCGGCGGGGCGATCTCGGTCCAGGAGATCCACTCCTGGTAGTCCGTCCCGTCCGGTCCGTGCATCACGAAGTCCCACTCCCCGCCGACGCGGAACTCGAACGCCCGCGTGGTGGTGGTGAACCCCTCCGGTCCCCACCATCGCGACAGGTGCCGGACTTCGGTGAACGCCTCGAACACCAGCTCCCGTGGGGCACTGATGACCCGGGAGATCACGATCTCGCGGTCGGCCGTCGCTGACTGCGCCGGCGCGTCCCGTCCTGTCGCTGCCATCGGTCACTCCTCCTGCTTTGCCTGCTTGAGGTCCTGCACGTACGCGTCCAGCCGGGCGAAGCTCTCGTTCCAGAACCGCTCGAACCCGCCGGTCCACTCGTGGACCGGTCGCAGCCCGCGGGCGTCAAGGCCGTACAGGCGCTGCTTGCCTGCCTTGCGGTCCCGCACCAGCCCGACCTCCCGGAGCACCCGCAGGTGTTTGGACGCCCCCGGCTGGGTCATCCCCAGCTCCTGGGCCAACTCGGTCACCGGCCGCTCACCCGCCCGCAGCAGTACCAGGATCTCCCGGCGCTGCGGCTCGGCGATCGCGTTGAAAACGTCCGACGTCGTCGCTGCTCGTGCCATGGGCGCCATCGTATGCCGATATCGGCATGCGTCAAGCCGGAGGAATCAGGCGGGTCTTGTCAGATGACGATCGTGACCCTTGTGAGCGGCTACGGAAACGCGTATCCCGGAGACCGCACGCGCGACGGCGGCGGGCAGGGAGGGCGATGGGTGAGCAGCACGCCAACGGCTGGCGGGTGAGCCGCCACCGGCCGGTGGCCGACGCCACGGTCGGCGTCATCGCCGACCCGATGTCGGGCCGTGACATCCTGCGGCTCGTCGCGAGCGCGTCCGTGTTCCCCAACGCCGAGAAGGCCAGCATGGTGGTCCGGTTGACGGGCGCCGCCGGAGCGCTCGGCGTGGGCCGCGTGCTGGTGTCCACCGACACCTTCGGGGTCTGCGCGGCGGTCCTGCGGGAGTCGCGCCGCCGCGCCGAGGCGGGCGACCACCGGTCGAAGCTGCGCACCAGCAGGCACGCCAGGGCCACCAGCAGCGCCGTGGCCACCGCCTGGTGCGAGAACTGGGCCTCGAGGAAGTAGAACTGCGGGCTCGCGGCGTAGAGCAGCACGGCGAGCCTGCCCGCCGTGCCGGAGCCAGTGCCGCGTCGCACCAGCGTGAACAGCGCCATGACCAGCACCGATCGCGGCAGCAGAACCACCAGGATCTGCGCGCCGACCAGCGGCAGCCCGGTCAGCCAGTGCACGTCGGTGGTGGCCAGCTCGAGGCCGGGATAGAACGACGACACCGCCAGTAGGTCGTTGCGGGCGAAGAACCCGTCCCTCCCGACGAGGTCGAGCAGCGTGCTGAGGTGGAACGACACCTCGGTGCGGGTGGCCATCAGCGGGTTGCTGAACAACCATGAGAAGTAGAGCAGGTGGGCGAAGGCCAGCGACAGCAGCAGCCGAGCTCGGTCGGAGGCGTGCGACTGCACCATCGTCCACGCGAAGGTGCCGGTGATCACGATCAGCCCGCTGGTCCACAACAGTAGCGACCTGGACCGAAATCCGAGCTGGACAGGCCGGGCAGGATTAGCAGCGGCAGCACCTAGGCCACCCGCGGCGACTTGCGTGCCCACGTGGGCGGGATCGCCGGAGCGAACCGTTTCCGCTCCCCGGGGGCCGGATCGGGGCGCTGGTCGTTGACCCGCGGCGCCCGCACCGGCCCCGGGCCCGCCGCCGTGATCACCTCGCGTTCGTTGTGATGACCGTTGCGGACCACCAGCCGGTGACCATTCTCATCGACCTCCTCGGCATGGGCGTCGATGTAGGCCGACACCTCCGCCTGCAGGGCGACCGCGAGCATCTGCCTCGCAGCCTCGCGCACGATCTCATCGAGCACCGAACCGCTCGCCTCGTTGGGCTCGGCCTCGTCGTGGACTATTGAGCATGGGCGTAGCTTCCCGACCGGCGCGCCAACGCCGGCACATGATCAGACTTGCTATGGGCTATCGATCTTCCTCGGGAAGGTGCGCCCCTTCCCGTCACCCCGCCGAGGACCACCCCCAGCTTCTGATCACTGCTCCAGCAGCGATCATCGCGCGCCCCAGAGGCTCAGTGCTCGTCACGTATCGAAGTGCCACGCGACGCAGGAGCGGGTATGGCCTGGATCCACCCGGGACGGAAGGCATAGGCGTGCATGTCCATGGCCATCAGAACACTTTCCGTCCGGCCCTTCACTCGGGCCCAGAACACGCGCCCTTGTTCCGTACTGTCAGTGCCTTCTCCTGATACGTACACGAACGTCAGGTGTGGATTGCCGGCCACCATCACCCGCGCAGCTTCGACGGCGTAGGTGTATGTGATGTTCTCGTGCTCCGACCTGCTGCGGACACTCCCAGGCACGCGCGGAGCACCCCTTGGCCCACCATGCCTGATGCGCCAAAGAGAACTACCTTCACGGCGACACTTCTTTCCGGCTGTGGCTCTGCTGGGTTGTCGGCGGGATGCCGGCCTTCTTGGGCTCGATGAGTCGGCGGGTGGCCTCGATGACGGCTGAGCGGTGCAGGGCCAGACGCTCCGACGACCAGGGTCGGTCGGGTTCCTCCGTGCCGGCGCCTCCGTCGGCCCAGAACCATGCCTGGGCCACCGCGAGAACCATGGTCAGGAGGTCGGCGGGCGTCATCTCCCGGGCGAGGCCGCCACGCTGCTGTGCGTCGGCGACTTCCGTGGTCTTGCGCCGGAAGGCGTCCGGTTCATGCCCGGTGGCAAGGGGGCGCTCCAGCAGCTTCCACAGGCGCAGGCGCATCAGGTCCGGCCGGGCGACGAGGTGCTCGAAGATCGCGCCCGCGTATCCGGGCAGGTCGGAGACGTCGAAGGGTATGGAATCGGCGCCCGCCGCCATGGCCCGCTGCAGCACGGCGTCGAACAGTTGTTCTTTGTTTCCGAAGTAGACGTAGATCAGTCGCTTGTTCGCGCCCGCCGCCTCGGCGATCCGGTCCACTCGGGCGCCGGCGATGCCGTAGGCGGCGAATTCGTTGAAGGCGGCGTCGAGCAGCCGGGCCTTGGTGGCGCTGGAGTCGCGTGGCATGCCGGTCACCCTACCAAGTAACTACCTAGTTATTGACATCTGTAAAATAGAGGTCTAGGTTGTACCTATCTAGTTAGATTCAACTTGAGGGAACCGTCATGAAACACCGAACACTTGGAAGTCAGGGTCTGATCGTCGGCGCCCAGGGGCTCGGCTGTATGGGTATGAGCGCCATGTACGGCGCCACCGACGAGACCGAGTCGCTGGCCACGATCGATCGCGCGCTGGAACTCGGCGTCACCCTGCTGGACACCGCCGAGAGCTACGGCCCCTTCATCAACGAGCAGCTTCTCGGCAAGGCGCTTGCGGGACGCCGTGAAGCGGCCGTGGTCGCTACCAAGACCGGCATGGAGATCACCGACGACGGTCAGATGGTCGCCCTCAACGGCCGGCCCGAGTACGTCCGCCGGGCCCTCGACCGCTCGCTGCGGCACCTGGGCACCGACCACGTCGACCTGTACTACCTGCACCGCATCGACCCCAACGTCCCGATCGAGGAGACCGTCGGGGCGCTGGCCGAACTGGTCGCCGAGGGCAAGGTCCGCCACATCGGCGTATGCGAGGCATCCGCGAAGACCATCCGGCGTGCCCACGCCGTCCACCCGCTCACCGCCGTCCAGAGCGAGTACTCGCTCTTCGAGCGCGGCATCGAACAGGACGGGGTGCGCGACACGCTGCAGGAGCTGGGAATCGGCCTGGTCGCCTACTCCCCGCTGGGCCGCGGCTTCCTCTCCGGTGCGATCACCAGCTCCGACGACTTCGCCGCGGATGACTGGCGCCGGACCGACCCCCGCTTCCAGGGCGAGAACTTCGACCGCAACCTGGACGTCGTCCGCGAGGTCCGCCGCATCGCCTCCGACAAGAACGTCACGCCCTCCCAGCTGGCGCTGGCCTGGGTCCAGCACCAGGGCGCGATCGCCATTCCCGGCACCAAGCGCCGCCCCTACCTGGAGGAGAACATCGCCGCGACCGAGGTGACTCTCACCGCGGACGATCTGGCCGCGATCGAGGCCGTCGCCCCGCATGGCGTGGTCACCGGCGACCGCTACGCACCCGAGTACATGGGGACGCTCAACGGCTGAGACCAGCCCAGCGCCCTACCTGACCCCATTACGGTGCCAGACCCCCCTCGCCCCCCACACAACATCAGGTTCCTGTACCTAGAAAGGCCCCCCATGCCTCAGCCGGCCAAGCGGTCCCGTATCGCCATCGGTGACACGACGATCACCTATCTCCCCGACGGCTTCGGTGCGCACAACCCCGATGTCCTGTTCCCTGGCGTGGACTGGACGACGCGCCCGGGCCGCCTCCAGGACGGACAGCTCCTGCTCTCGTTCGGCTCTTTCCTGATATGCGCCGGGGACCAGCGGGTCCTCGTGGATCTGGCCGTTGGGAAGATCGACGTGGACGTGCCCGGCGTCGCTCACCTCGAGGGCGGTGCGCTTCTCCAGAACCTCGCCGACGAGGGCTTGTCGGCTGAGGACATCGACACCGTCGTGTACACCCACCTGCATCTCGACCATGTCGGCTGGACCAGCGATGTCGCGCCGCTCCCGAACGGGTCCGCAACAGGCTCGCCCACGGGCCTCACCTTCGCCCGGGCACGCCACCTGATGTCGCAAGACGAGTGGCAGTACTGGTCAACGAGGGCGGCGGCCATGGGCGGACCGGACGCCGAGGCAGTGCTCAAGCCACTCGACGGCGTCGTCGAGTTCGTCAAGAGCGGCGACACCATCGCGCCCGGGGTGACCGTCGAAGCCACGCCCGGGCATACCCCCGGACATCTGGCGATCGTCGTACGGGATCCGTCGGGCACCCGCACCGAATCCGCCTACATCGTGGGAGACATCCT
>NZ_JAGXJM010000447.1:0-251 GCF_019091445.1 Streptomyces sp. GbtcB7
TATTGGTCCCCCCTAAAACTTAAAAATGTCTTGATCCTTGTGACGTGTGTAGATCTGCTGTTTGATAAAGCTCGTTGCATCTTTGGTATTGGCCACTTAGATAATAAACTTAATTTTATTATCTTTGCTTAGTTGTTGTTTATTGTCAATAATTTGACCCACCTTAATAACCAACTTAATGTTCTCCAAAGAGCTATATTTGTATTGGAGTAGACTAGAGATATGAACTTGCAGCTAGATAAAAATAAGCT
>NZ_JAGXJM010000448.1:0-251 GCF_019091445.1 Streptomyces sp. GbtcB7
GACGACGGCCAGCAGTCCAACGGACATGGGGGAAGCCTTTCGGTGGGTCGGCGCTCAGCCGTAGAAGAGATTCTCGAAGGCGCGGCGGGCTCGCCGCGCGGTCCGCAGCCAATCCTCCTCCACCTGCGTGGCCGAGCGCGGTTCATACTCCAGGAGGCGGCCGATCCCGTCGAGTTTGCCACGGTCGCTCGGCAGCACGTCGCTCGTCTGACCGGACAGGAGCGTGTTCGCCGAACGGAGGCGACTCGCGA
>NZ_JAGXJM010000449.1:0-250 GCF_019091445.1 Streptomyces sp. GbtcB7
TTCCAAGCTACGTCTCGCTGTGGCGGGGATGCGGGACCAAGGTCCCGGGCCCTGGCACGTCAACGCTCCCTCCGAACGGGCTTCCAGTTCCCCGCTGTCGCACGCGTCTCCTCGTCAGCCATCAGCTCGCCGAATGGATCGGCGCAGGTAGCAACGGGGCCCTAATCGCGCGCGTCTCCGCGCGTACGCGACCTCCCTGGATCGCGCATTGCCCGCAAGAGGATCCCTCTGCGCGCCGCATGAGCTATTC
>NZ_JAGXJM010000450.1:0-250 GCF_019091445.1 Streptomyces sp. GbtcB7
GTAACAGAAAAAGATAAAAAGACATTGATCGACATGTATTGAAAACTAACCACAATGGGGTCTGAACATAAAGAAGGCATGGCAAGATTTGATAATCAACAAATTTCAGATGTGATTATAAGTAGTAAAAGTTGATCGAGCAGACCAATTAACTCCTCCAAACAACAAAAGTGAGATAAGATCATACAAGAATTGAAAGAGAACAATTAAATCCTATTCCATATCACAAAGCATATATCACCTGATTGGC
>NZ_JAGXJM010000451.1:0-250 GCF_019091445.1 Streptomyces sp. GbtcB7
GGCTAATGGATGCGGTGAGTCATTTCTGTGTAGCAATAGCATGTTTTTCATCTATTGATTTTACCACTTCACTCAGGGCCGGGACATGATATGACAATTCCAGAAAGCCAGCTCTTGTGATGGTCAATACTTCAGTATCTTCCCAGGCGTCAATATTATACACAGAGGGAGTAAGCATCACCCAGCTCTCACGGTCGCCTACCCACCAGTTTTCGATGGAAAGGTTAACGATGTATTCATTGCCTTAAGC
>NZ_JAGXJM010000452.1:0-250 GCF_019091445.1 Streptomyces sp. GbtcB7
GAAGCATGATGAGTCATTTCTTGTATCATCAAGAAGCCTTCAATCACAGTCAGAGCATTCTTATGAAATGTCTAGGGTTTGAAGGATGATAGGGATCCACAGAAATCAAACTATGTTGCAATCCAGGCATAGTTTTGGTGCACAAGCCAAAGCATGGATCTTAATCTATAGCCATAATTCCTTTTGGAACAAGATAGATAATTGGGAAAAAAGCATGAATAAAAGAAGTATGCATCATAAGGTGGTGTAT
>NZ_JAGXJM010000453.1:0-250 GCF_019091445.1 Streptomyces sp. GbtcB7
AACACACTCACCGAGGCGGCGCCGGCGGCGTCGGCGGGGGTGCCGCACGGGGTGATCGCCCCCTCGTCAGGGCTGGGGCCTACGGGGATGGGGGTCCCGATGACGGTGCTGGTGGAGGTATCGATCACCCGCACATTTGCCTGAACGTTGTCGGTGACGTAGGCGCGGGTGCCGTCGGGGGAGATCGCCAGGCCGATGGGGGCAAGGCCGGCGAGGAGGTTAGGGGTGACGGTGGTGGTGGCGGTGTCGT
>NZ_JAGXJM010000454.1:0-250 GCF_019091445.1 Streptomyces sp. GbtcB7
GCCAGCGACCGGGTCCCCCCCGCCGCGCGGCCCCTGGGGCTGTCCGCCGCCCGCATCTCCGCAAGCCGTCGCCCCGCGCTGGTCTTCGGGCGGGGGGGGGCCCGCCCCGGGGGGGGGGGCGCGGCCGGGGCCCGGGGGGGGGCCGGGGGGGGTACCTGCGGGGGGCGCCCCCCTTTGGGGCCCCCCCCCCCCTGCGCCCCCCGGGGGGGGGAGCCCCCGGGGGCGACTTTCGCCCGGCCCCCCGCGCCCC
>NZ_JAGXJM010000046.1:0-67168 GCF_019091445.1 Streptomyces sp. GbtcB7
ACGGACTGGTCGTCAGCAAGTCCACGGCGTTCGCCCGCGACGACGCCGTCCGGCTCACGTACGGTGTAGGTGGTGTAGCCGGGGATGGTCTGCATGGTGGAGCCATGGACGTTCTCCGCCAGTCCCGCCACGTACCGGGCATAGGACGCCATGGCCTTGGCCCCGGGTCCCATCTCGCTGATCAGCTTGCCGTTCTCGTGGATCTGGATGAACGCCAGTTCCTCGGCGTGCTCCTCGATGAGGTCGGCGAGCCCGCGCAGCAGGCCGGCGCGCACTGCCGGGGCGGTCTGCGGCCAGCCGTCCTCGTCGAACGCCCGCCGGGCAGCCCGTACGGCACGGTCGACGTCCTGCGGTGTGGCGGCGGGTACGCGACCCCACGGCCGGTTCTCGTACGGGTCATGGCAGGGGAACGTCTCACCACTGCCGGACGCCACCCACTCCCCGTCGATCAGCATCAGGTAGTCGCGGTCCGTGTCGGCCGGGAAGCGTGCCGATACGGCGTCGTTGCCTGCGGCTTCGTCCTTCATCTCGGAATCCGTTCTTGTTTCTCGTTCAGAGCATCTGCTTGAGCGGGACCGACAGGTCCTGGAGCGACGCCGGGGAAATCTCGGCTCGCTGAGCGACCAGCTTTTTCGCGGCCGTGAAGTCACGGGGGCTGGAGATCACGTCGGCCGCCCGGACGGCGCCGTCCTTCAGGTAGAAGGCCGCGAAGGACCGTCCGGTGTCGGCCGTTCCCCTGATCACGACGTCGTCGTACCCGGTGGACAGACCGACCGTCTGGAGCTTGACGTCGTACTGGTCGGACCAGAACCACGGAACAGCGGTGTACGGCCGGGGGTTTCCGGTGATGGTGGCCGCCGCCACGCGTGCCTGCTCGGAGGCGTTGGGCACAGATTCCAGGCGACGGCGTCCGCCGTTCTCTCCGCACGGGTGGTTGGTGCAGTCTCCGACGGAGAGGATGGCGGGATCTGCGGTACGGCAGTACTCGTCCACGACGATGCCGTTGTCGACCAGCAGGCCGGACTCCTCGGCGAGTTCGACATTGGGCACGAGACCGATACCGACGAGTACGACGTCGGTGTCGATGGTCTCGCCGCTCTTCAGCTCCACACTCGTCACCGAGCCGTCCGGCGCGAAGGCGAAACCGGTCACGGCGGTGTCGACCCGCACCTCCACCCCCTCCTCGGCATGGATGCGCTGGTAGAACGCGGACACCTGCGGCGCCGTCACCCGGGCCAGGACGCGGGGCAGCGCCTCCAGCACCGTGACGGCCAGACCGAGCCCGCGTGCGACGGCGGCGACTTCCAGGCCGACGTAACCGCCGCCGACGACGACCAGTCGGGCACCCGGCACGAAGCGGTGCCGCATGGCCGCGACATCGGCGAGCGTGCGAAGGTAGTGGACGTTCGGCGCGGTGTCCAGTCCGGGGACCGGCAGCCTGCGCGCCCTGCCGCCGGTGGCGAGCACCAGCCGCTCGTACGACAGGCTCGTACCGTCATCGAAGGCGACGCTGCGGCCGGCCCGGTCGATGGCGACCACGCGGGTACCGACGCGAACGTCGATGCCCTGCTGCTCGTACGTGGCGGGCGGCCGGATGTGGAGGTCCTCGACGCCGGCCTTGCCAGAGAGGTAGGCCTTGGACAACGGCGGGCGGGCGTACGGGTAGGAGGGCTCTTCGCCGATGAGGGTGATGGGCCCCTGGTGGCCGGACATCCGCAGAGCGGCCACGCATTCCGCGCCGGACTGGCCCGCGCCGACAACCACGACCCGATTGGTCTCACTGTGCATGGTGTCCGCTTTCGTTCACGACGTGGCTCTGTTCCCCGGCCCAGGGCAACCTGGATGGCTCGGCGAACACCGTGCCTTCGAAGATCCGCCGGGCGGTCCTGATCAACGATGCCCGCACCACGTCGACGCGTGACCCGGACTCGCTCAGTTCCACTTCGACGGAAAGGGTTCCGCCTGGATGGCCGACCCTGTAAATGCCGGAGTCACCGGCCTCGGGACGAACGATGTCGTGCACCACGGTCCCTTCCAGGGCTGCCGCGACGGCGACCGGGACAGCCCCGGTGCCGGGAAACGCCTTGTGGACCTGCCCGTTGAAGACACAGCGGGCCGCCAGGTCGCAACTGTCCGCCGGTCGCGGTTCGTTACTGCCGTAGAGCCGCCAGTCCATGGGCGCGCCAACGACGATACTGAACGGCGTCATGGGGCTTTCATCCCACGCCGTCTCGATCGACGTGGCAAATCCCAGATCCACGGCCACCTTGCCGCGCAGGAATTCCAGCTTCCGCCCCACCTCGGGTATCTTCTCGATCTCCGCCGGATCCTCCGATCCGGTGAGACCGAAGTCCTTCGCCGAGACGAATACCTGCATTCCTGCGATGTCCACGACCGAATACTCGACGAGACCGACGCCCGGGACATGAGCCTGATCCCGGCGGTTTCCCGTCGGAAGAAGCTTCCCCGTCTTGGCACCCGCCGCGTCCTTGAAGTCGAGGAGGATGGGCGAACCGGTTCCGGGAACCCCGTCGATGTGGGTGGTTCCCGCAGTCTTCGGCCTCCCGCCCGACACCTCGACGCGGGCCACGATGACCTTGCCCGTGTTGGTGTTGTGGACGCGTACGACCGTGACCGGCTCGACAGCCGGCACCAGGCCCTCGTCGATCGCGTAGGGCGCGATCGAGGACAGGACGTTGCCGCACATGATGGACCAGTCGACCATCGGCTCGTCGATGCCGATCTGCGCGAAGGTGTAGTCGACATCGGCGTCCGGCCGGGAGGATGCGCCGACATAGCCGAACTTGCTGGTCAGGACGTCAGCGCCACCGACGCCGTCGATCTGGCGCGCATCCGGGCTGCCGTAGACCGCGAGCAGCCACTGCTCCAGTTCGCCCTTGTTCCGGGTGGGCAGGTCTTCGGCCCTCACCAGCAAGGCCCTGCTCGTGCCACCTCGGTAGACGACTCCGCGTGTACCCAGTTGGACCATTCTCACTCACCTGCTCCCTTACGTCGCACGGGGCGTTCGCCGGTCTACTGCTGGGTCTTCGGGACATGCACGACGATGCCGTCCAACGAGGAATCGAGCTGGATCTGGCAGCACAGCCGACTGGCGTCGGTGGGCTCCTCCGACGTCACCTCCAGCATGTCCTCCTCCAGCTCCACTCTGGCGGGGAGCGCCCCTGTCCACGCTTCGTCCACGAAGACGTGGCAGGTGGCGCACGTCAGCTCACCGCCGCATTCGCCGATGATGCCCGGCACCAGATTGGCCGTGGCCGCCTGCATAACCGAGTTTCCCTCGGTTGCTTCGACTTCCTGCTTGGTGCCATCTGGCTGAACGAAGACGACGCGACTCATGATGAACTCCTGATCAATTACGGAAACGGCGAACGCGCCGTCTGGTCATTCTTATTTTCGCTGGCCCTGTCGACAAGATGTCCAGGTCTCGATTGCATATTTTCTTGGGTCACGCATCATCGCGTGAAGCGTTGCGAGAGAATACCTTCGAGGAATTCTTCGATCTCGCCGTCTTCCCGGTTCTGAGCGTTCTCGCCGAGAAGCGGCGCCGGCGTCGGCACCGGCGGAGTGAAGCCGTGCAGGATCATGGGAAATCCCTTCAGCCACTCCGGGTCACGCAGTGCGGTGCGCCGCTCCTGGTACCGCTGCTCGCGAGCACGGTCCACCGCGGTGGACACCGGTACGGCGGGGACGCCCGCGCTCCGGAGTTCCGCCACGGCCTCGTCGCGGGGACGCGCCGCGGTCCAGTCGGCAATGAACATGTCGACCGGGTCCTGGTTGTCCCACCACCATCGCTCCCGCTCGTCCACGCGCAGTCCGGCGATCAGACCGGCCAGCGCCCGCCGGTGCGCGTCGGTGGTGCAGGAGATCGCCAGCCAGCCATCGGGCTCGGCTGTGGGATAGGTGTCATGTGGGGTACTACCGGGACGACGGTTCCCGTCCGGTCCGGCGACGCGCCCGGTCCAGGCATGCTCGGCCAGTTGGTCGGCAAGGGTCCACGCCACCACCTCCCGCTGCGAGACATCCAGGTGGACCCCGCGCTGCCCGGTGACCACGGAGTGCGCGACAAGGGCGGCCCCCACCAGGGACACAACTTGATCCGGGTAGTTGACGTCACCGCCCGACCACATGGGCCGCTGGCCCGGATACCCGGTGACGGCTGCCAGACCGGACAGCAGGTCGAGAGTGGAACCGTACGAACTGTAGGAGGACTCGGGGCCGGTGGCACCCTGGCTCGACAGCGACAGATAGACCAGGTCCGGGTTCAGCCGGTGGGCAGTCGCGTAGTCGATTCCCATCCGGGTGGTCACTCCCACCCGGAAGTTCTCCACCAGGACATCCGCCCGGCGGATGAGCCGATGCGCGATCTCCCGGCCCCGCTCGGTCTTCAGGTCCAGGCACAGGCCGTGCTTGCCCGCGTTGTTGGAGGCGAACATCGGTGAGGTCGACGAGCCGGACCCGCCACTGGCCGCGCTGCCCCCGCCTGGCATCACCCAGGCCCGGAACGGATCCGGCCGGCCCTGCGACTCGATCTTGACAACGGTCGCACCGTAGTCCGCGAGAAGTCGACTTGTGGCCGCGCCGGCGGTGATGGTGCCGAAGTCCAGAACGACCAGTCCGTCCAGGGGGCCCAGCGAACCGTGCCCTGCCTCCTGCTCGGTTCCGGACGAGGTGGGTTCGCCGCGAGACGCTGTGCGAAGCCGCGCCGCGAGCGCGCCGCCGTCCTCGCCCAGCGCCGGGGCCGGGGCGTCGGCACTACGCATGCCGGGCACGGTGACCGGCAGACCCACCACCGGGACGTCCCGGCGCCGCCGGTCGGGCGGCAGTACGAACCCGCGGGTGAGCAACTGCTCGCACGTCAGCAGATCCGCGGCGTCGGCGGCGTAGCCGAACGGCAAGCCGAGGCGTTGGGCCGAGGTGTAGACCTCCCCGGCCTCTCGGACCGCCACCGCCTCGGCGACGAGTGGCCACCACTCCTCCATCCGTTCCGCACGCTCTGCGGCATCATCGAGACCGGGGGCGGCCAGACGTGGGTCACCGATGAGTTCCACCAGCGCGGGCCACTGATGGGCGAGGAAGATGACCCCGACCCAGCCGTCCTTTGCCTGGACCACACGCCAGCCGCCACGTGAGGAACCGCCGCGGATGGGGAGCGCTCCGCCGAGGTCGAAGGTGACGTCGCTCTTCCAGTCCATGTACGCGGCGACATCACTCAGAGCGACCTCGACGAACTCTCCATGCCCTGCGCGATCGCGGCCCCGCAGGGCGAGCATCGCACCGTAGAAGCCCAGGAAGGCCGCGGAGTGGGCACTCTGCTCCCCGCCCAGGCCGAGGGGGCGCTGGTCCGGTTCCCCGACCATGGTGGCCAGGCCGCCGTACGACTCCGCCAGGAGGCTGTCCCCGACGGTCTCGCTGTATTCGCCGGAGAGGCCGAAAGCGGTGAGTGACACCGTGACGAGGTGCGGAAAACGATACCTGAGCCGATCCGGCGTCAGGCCGGCCGAAGCAGCCGCCGCGGGTGTCAGGTCCACGACCAGCACATCGGCCGTCGAGAGCAGCGCCTCCCAGGAATCGCGGCCCTCGGAAGGCCGCACCACCGCGCTGTGCTTCCCCGCGTTCAGGGCGACGAAGGTGTGCTCACGGGCACGTAGCGGGTTACCGGTCGGCGGTTCACAAAGGATCACATCGTGACCGAGGGCCGCGAACAGACGTCCGCATGCCGCACCCGCGACCGAGTCCGTGAACTCAACGACCTGGAGTTTCTGCTGCCCGGACATCAGCCCTGCCCCGGGTTGCGCTCGCCCGCCGCGAACCTGCCCAGGCCCTCGGCCAGGACGGTGCTTCGGGCGCGGATCTCGTCGGCGACCTCGTGGCCGTAGGCGATGGCCGACGTCCATTCGGAGATCTCGCCCGGAATCTTCCACAAACCCCTCTTGGACCATTCCAGACCGGTGGCGTCGAAGGAGGCGACGCGCTCGGCGAGTGCGGTCACCTCGTCGTGGAGCTTGTCCAGGGGGACGGCGAGGTTGACGAGTCCCCACTCCGCCGCGGTGGCCCCGTCGATGCGCTCCGCGGTCAGCACCATCCATGCCGCGCGCTTGGGGCCGATCCGCAGCTGGGCGGCGGGGCCCGCCAGCGTCGGGTACAGGCCGAACCCAATCTCCGGCATGCCGATGGCGGCCTCGTTGGCCGCAACCGCCAGGTCGGCGACATTGATCAGGGTCGATCCGCCGCCGAGCGCGAAGCCGTTCACCGCCGCGATGACGATGGCCGGGTGGCTGCGGATCTCCTCCTGCACGGCTGCCCACTCGGTGCGCCGGTCCAGCTCCGCGTCACCGGTGCTGACCTCGCCCTCCTTGAGGTCAACGCCGGCGCAGAAGGCGGGACCGTTACCGGTCAGGATGACGACCTTGGACCTGCCCCGGCATTCGTCGAGCGCCCGAACGATGCCGACCCGTGCCGCCCGGTTCATGGCATTGCGCTGCCGGGGACGGTTGAAGGTGATGCGGGAGACGCCGTTGTCACCGTGGTGCACGAGGACGACGGATCCCGCGTCCTGCGGCTCGGCGCTCATGGGTTGGCCACCTTGAACTTCGGGATGACGCGGCCGTCGGCGATCTCCTCGAACACGACCTCCAGGGGCATCCCGCACTCCAGCCGCTCCGGCGGGTCCACGATGGTCGACATCAGGAACGGTCCCTCTTCGAGCTGGATGAAGGCCACCAGGTAGGGGACCTCGTCGGCGAAGGCCGGGAAGTACCGCTGGTGCATGACGACCCAGGACCAGAGGGTCGCCCGGCCACTGGCCCTGCGCCATTCGAAGTCCGGGCTCAGCGTCTCCGGGTCGACCGGGGACTCGGGAAAGCGTGGTGTCCCGGAGTCGCCGTACTGGAGGCGGAGTTCGCCGGCGAGGGTGCCCTCCCAGAAGCCACGGTTCGTGTCCGTGATCGGCGGGAGCATCTCGAGCAGCTTCTCGGTGTCCATGGTCGCGTTCACTCCCCTACCAGTACGTGCGAGGTCACGATGGGCGATGCACAGATGTAGTGCGCGACATCGCAGTCGGCCACCTGGCGTTCGCCCGCCTCACCCCGGATCTGTCGCACGGCCTCGACGTGATGGCCCCAGCCCTGCATGTAGCTCTCGCCGGTGTGCCCGCCCGCCGTGTTGAGGGGGGTGTCGCCGGTGCGGGCGATGCGGTCCGCCGTCGCCCACTTCCAGGCCTCGCCACGCGGCGCGTAGTCGAACCCTTCGAGGCTGAACAGCACGGTCGGGGTGAAGTTGTCGTAGATCTGCACGCAGTCCATGTCTTGTGGGCCGTAACCCGACGCCTCGTACAGGCGCCGGGCCACGTCCTGGGACGCGGAGTAGAAGAAGTCGGTGCTGGTGTAGTAATTGTTCACGCTGCCCATGGCGGCGGTGGCCGCCACCCGCACCGGGCGCTTGGGCAGGTCCCTGGCCCGGTCCAGGGTCGTGAGGATCAGCGCGACTCCGCCGTCGTTGATGATGCAGTAGTCGTAAAGACGCAGCGGATCGGCGATGTAGCGAGCGCTGAGGTACTGCTCCTCGGTGATCTCCTCGCGCATTACGGCGACCGGGTTCAGCGCGGCGTTGCGGCGGTTGTTGATGGCGATCGGCGCGAGCGCACCGTCCGGCACCCCGTATTCGTACTGGTACCGGCGGTACATCAGGCCGACGTAGGCTCCCGGCGATGTCATCCCGTACATCGCGTCGTAGCGGGTGGTCGGGCTGTCGGTGTAGGCACCGCCGTAGGTCATCTTCACGGACCGGCCGTTGTTGCCGTAGACAAGGGCGATGGTGTCCGCCTGTCCGGTCTCGATCAGGGAGACGGCGTGCTGGAAGGCCACGCCGCTCATCCGGCCGGAGCCCTCAAGGCCGTTGATCACACGGGGGTTCGGTATGCCCAGCACATCGGCGCCGTGCTCGTAGCCGATGCGCGCGGTCAGGAGGCCGTCGACCTCGTCCTTGCGCAGTCCCGCGTCGTCCAGCGCGAGCTTGAGAGCCTCGGCGCCGAGCGCGTACGCGTCGCGCTGCGCGTCCTTGTTCGCGTAGAGGGCGCCGAAGTCCGTCTGTCCGACTCCGACAACCGCTACTTGCCTTCGTTCAGGCATGGTTCAGTCCTAGGTCACGGCCATTCAGGGAATGACGAGCTGACGCGATGGGCTCACGGGGCGGATTGCCCGGCCTCTCTCGCGCGGCGGAAGGGAAGAAGCTAGAGGCTGCTGTGCGGGAACGGGCACTTCGACTGGTCGCCGGTGCCGTCGTGTGCGTGCGCGTCGGGCTCATCAATGAGGGGGAGCGCCTGGACGTCCGCCATGATGTCGCGTGCGTGCTCCATCGCGAACGCACGGCTGTGCGGATTGGTGGCGATGACCAGCGTCCCCTTGAGGAGGCCGTCGAACGCCGCGCGGGCCACTTCGGCCGACTCCTGGGCATACGGTGCGATCGCGGCAGCCCACGCGGGATCGGCGGCGATCATGCTGCTGACACGCTCGGTGAGAACCCAGCCCGGGGCGAAGAGCGAGACCCCTATTCCGAAACCGTGCAGGTCCCGACGGCTCGCCTCGGTCAGACCGAGGGCGGCGAACTTGCTCATGGTGTACACGCTCATGGGCGCCACGTGCGGCGGCACTCCGAGGGAGTGCTCCGACCCGGTGTTCATGATGTACGCCGGCCTGCCCTGGGCGGCGGCTTCCTTCAACAGCGGGGTGAAGGCGTGCACCGCGTTGAACATGCCCAGAATGTTGATATCGAGGGTCTTCTTCACCTCCGCCGGATCCACGTCCTGGATCGGCCCCATCACGCCGGTACCAGCGTTGTTGCACAGGACATTCACCGTGCCGTACCGCTCGACGGTGGCGTCCGCCAGGCGTTTGACCTCGGCGTACTCCGACATGTCGGTTCGTAGCCACTCGGCCGTCGCACCGTCGGTCCGGAGGCTCTCGACGGCCTCGCTCGCGTCGTTCACATCGGCGATCATCAGCCGTGCGCCACGTGCCGCGGCCTCGCGGGCCAGGGCCAGTCCCACTCCGGTGGCTCCGCCGGTCACAACAACCACCGCGTCGGTCAATGTGGTCATGACCGCTCCTCACTGTTCATGTGCCAGGTGTTCATGTGCCCCGAGCTCATGTGTTGTCCGGACCGCTGATCGGGCCTTGGGCAACGGTCACGGGAAGTTCGAAGAGCTGGTTGATGAAGGTGCTCCAACCGCGCTTGGGCTCGCCGTTCAGGCGCAGGGTGATTCCGCGCTTGTGGATCTCCTCGAAGAGGATGCGCACTTCGAGCCGCGCCAGGGCGTTGCCGATGCAGTGATGAGCGCCGTTACCGAAGGCCATGTGGTCGTTCGATGGCCGCGCCGGGTCGAACCGGTGCGGTTCCGTGAACACCGCGGGATCCCGGTTCGCGGCGGTGAAGAAGAGCTGCACCAGGTCGCCCTTGCGCATCTGCACTCCGCGGAACTCCACGTCCCGCGTCACCGTGCGGGCCATGTTCATGGCCGGGGTGACGTACCGCAGGAACTCCTCCACGACCGCCTTTGAACCGACGGTGTCCAGGGACTTGTCGACTGTCGCCGCGATCTCCGGGTTCTCCAGCACCAGGCGCATGGACTGACCGATCAGCGTGTGCGTCGTCTCGAACCCCGCGACGAGCAGGATCTCCATGAAGTGCAGGCACTCCGGCTGTGAGAGCTCGCCCCGCTCGACACACTGGGCGAGTACGGTCGCCATGTCGTCCTGGGGGTCCCGGAGCTTGGCCAGCCGCAGCTTCTCCATGAAGGCGTAGATGTTGGGGACAACCTCCATCAGGGCCGCGCCGCTGTCCGGCTTCACCACAGCGCTGAACACATCGTTCGCCATGTCCACGATCTGCTGACGGTCCTCGCGCGGCACGCCCATCACTCGGGCCACAACACGGGACGGGACGAGGGCCGCCACGTCGGCCACCCAGTCCACCTCGCCCCGGGCCACGATGTCGTCCAGCACCTCCACCACGATCTCCCGGACCCAGTGGTCGAAGTTCGCGACGACACGCGGCCCGAACGAGCGGGCGGCGGCCCGGCGCAGACGGCTGTGCAGCGGCGGGTCCGAGTACATGATGTGGCCCTCGAAGAAGGGCGACGGCTCATCGAGCGCGGGGTAGAAGGGTCCCCACTGGACACTGAAGGTCGCCGGGTCCTTCTCGATCTCGATGATCTCCTCGTGCCGGGTGACGCACCAGAATCCGCCGTTCAGCGTCCCCATCGCGGCGGGCTGCCAATACAGTCCCGGCATCTCCCTGATCGCGTCGAGAGCCTCGTGCGGTACCCCCGGCACGAAGGTCGCCGGGTCCGACAGATCTGGTATCGCCGTGTTGATCGTGTTCGTACTCATCACTGCACTTCCCGTCGTCCTGATGACTTCTTCATTCGTGAATGACCCAACCCGGGCGGATCCGCCCGTAATCAGTCCGATCCCTGTTCCAGCAGATTCACCGCGATCAGCGCTGATGCCCGGGCGGCCTTGACGTGCCTGCGCGCTGCCTCGGCGGCGTCCTCGGGGGAACGACGCAGGACCGCGGCCGCGAAATCGTCGTACTCCTCCTTCGTCACCGCGATACGCCCGGGAGTGGCGGCCGAGATCCGCCGCAGAGCGTGAATGCGGGTGTACAGACCGCCCAGCACCTGCTCCAGGATGGGATTCCGGCAGCCGGCCAGGAGCACCTGGTCGAACCGGTCCAGCACGTCCTTGTTGTTGCTCTCCGCCGGATCCAGCTGCCCGGCGATCTCGATGAGCGTGTCGACTTCGCCCTGCGTCGCCCGCTCGACGAACAACTTCGCGGCGAGAGGTTCGAGCTCGGCGCGCAGCTCGTAGATGTGCCCGACCTCGTCCACGGTCGGAATCGCCACACGCAGCCCTCGGCTGGGCGACGCTTCGACCAGCCGCTCCGACTGGAGATGACGCAGCGCCTCTCGCACGGATGTCCGACTGACGCCGGTCAGCTCCGTCAGTTCGCGCTCGGTGAGCCGCCGACCGGGCTTCAGCGCGCCGTCCAGGATGGCCTGACGCAGCGCGTCCACCACCTTGTCCCGCACGAGCTTGTCCTGCTTGACCCGTAGGTCGAGTCCAGCCCCGGTCACTTCGCACCTCTGTTTCCCGCCGATGAAGTTTGTATGACGGAGTACAGAGTGCCGTCTGTCATTTTCGTCTGTCAATGGGTGCGACACGCCCTCATGGAGAGCCGGCCAGCAGACTGGATTCAGCCAGTACGGCACACCCCGCCAGGGGAACGGCCGACTGCGGTGATTGGTGTTTGATCGCATCGATGCCATACGGTTTTCGCCACCACCCGCCCACAAGGCAGGTTTGGCACGGTGTGAGCGGGCTGCACTCTCCAGGCAGTGAGATCGCCGACCGGTAGTCAGCACTCAGATCGGGCGCCGGGTGCCCGAGCACGTGAGGTACTCGGCTTCCAGGGCGACGGCGTCATCGACTCGGGCGAAGCCGAGGCCGGATCGACCGTGCGAGGGCGGCGTCGCCCTGGCGCAAGCCGACATTGTCGGTGCCGAGGCCGAACGCGGCCGGATCCGTCCGAAGGACGTCGGTGTCCGCGTACTCCCTGAAGTGGCTCTGAGAAGATTTTCGTAGGCGGAGATCATCTCGGTGTGGCGGTCACCGGAGCCGCATAACGGGCAGTCGCTGGCTGTGGTCTGCTGAACTGCCCTCTGTGTTACCGCATTTGGCGGGTGTGCTGGTGGAGACGGTCGATGTCTCCGGTACTTGCGTGGTGGTCCGGGCCCGGACCAGATCCGGCACCTTGGCGGGGTGTACGGGGTGCGGCACGAGATGCGAGTGGAGCCACAGCCGTTATGTGCGGCATCTCGCTGACACCGCGCTCGGCGGCCGTCCGGTGCGGATCGACGTGAGCGTGTGCCATCTGTACTGCGTGAACGCGGTCTGCCCGAAGGTGACCTTTGCTGAACAGGTGCCGGAGCCTACGGTGCGCTATCAGCGGCGTACGCCGCTGCTGCAGCACCTGGTCAAGGCAGTCGGTGTCATGCTGGCCGGCCGGGGCGGGCCTGGATGTTACACGTCCTCAACATTGAGTTCTCGCGGTGCACCGTGCTTTCCCAGCTGATGCGCATTCCCCTGCCTGCGCTGGTCACGCCCAGGGTGCTGGGGGTGGACGACTTCGCGCTCTACGGCGACACCTACGGTGCTCTCCTGGTCGACGCGACCACCCAGCTGCCGCTGACGCTCTGGGAAGGAAGGGGTGCCGAACAGCTCAGCCGCTGGCTGCGTGCGCATCCCGGTGTCGAAGTCGCCTGCCGGGACGGCTCGCTGACCTACCGGCAGGGCATCGCGAATGGTGCTCCGAAGGCTGTCCAGGTCAGCGACCGCTTCCAGCTGCGGCAGGGCCTGTCCCGGCGCGTCCAGGAGGTGGCCGCCGCCCACCGCGGGTGCCTGCCAGCAGTCCTGTCCCCGGTCGAGGCATGCGATCGGCCGTCTCGCGAGGAAGCAGCCGCAGATCATGTGGTGGACACTCCCGCCGGACGCGCTGGGCTTCACCCGTTGGGTGCAGATCGGGACCAGGACGTCTCACTCGTGTCGGCGACCCCGCAAAGCGGGCTGCGCCGCCGAGAGGGAGGTTCCGACGCCGAGGACGTCGCGGAAGAAGACCCCGGTACGCCCAACGCCATCACGGACGAGACCTCCCCTGACCCGCAGTACGCCGCAAGGAGGCGTGCACACGGCGAAACGGCGCACCGCAGGTTCTGCGATCTCAACGAGGACGAAGGCGCGAGGCCGCTCATCAAGCCGTTCCCACTCGACCGTTCGCGCCGCAGCAGTCGCGCGACCGTTTGCCTCCAGCCTCGCGCGAAGATGGCCGCGCTTCCGCGTGAGAGCAGCTTCTCCACCATCAAATCAGTAATCGATTACGAGAAGCTGATGCGCTACTTGGTCATCCTGCAAGCGTCCGGCCCGCCCTGTCAGAACCCGGCTGCACAGTACTGTCCACCGAATCTGGACTCCACTGAAAGTTTCACATTCTACGACGCCTTGCAGCCACCCTTGCCAGCGTTGGTCTGGCGCCCTAACTTCAGGCAATCGATTACTGAGCCTGTGGTGAACACCGGGACTGAAGGAAGCGTTCGGCAGGCCCACCTTATTTCGCACGCCCGATTCCGGACTGTCCTGCGCGTCCCGTCTGTCCGTATCGAGTGCCAGCTCAGGAGACACCACACATGACACAGGGCATCCGGCGCAGATCGCTCCTGCAGTCCGCAGCGGCCGTAGCCGCTGTCGCCACCTCCCATAGTTTGCTGTGGCCGGCCGCGCCCGCTGCCGCTGATGGCAGTCGGACGGCCGACGGCGGCCCGGCCATCGACACCCTCGATTTCGGAGACACGTCGTCCGAGAAGGCCCACAGCCTCCGATCGGAGGCCAGCAGGGTCACCGACGGCGCTCTCGGTGACTCCGCACGCGTGGCCTCTCCCCTGTCACCGGCCCAGATCCATGGCGGTGACCTGCGGTTCGTCATGAAGGTCGATCCTGTCCGGCAGAACTATCTGACCGTCAAGTTCTGGGGTTCGGACAGTTCCACGCTGAAAACCGTCGCGTACATCAACTCTGAGCAGATCGGCTATCGGCGCTACGGCGACTACTCGGTCGTCGACGACGGCTCCGCGGCCCCGTTGCCCGGCCGCTTCTACTACTCGACCATTCTGCTCCCCCTGGCCCACACTCAAGGTCAGAGCAGGGTCGAGATCATGCTGCGCTCCTACGACTCCGGCTACACCAACCCCGTCAAGGTCGACTCACGCGGCTACTACAAGGCCTACACGCACACCACGGCCGCCCTCGACCTCTCCAGCGAACGACAGGCCGACTACACCCCGCCGACCACCACGGCCACCGATGTGAGTGAGGCCCGTAAGCAGGAACTACTGACCGCGTACACCAAGACACAGCAGGAACTGCACGACAAGTACGCCGCGAAGGTCGACGCGGGTCAGAAACTGTCGATCGTCCGTTACCAGGACGAGTTGCGCTTCTACTCCATGTCCCTGCTGCAGTCCTGGTCGCCCACGCAGAACACCGCCCAACGCAAGCAGGCACTCAAGCGAATTCTGTGGACGGTGGATCAGCACGTCAAGGACTACTACGGCAACACGATGCTGATCGGCAAGGGCGGCCATCAAAGCGACTGGGGTGGCTTCTACGGGGCACTGGGCGAGGCTCTCTACATCGTCGAAACCCTCCTCCTGGACAACACGCTGATGGGCAAGGCGGCCTTCAACGCCTTCCTCGACGAAAGCTTCCCCATCGACACCACGGACGGGGAGCACTCGCTCGACGGCAGCGGTCTCAGCCGCCGTGACGCCTGGGAGCGCTGCCTCAAGGCGAACTTCGACTTCGCCCGCTCCCGGCTCTCCTACATCTACAACCAGATCATGTACACGTACGAGGGCGCCTGGGAGGCCCACGAGGGGCTGCGGATCATCGACTCTCAGCACTACGAGGGCAAGAAGCGCAGCCACGCCATTCTGCTCGAAGCCCTGGGCGGCATCCCCTTCCTGGGCGAGGAAGTGCTCGTCGGCCCCGACGGCAAGGACCTGGACCTCTACCACGATCTGTCGTATCACGACGGCATGGCCCGCTACACCGACGACTACCAGCAGATCGTGATGAAGGGCCTGGCAAAGAGCAAGCTGGACGCCCAGGGCGAAGTGGTGCGCCGGCTGCCGTACGCACACGCCTTCACCGGACTCACCGCAGCCGGCCTGACCCGGGAGAACGGATACGTCGCCTCCTACGGCGAAGCGGCCAACGCCCTGCCCGAGTACTTCTACAAGACCCTCGACCACAAGGACGACGCAGCGCTCAACGACGAGATCCTCAAGCTCAGCCTGAAGTCGATCCACGCCCGCTCCTACACTCGGCACACCAGCGTGGACGGCGGCAACCGGCTGATGCGCATGGAGATGGTCCTGGACGAGCGCAACCCCACCTATCCGGGCCTGCCCGGCTACGCCACCCGCCTGTCGAACGGTGTGGCCATGCTGTTCGCCTCCCTGGAACAGCGCATGAAGGAGAACCAGAAGCGGTACGCGGGCAAGGAGTGGGAACCGTACTGGACGTACGCGGGCCAGGCGGTCGGCTTCGTCCAGCAGCAGCTCACCGACCACCAGTTCTTCAACAACCTGCCCACCTCCTACAACTCCGACTACCGGCTGGCCGAGACCTACACCTACGTCACCGGGGAGCGCGGCAGCGCCAAGTCCGTGCATCCTCAGACCGACTTCGCCTACTACACCGACGCCGAAATAGCCGCACTGCAGGTGGATCCGGCCGACTACGAGCAGTTCGCCTGGGCGGACATCGACGCCATGCTGGTATCGGTGCGAGACGCGGACACCCGGATCTTCGCCGCGCTCAACTTCCGAAACCGCGGCTACTCCGGCAGCGGCAAACTGCACGTCCTGCACCGGGATCACGAGAACATCGTGCAGATCAAGACGGAGGGCATGTACCGCACGGACGACTACTTCCTGCGGCACGACAACATCGACCTCGAGTTCGCGGAAGACGCCCTCACCAAGGACGCGTTGCCTGCGGCGCTGCGAGGCGAACCCCTGCCCATGACCCGCCAGCCCGCCGTGCCTGTCATCCGTCCCAGCGGAGACAACGACCACGCCTACTGTGGCTACCCCGACCTGCTCACCGCCCGCTACGGCCACTACCTGTTCGCCATCAACTCCACCCGCAAGGCATACGGCAACGAGCGCATCCACAAGATCACCGTGCCGGGTGCACCCGGTACCGTGCTGGATCTGGTCTCCGGGAAGCGGCTGGCGGTACGAGGCGGCAAGATCAGCCTGCAGCCGACGTCGGCCGTCGTATTGCGTCTGGACCCCGCGCAGGCGGCCACCGTACCGACAGCCTCCGGGGTGGACTTCCTCACCGCGCTGCCCGGCGCGCACGGCGTAGAACTCGGGTGGAAACCCGCAGCCGGCGCCGCCTCGTACGACGTCTTCCGCGCGAGCAGGGAAGAAGGCCCTTACCAACGGATCGCTTCCCGTATCAAGGGCATCACCTTTCATGACAAGGGTGCAGTCCCCGGCAGGACGTACTACTACAAGGCCGCTGCCGATCATGGCGCCGCCTCTTTCCGGGCCGAAGCCGCCTACCGCTCACCAGCCTCCCCGCGTCTGCAGGGATCGGGCTGGCGTGACGACCGTATCGGCACAGCAGACCGGGGCACAGCCACTGTCCGCCCGGGCAGGAAAATCAGCATCACCGGAAGCAACGGCGCCGGTTTTGGCGCGGGAGACGACTACCTGCTCCTGGCCTCCGAGATCCGCGACTCGCTCCACTTCGTCAGCCGCCCTCTCACCGGCACCGCCACGCTGCAGGCACAGGTGGAGCAGTCATCGGGCACCCTGGGCGGACTGCTACTGCGCGACGACCTCAACGCCTCAAGCCGGTATGTCTACTTCGGTCCGGACCAGACCGGAACCCTGATCTTCCGTCACCGCAACCGGGACGACCGGCACGACTTCCAGGACGAGCAGCGCAGCCCGGTGAACGCGACCATCCCCGAGCTGACTGCACTGGACTATCCCTACCTCAAGGTGGTCAGCGACGGCGAAGCGCACCGCATCGACGCCTACGCCTCCCGCAACGGCGCCTTCTGGATTCATGCCGGCGCCGTCTTCCACGCCTTTCCCCCCACCTTTGCCGGCGGGGTCGCGGCGGACGCCGAGGCGGTCTTCAGCGGCGTGAGGGTGACCGTCACTACGCAGGCCGCGTTGCGTCCCTCAGCCCACGTCCGGGAGGACACGGTCGACCTGGCGTGGAACAAACCGCGTTCGGTGTCCTCCTTCACCATTCACCGCAGCCCAAACGGCGAGGACAACTGGCAACAGCTCGCCACCGATGTGCTTGCTCCCTGGTACACAGACACCAGACTCCGGGCAGCGAAGGCCTACTACAAGATCGTTGGTCACTGCGTGGACGGTATGACCATCTCAACGGACGAGCCCGCGCTCGCCCTCGTAGAGAACCCGCAAAAGGCCTATGACCGGGCCAGAGCGCTCACCGCCGCCGACTGGACGCGGGGCAGCTTCTACCGGCTCGGCAGGGAGCTCAACGCAATCAAGTCCTTGCTGGCCGAGCCGGACGTGGACCGCCCTGCGCTGACGTTGCGGATCTATGCGGCTGTGGATGCTCTGGTCTCTGCCCGGCAGAACAAGATCGATGTCCTGGCGACGGCAACCGTGCTGGCCTCGCACCCGTCCTGGGCCAATGCCAACCCGCCTGAGATCGCGGGCACCTTCGCCTTCGACGGCGACATCGATTCAGCCGTGGACCTGGTGACCCGCAACGACACCTGGTTCCGCGCCGACTTCGCCGACAAGCCCGTGAGCGTCGGCCAGGTGCGGGCCTACCCGCGGGCCAAGGGCGACAACCCGGCCAAGGTGAACGGAGCGATCGTCCAGGGCTCCAACAACCTCACCGATTGGACACAGATCGCCCGGCTCGGCGGGGTCGACGCCACGGCGGCCCCGACCTGGTACACCTTCGCCTCCGAGAGCCGGACCTCGTTCCGCTACATCCGCTACCTGGGGCCGATGGGCTCCAGCTCCAACATCGCCGAACTGGAGTTGTATCGCTACTGGGTGGACCACTCCATGGTGGAGACGCTCCTCGCGGAAGTGACGGCACTGAACGAAGCCGACTACACCGCCGTCACCTGGGCGACCGTCATCCAGGCCGCCGATGACGCGCGTGCCACCTCTGACGGCACCCAGGCCCAAGTGGACAGGGCAGCCGCGGATCTCCTCACCGCCCTCGCCGCTCTGATCAAGAGGGACTGACCCGAACCATCCACCGCTGAGGTCCGCTGGCATTGCCGCGTCCGGCGACCAACCCAGCACCCCCGGAGCATCTTCGCTCCGAACGGGCCGGGCCAGGGCTGACAGACACCGGGTCCTTGTCCGGTCCCGCCCGGCCACACCCTCCCCCACTTCCTGCCATCAGAAGGGACGCTGACATGGCAGAGAACATGCGCCGCAGAACCATCCTGAGTTCCGCGGCAGCCGCAGTAGCAACCGGCTATCTCCACTCCGGCACAGCACGAGCGACCCCGCAAAAGACCCGGCCGCTGGCGGCCCAGAGCCCCGCACGGGACACCCTCGTCTTCGGCGACACCGCATCCGAGAGCGCCCACGCACTCACGTCCACAAGGTCGGAGACCGTGACGGCCGGCGGGCTCGGCCAGCGCGCACGACGCTTTCTGCCCACCGAACCGGCCGGCGCCTGGGGCGGCAGCGCCTCATTCGCGATGGCTGTCGACCCCGCTGTGACCACCTACGTCACTCTCAAACTGTGGGGCGAGGAGGCCGGTTCAACACTGGGCAGGCTCCAACTGTTCTGTGACGGCAAGCAGGTCGGCCACCACCACCTGGGAGCCGTCGACCCCCTCGACGTCGCCGGGGACGAGAAGCGGCTGCCAGGACGGTTCTTCTTCCACACCCTGCCCCTGCCACCATCGTCGACGCAAGGCAAGACCTCCGTGCGGCTGGAAATCCGCTCCATGGGGCAGGTCAATCCCTACGGCACGACGACCGCCGACTTCTACAAGAACCTGACCGCCCCCTCACGCGGGGTGTACAGGATCTACACCCACACCGATCCCGTGCTCACCCTCGCCAGCGGGGATGTCACCGGCTCAGCCCCCGTAGACCGCGCACGACCCGAAGACGCCTCCGGGATCCTGGACGAAATCGACCGTGCAGTCGCCGCCGAACACACCGACTGGCTGGACAACACCAGCCTCAACCTGTGGGGGGTGCTGTCCCTCGCCGCCGGATACGACCTCCCCTTCAGCCCTTGTTACCACAGCGAGACTGCTCTGGAGCGCATCTGCTTCTTCATCGACGTCATCTACAACAAGTGGCTCACCGACCCGGCGCAGATGACCGGCTCCGACCAGCAGTGGGAAGGCTTCGGCCGGATCGGCCTGGTGATGACGGCCCTCAATGGCCACCTCGATGGCGCGCTGGCCAAGAACGTGACCGGCGCCACCACGACCATCACCCGGCGCACGGCCTACACGAACATGCTTGTCGCCTCCCGCGACTACTGGCGCCAGCACCTGCCCACCTACACCAACCAGTACATCGGCGCCGCCACCGGCATCTACAGCTGCAACCGAGGCCTGTCACTCATCGCACCAGGCCAGGCCCTGAGCGAGACCAAGGCCCGCCACTACGTCCGCCAGGCCGTCGGCCTGGTCCCGTTCGAGGGCTCGGAGAACGCAATCGGAACACCTTCCTGGCCTCTCGGCACGTCCTACTACCTCGTCACCAAGAAGGGTCTGACCCGGGAGCTCGGGTACGTCGGCCTGTACGGCGAAGTGATCGACGGACTCATCCGCCTGTACGACGCGGTGCACGGCTGGAACGGCATCACCGACGAGGCATTGCGGGCACGCGTCGTCACCATCGTCAAAGCACGCTCCGTCTTTCGCTACCAGGCCGTCGACACCGACGGCTACCGGGCCATGCGCATGGAGACCGTCGTGGGCTGGCGCGACTCCACCTACCCCGGCGAGGTGGTCTACGCACAGCGCAACGCCGCCGACGGACACGCGCTCCAGGCAGCAGCCGTCCTCCAAGACCCTGCTCTGACCGGATACGCGCAGCAGATGGTCCGCGACAACCAGCTCTTCCCGAACCTGGACATGTTCGCCACCCAGCGTGCACCCCGTTACGGGCTGACAGCAGCCCGGGTCCGCCGCGACTACGACACCTTCCGCACCCTGTCGGCCAGTTCGACGGTGCTGCCCGGCTCCTGGAACGCGCCGGACTTCCTCTGGGCGGACGAGGACGACGGAGTCCTGGCTCTCAAGAACGGCGAGGAGTTCCTCTACGCCTCCCTGTACTGGCGGGCCCGCTACGGCGTCAACAACTTGGCTCGCGTCCACCGTGTCACCCGCGCCACCGAGCACTCGGCCACAGTGGCCATGCAGGCGCAGTACGCGGGCACCGGTGAGGTCTACGTCGAGCCGGATCTCATCGCCCAGCCCCACTGGGCCGGCGCCCCCGTGCCCGGCGGGCCTGTCCTGCACCAGGCCTGGGCCGGCCACCGGCAGCCCCTCGCCCGTCCCCCGGCCGGGATAACAGGCGGCGCTGTCGGCAAGGAGACGCCGTGGGCCGGGAGGGCGTCTTTCTACCGGTGCGCGTACGGCCGCTATCTCATCGGCATGAACGCCTCCCCCAGTACCAGCTACAGCCTCGACACACGCGGCTGGGGAAGGTCAAGAAATCTGGCCACCGGCCAAATCGTCACCCCCGCTACCGGACTGCAGGTTCCTGCGCTGTCCACCGTTGTCCTGTACTTGCTCTGAGATTTCAGCACGCCTGGCCTGAGGTCGGGGGGTTAGGGCGGCACGGTCCATCGCGCCGGGGGGCCGGGCCGTTGCCGTCGCTCCACCGAGCCCGGGCGGTGAAACTGTTCGGTGAACAGGTCCAGGCGTCTTCCGGCTCGCTCGGGAGCCGCCTGGGCCTGCGGCGTCCAGAAGGACGCAAAACGCGACGTTCACGTCCATGGCGCCAAGGCCGTCACGCATACTTCGGTCTCTCCGACGTTGCGTCCGGCCTGTCCTCCGGTCGATCCGGTCTCGCGCACGACACATCAACCCGGCGAGCCGGCCCAGTGCGGCCTGTGGTTCCCGCCGGTCGACGTCCCGGCTGGGCTACGGGCAGAGCGGACGTTCGCCCATCCTCGGGCTGCTCGCGGACCATCGCGGCGCCGCTACTGCCCACCCGCACCACCGGCGACCTGATCGACGGCCCCTGGAAGCTGCTGACCTGGTGGAGAGGGCAGACGGCCATCTGGAAACGTCATTCCTGCCTGGCCGCGCCCTCACCGGACCGGACGACGTCACCACCCGGCTAATCGCCCGGCTGAACATCGCCAACCGGCGCAGCACCGCAGGCTGGGCGCCCGCCCGACCGACCGGTGGGAGGCCGACCCGTCCCAGCCGCTCGCCCTGCATCCCGTCGATCCGCCTCGCGGGTAGCGCTTCGCCACCCGCATCAGCCTCGACCACTGCATTCGCGCCTATACCCTACTCCGTGCCCCCCCTGGCCACCGGTAAGACAGTCCAGGCCCGCACCGGCACCGACGAGGTCACCTTCCGCCAAACTGCCGTTGCCGGACGCAGGCGCACCCTGATCACTGTCGCTGGCGGCACCACCAGCGGTGTGCCAGTGTCGGCAGGACGGTGGCGGATCGTGATGCGCTCCGGCTCGGCGAAGGTGTTCGCGGCGTCCAGCGGTCCCCCACCGAACATAGCCACCTCATGCGGCGCGAGAGGGCCCGCGGGGCACGCCACTTCGAGGGAAAGAGGACGCTCGGCGTCGCGGTTCACCGCGTACAACAACACCTCGCCGCTGGCTTCGTCATGACTGGCGCTGACGTCTAGCAGGGGAACGCTCGGGTAGTAACTCCCCTCCCGGACAGGGGAGTCGGCCCAGACATCGATCGCGGTGTGCCCACGGCTCACGGCGAAGAGCTCTTGTACGTAACTGATCCCCTGCCGGTAGAAGCCCTTGCCATCGCTCTCGCAGACCACCGCGGGCAGGGCGTTGACCAACTGCGTCATGTTGGCGAGGGTCAGCACATCGGCGTTGCGCAGGAAGATGCCAAAGTACGCGGCCACCAACAGCGAGTCCGCGAGGTGGTACTCCTCGGTGAGGCCGTCGTCGCACTGCGGATCGTCACCCGTCTTGTACCAGGGGTTGTACTCGTCCAGCGCGATGCCGATCGGCTTACCAGGGGTGCCCTTGTCGTGGTTGACGAGGCGGATGTCCTGGCGGACGACATCCACGGCATCCTCCAGCAGCCGCATGTACTCGGTGAGATGCTCGAACACCGCGGCGACACCCATCTCCGCATACCGTTCGCGGATGTCGTCCGCGTAATCATGGCCGATGTAGTGGTGCATGGAGATGAAGTCGGCGTGCTCTTACAGCGGGTACAGGACCTCGCGGTTCCAGTTCGGCTGAGGAAAGCCGACGGGGAAGTGTGCGCCGGACAACACCAGTTGAATGGTGGGATCTGCGGCCTTCATCGCCGTGGCGAAGTCGCGGGCGCGCCGGACGTACTCCTCGGGGTGGCGGTGTACCCCATCTCCCACTCGCCGCTGATCTCGTTGCCGAGCGCCCAGTAGCGCACGCCGTACGGCTCTGGGTGTCTGTTCCTGACCCGCTCATCCGCCCAGCGGCTGCCGGGTTCGCCGTTACAGTACTCGACCCAGTCGCGGGCCTCCTCGGGTGTGCCGGTGCCCATGTTCACGCACAGGTACGGCTCGGCTCCCACTTCCCCGCCCCAGGTCATGAACTCGTCGGTGCCGAAGTCGTTCGCCGCGGGCCAGGCGCCGTCGGCTCGGTACCGGGTCGACGGCCGCTCGCTCGTCGGGCCGATCCCGTCCTTCCAGTGGTGGTAGGCCGCGTAACAGCCACCGGGGAAGCAGACGTTGGTCACGCCCGTCGCGCGGGCCGCGGCGATCACGTCCGTGCGAAAACCTGAGGCGTCGGCCATCGGCGAGTCCGGGTCGTATACGCCTCCGTACACGCAGCGGTGCAGGTTCTCCGCAAAGCTGCCGAAGACGAGCGGGCTGACAGGGCCGAATCTTTCGGCGGGGATCAAGTACGACAGCGACCACGGTGTACGACTCACTTCCGCCGCCCCCGAATGGCTCAGGAGGCGGGAACGCCGAGCCTAGTCACGGCCGATCGCTCTGCGAAAGCTTGCCGGCTCGCTGAAAGTTTCAGAGCCCGGGCCCAACCGGCCAGGGGTACGGGACCGGGGGGGGATGCGAGGGGGCGCCGGGCATCACCGTCGTCCAGGATCGTCGCGTGTTTACAGCAGGGGGAACGCGACCCGCTCTATGGGGAGGCGCAGGGCCTCGAAAACCCCGACTCGGCTGGAGCTGGCACTGGCTGTCGTACGACGACGGAGCGCCAGCGCGCCGCAGTCCCGGACCAAGGACGGTCCGGGACTGCGGCGCGGGAGGAGCACCAGTCAGCCGACGGGCTCCACCCGCAGGTCATCGACCCGGAACTGGCCGTACGATCCGCGCAGTCCGAAGTCGATCGCGACGTTGTCCACCGAGCCGGCCTCCGTTCGGTAGACGCGCTCGAACAGCTTCCAGGTCCCCGAGGGAGTGTTGCCCTTGGGCAGCCAGTTGCGTTGTTCCGTGCCCACCTGGTTGCCAGCGTTACGCGAGGAGATGAAGTAGTACGCGCCCAGACCGGGACCGGGACCGTAGTCCTTCAGCTGGTACCAGAAGGACACCTTGTACAAGGTGCCCGGCTTCGTCGAGATCGGCGACGTGCCCTTGCCTCGGCTGTTGAAGGACAGGTTGTAGAAGCCGTTCTGGCTGGTGTCGGTGCTGGCGAAGTACAGCGACCGGTTTCCGGTGCGCCCGGTCTGCGGGTCGATCGCGACCTCGTACGGTCCGGAACCCGCCTTCTGCCACACGTCGGGATCGGACGTCTCGAAGCTGTCCCGGTAGACCTTGCGCAACAGCTCGTACGCCTCGTACACGCGCTTGATCAGAGCGGACTCATCCGCACCGGGCTCGCCGCTGTCCTTGCGCACGGAGTCGACTTCGGCGGTGAAAGCGGCGTAGCTGGCGGCGGTGTAGTCCTCCTCGACCAGCGCCTCGGTCTGCTGGAGCACGGTGGCCAGGGAATCCGCCGTGATCACGGCGGGTTCCGCAGAGACGGAAGTGGTGCCTTCCACTGTTCGCGCGACAACCTTGTAGTACATGCGTCCGCCGTACAGGTTGTCCTTGAGGGTGAGCGCGTACCGATCGGACAGCACCTTCTGCCAGCCGTCTTCCCTGCGGGGGTCAGTGACGGACCGTGCGACGTCCGGAGTGCGGTAGACGTCGAAGGCAATGGCCGCCTTCGGTTTGGTCCACGTCAGTGTGCCTGTCTGGCCGCCGAACGTCCCACTGGCGATCACGGCGTCGTCGGAGAACGGCCGAATGGTGACCTCGCCGAACGTTGCCGCCGAGTCGGCTGCGACGCCGACATGCACGACGTCGATCATGGGCACAGATGCCTTGCCCGCTCGCTGCCAGTGCTTGCCGTCGGTCGAGATCATCGCTAGGACGTCCGTCGACTTCGGCAGCCTGACGAGCTTGACGTAGGGATGGGTCTTCGCGGTGTATCCCTCCAGTTGCTGGGTGTAAGGACTGCGGGTGATGCCGCCGCCGGCGTTGCTACCGGGGACTCCGGTGCCGATGTCGGCCCGGGTGTCGAGGGAGCGGTGGCGCAGCTCCAGTTCGCCCTTGGCGTTGGCTCCCAGGTATACGTAGCGTGCTTTGGCGTCGGTGGAGTCCCGCAGTATCACCCCACGCAGGGTGCCGTCCCCGGTGGGAGCGAGTTTCGCGGAGACCTCAACTCCTCCCTTGGCCACTTGGCTGATCTGTGTGTAGGAGTCGGTGTGGTCGCGGTCCACCATGACGGAGTCGTCGCCTCCGCCGAAGCCGTCTCCGCGAGCGTCCCGGACGGTGATGGTGTCGCCTCGCACGGACGAGGTGCCCGCCTTGGCACCGCCGATCGCGTCGTCGCGCCACTCGGTCTTGCGCAGCGCCGCCGTCGCCGCCGGGGTGGCATGGGCCTTCGCCGGGTTGGACGCCTGACCGGTGCCCTGGGCGTTGACGGGCAGGACGCGGTAGAAGTAGTCGTCCTCGCCCTTCGTCGGGCTGACCCGGTCGACGTACGAGGTGCTCTTCGCGCCCTTCGCCACGGTCCGGTAGGGCCCTTTGGCCGTATCGGCGCGGGTGACGGTGTACGAGGAGGCCCCTGCTGCCGGAGACCAGCTCAGGCCTACGTGCCGCGCACCGGCAGTGGTAACGGCCACGTTGACCGCGGAGGGAACGTCGGCTCGGACGGTCTCGCTGTCCAGCTTGAGGACGACGGCCCGGAACGGCGGGACGCTCACGCGGCCGCCGGAGACAGGAAGGTTCTTGCCCGACACCAGGTCGGTCACCGAGCGGCCGGAGAATCCGGCCGGCAGCTTCACCTGGTGGGTGCGCTCGTTGCCGTACGCCTTGCGGGTGGTGTTCACCGCCATCAGGTACTTCCCGTACCGGCTGGTGAGCAGGTCGGGGTAGCCCGAGTAGGGGGTGTCGTAGAGGAAGTTGTCGCGGGCGACGGTTCCGACACCCGGTTGGTACGTGACGGGAAGGAGCTCGCCTCCCATTGCCAGCGGGCGGTCGGGCGTGGTGTACCGGTCGAAGACCATGGGGTCTTCGGCGGACGCGGCCCGGGGGAAGTAGTCCTGCGAGGCGAACACGCCCTGTGTCTGTACCTGGACCAGCTGTTCGTAGGTGCCGTACTGGGCGTGGATCCGTCCGTTGCCCAGGTATCCCTTGTTGCGTTCGAAGAGGTTGGCGAGCAGGTGGGTGTCGCCGTCACGTACCGAAACCAGCAGGTTGTCGATGTCGGCCCAGGCGAATCGGGTGTCCTGCTTGGTGCGGTCGACGCCGAGACGCTTGAGCTCCTCGTCGGTGTAGCGGTCGAGGTCGGTGTGCGGCAGCACTGTGCCGGCCGGTGTCTTGCCGAACCGCTTGTATGAGCCTCGTTCGTGGGTGACGTAGGCGTAGTTGTCCGGCAGGCGCAGGTCGTAGCGGTGGTTGGCCAACACCGTGTCGAAGTAGGGGAAGTACTGGTTGTCGACGAGCTGCTGCTGGATGTATCCGACGGCTTGGCGCGCGTAGTTCCAGTACGGTTGCCACGCCTTGCCGTCGTACCGCTTCTCGTGGTCGGCCATGTACTGCTCCAGCGAGGCGTAGGTGAGGCCTCGTCCGGTGCCGTTGTCGACGGCGTAGGACATCTTGCCGGGATAGCCGTTGTTGCGGTCGTCCACCACCTGTTCCATGAACATGGCGCGGTTGCCGTCGGTGTCGCTTCCCTGGTAGCGCGTTTCCCCGCGGGCGTGCACGTTGCGCAGGGCGAGTTTGAGGATTTCGTCGTTCAGTGCCTCGTCACCGCGGTGGTCGAGCGTGCGGAAGAACCAGGAGGTAAGGTAATTGGCGGACTCGCCGTAGCCGCCGACGTAGCCGTTCTCACGGGTCAGGCCTGCGGCGGTGATGCCGGTGTAGTGCTCTCCGTAGGGCTTGCGGCGCACGACGTTGCCGCGGTTGTCGAGCTGGCTCTTGGCCAGGCCCTTCATCACGATCTGCAGGTAGTCGTCGGTGTAGACGGCGTTCCCGTCGTGCTGGAAGAGCGAGTGGTACAGGTTCAGTTTTTTGCCGTCGGGCCCGAGCAGTACCTCCTCGCCCAGAAACGGCCTGGAGCCGAGGGACTCACCGGCGATGGCGTGGCTGCGGTCCTTGCCTTCAAAAAAGCCCGACCCGATGACGCGAAGGCCTTCGTGGGCCTTCCATGCGCCTTCGTAGGTGTACATGACCTGGTTGTAGATGTAGGAGAGGCGAGAGCGTGCGAAGTCGAAATTGGCCTTGAGTACGCGTTCCCAGGCTTCCCCGCGAGTGAGTTCTCCGCCTTTCCAGTCGGCGTCGGCCAGGGAGTTCTCCCCTGCTTTGGTGCCCGTACTGAAGGGTTGGTCGAGGAATTCCTGGAACTTTTTCCGGCCGTAGACGTCATTGTCGTCGATCAGGTTTTCGACGACGTAGAGGGCTTCACCAAGGGCGCCGTAGTAGCCGCCCCAGTCTGACTGGTGACCACCGTTGCCCAGGCTCTTCACGTTCCCGTAATAGTTCTTGGTCTGGTTGTCGATGGTCTGGAATATGCACTCTAGGGCTGCGCGCTTCTCCTCCGCTGTCTTTGCGGGCGACCAGTCGGTCAGCAGGGTTTCGGCATAGAAGCGCAGGTCGTCCTTGTAACGCTCGATGGACATGACCGACTTCGCGTCCGCATCCGCCTTCGCGGACAGCGAGTTGAAGAGATCGACCTGCGTCTTGCGGAAGCTGTCGATCTTTTCCTGCTCCTTCTCCTTGGAGAGTGCGGGAGCGGACTTCGTCGTGATGTCGTACCCGGTGTTGTCCTCGAGCGGCAGCGTCAGCTTGGGGCTGGTGTGTGTGACGGCCTGGTAGTAGCGGCGGGACTTTTCTGTTGCCAGGGCGGTGAGGCTGCCGGGGAAGGTGCGAACGATGATCTCGACCTTCTTGTGGCCTTGCGTGGAGGCCAGCGGCAGCATGGCGGTGGAGTAGAAGAAGCGTCCTTCCAGCCCCTTGGCCGTGCCGTTGTTGACCGGCTCGTAGTCCCCGCCGTTGCGGTAGTTGGCCTGCTCACCGTTGACGTACAGCACCGTCCGGTAGGACGAGACGTCCTCGCCCCAGAACCTCAGGCTCAGATAGTTCTGACGCTGGGGATCGACGGCGACTGTGAACGTCAGGTCCCCGAGGTGCTCGCCGGCCGGTGATGAGGGCTGGGCGACGCGCGCCGCATCGCCCGCGGCGCCGTCAACGACCTCCGTCGCTGCGCCGCTGAAGGCGTGCGCCTTCTCCGAGGACTCGTCTCCGAAGGTGACCTCATCGAGGCGGCCTTCGGGACCGGCTGATGCCTGGCCGGCCGAGGTGGTTGCGCGTCCGGGCAGCGCGGCCGCCGCCGGGGCGAACGTGACGACGCAAGACAACGCACAGAGAACGCCTACAGCTCTTCTGAAAACGAGCCCGGGAGCGCTGCGCGGATTACCTCGCGCGTCGACTCGTGGTTTACGGATGGTTAGGGCCATCGCCCCTCCTTCAGCGTGGATCAGGGCAGGCCCCGATCCGTCAGCACGCTCTTTTCATAGGAAGTTAAGACGCTTCAGGCAACCAGGGGAACACCTTTGACCGGGGCTGAAAGTTTCACATCTCGGCGTCCGAAAATATTCGAAGCGGAAACCGAGCGAGTGGGTGAACTGTTTTATGGCAGGTTAAATTGCACGCGGGGCATCGGATATTTCCGCGCGCGATTTGTTTCTCGGTGTTCTTAGTGGTGGAACATGAATTTCTGTTTTTGGCCCGGGACAGGAGTAAAGCGAAGGTCGTGGTGATCGAGCGGCAGGCCGTCGAGCTCGGCTCGGGTGGCCGCCCACGGCAGGCGGATGGCCAGGTCGGAGTTCGGGCGGGACCAGGCGCTGTCGTGGACGCCGCAGACGTCCACTTCCAGTGTGTTCGGCGTCCAGGACAGGCTCTCGACGATGACGCCACCGCGGGCGCGCAGCCCTGTGATCCGGCCGGTGGGCCATACGGCGGGCAGAGCCGGCAGCAGGACGAGTGTGGATTCGTCGCCGCCGACCAGCAGGGCGGCGACCAAGGCGGGGAGTCCCCCAGCGGCATCGGTGTTGAACAGGGTGCCCGCGTCGTGCGTCGGCATCATGTTGTTGCGGAAGTGGTCCCGGGCGAGCCATTCGACGCATTGCAGTGCGGCCTCGGCGTCGCCGACAGCGGCTGCCGCCAGACCGAGCTGTACCAGTCCGAAGGCCATTTCCATGCGGCCGGGCGGGGCAGTGGGGTCTTTCGCTCTCCATTCCAGGCGGGCGCGGACGCTTTCGCGCGCCGCGTCCTTCAGGTCTATGGAGAAGGTCTCGCACTGCCCGTACCAGAAGGCGTACAGGTGGGAGGCGTGCCGGTGGGCGACGTTGTCGGGGAAGCGCGGATCGATCCACTCCGCGAGTTGGCCGTCCGGTGCGATGCGCAGCGGTGGCAGCAGCTTGGCCCATGCTAGCCAGTGCGAGCCGGAGTTCCGGTCGCCGGCCAGTTGTGCGATGCGAGCGGCCAGGTCGGCGGCATCGGCGATCATCATGATCTCCGAAGTGGCATCGACGGTGATCGCAGAGATCTGTCCGGCGGGCGTGTTCTCCGGGGAGTAGGACGGCGTGGCGTGCAGATGGCCGTCCGTTCCGGCCTGCAGGACGTGTTCGTAGAACGCCATCACGTCCTGGGCCAGTGGCCAGGCACGCTGGAACAGGAAGTCGCGGTCGCCGCTGGCGGCGGCGTAGTCCCAGGCGAAGCGGAGGATCCAGGCGGCGCCGCCGATCCAGAACTGGTGCGGATAGCTGGAGCTGAAGTGGTTGGCGTAGCCGTGTGTCGTCATGTGCGCGGGGATCAGCACGCCCGGGGCGCCGAACAGGCAGTGGGCGTTGGTTTCCAGGTGGGGCCGCACGGCGTCGATGAGGTCGAAGAGGCCGTGCAGGAGTTCCGGGGTGCCGGTGGACCACATGGCGGCGCAGCTGCCGTTTTGGACATTCCCGTTGAGTGTGAAGTCGGAGCCCCAGTCGGGGGCAAGGCATCCGGCCCACACTCCTTGGAGGGTGGGCGGCAGCGCGCCCGTGGAGGAGATGACGGTGCTGCGCCCGGCCGCGTAGGCGAGTTCGGTGAGAGCGGGGCCGCTGTCGGGGTCGCAGCGGATCTCCTCGACGGTTCGTGCGTCGTGCGATCTCAGGTCGAGGCTGGAGCGTGCGAAGAGCTCTGCGTGGTCGCTGGCCGGCCGGGCCGGAAGAACAGGGGCGTTGGGGCCGAGCTCGGTCTCCACGGCGACGTCGAGGGTCACGCGGGTCGCGGCCTCGATACGGACGGTGGTGCCGGTGGATGCCGCGGTGCCGTCGTGTGCGTGGACGGTGACGGCGAGGACTGCGCGCGGCAGTCCGTTCGCGGAGAAGGTGGACTCGGTGACGAAGGTCAGCCTGCAGCCTTCGACGGCGGCCGTGGAGTTCACCAGGGAGCTTCGGTCGACGGCGGCGGGTCCCGAGGTGGCGTCCGTCGAGAGTTCGGGCGGGCCGAGCCGAATCGATCCGGTGAAGGAGGGCGAGGACGTGAGGGTGACCGTGAGGCGGTCGTCCTGCCGGTGGGCCTGCACGGCGACCTCGTGGTGACCCTGCTCGTCGTCCCACTGCGCCGCGGCGCGAGCAGCGGACCAGTCGACGGTCCGCCGGTAGTTGCGCGTGCGTGTGCTGGAGTCGGGCACGAGGTGCAGCCAGCCCACGGGCAGGAGGGGGTCGGCGTTCAGCATGCGTCCGTCGTGGCCCACCTGGGCCCAGGCCTCCCGCATCCTCGCTTCGGTCGCCGCTGTGCCTGCTTCGTCCAACGGCGCGGGCTCCACCAGCAGCGCGCGCAGGCCGGGCAGCGCGGCCGCGACATCGGGCGGCGGGATGACGGGCCCGGCCGGTGCGAAGAAGCGTTCATGCGCAAGCGTCACGACGTGATGCTCGTCCTGGATGAAGAGTGCGGCTCCGGTGGTGCCGGTGCCCACCATGAGTCCCTCGTCCCATCGGGTGGCTCGGCTGGTGCTGGTGAATCCTGTGCGGCTCGTCATTGCTGGATCCCTGCTTCTTGTTCCGTGGTCGTGCCCCGGCCCGGCTCGTGCAGGTGAGTTCTGCTCACCGGCCCGACGGCGTGCCCCTCAGGGGCGATCCGGTCATCCGCCGAACGCAACCCGAGAAGCACACGTCACTGTGTCACTGGGTATCGCGGTCCTGGCGGATGAGGACGACGCTCCACGACGGGATCTCCTCGTCGAACAGGAACCGGCCCTCGTCGTCGGCGAGTTGCACACGTTGCCCCACCGCGTGGCCCGCCTTGCGCAGCAGCACGGTCTGTTCCCGGGTGGGCGGTTCCGGAGCCCCCATCGCGTGCCAGGCCGCGATCGCGTTGCCCTGTTCCGCGTCCAGGGTCTCGATCGTGACCGAGGACCGGGGGGACAGCCCGGTGAGTTCAATACGCAGACGGCGTGGCGAGCCTGTGGCGAGAACGTCCTGCGCCACGGAGCGTCCGTCGAAGGATCCCGGTGGAGCCTGGGTGACCTCGGCCGGATAGTGGTAGGCGAGCGCGGACAGACTGCCGCTTGCTCGGTGCCGGGTCACCGCGGCGCCCTCGGTCTGGATGAGCAGCTCGTCTCCGAGCTGATTCAGCATCCGGTACGCGTGGAAGGAGGGTTTGGGTACGCCCTGGTAGGTGATCATTCCGAAACCGCCGTGAAAGACGGTGTCTCCGGCTCCGCCTTCCTCGAACACGTCGGTAAAGGCCCAGTAGCAAAGGGATTCGGTGAGCCCGATGGACTCCAGGTTGGCCTTCACCACGAAGGTCGCGGCCTGCAGATGGTCGTGGGTGTGGTCGCGGGGTGAGGGGCTGGAATTCCACTCGGTGAGGTGGATCTCCGCATCCGGGTAGGGGCTCGCGTCGACCAGAGCGCGCAGGGTGCGCAGATCGCGGGTGGTGGCATCGCTGGCACGGGTGTGCTGCTGAGTGTTGCCGTGTCCGTCGAGCGCCCAGTCGGTCGGGTAGGGATGGCAGGACACGAAGTCCACGGGCAGGCTCCGGCTGTGGCAGAACTCGAGGAAGTCGGCCACCCATACGGGCTGCCAGTCCAGACTGTCCAGGTCTTTGGCTTCGGCCACCACGGCGTGCTGCGAGGTGTCCTCGTGTTCGCCGGCGAACCGCCCGTCAGGTACGAAGTTGCTCGTGGCCGGCCCTCCGACCCGCAGTTGCGCATCGATTGCCTTCAGAGCCGTGACGCTGACGGCGTAAAGGTCGAAGTACTCGCTGCGCGCGCCCCGGAAGAAAGGATTGAGGTTGGGTTCGTTCCACACCTCGAAGTACCAGGAGCGCACTTCGTCCAGGCCGTAGCGGTGGACCCAGTGCTCGGCGATGGCCGTGATCAGTTCGGCCCACTGGCCCAGGTCCGTGGGCGGGGAACCGTGGGCCCCCCACCAGAAGGTCGTGGCTTTCTCGCGCGCCAGGTCCCCCGGCGAGAATCCGAGTTCGACGAAAGGCCGTACCCCCGCCTGCAGCATCCGGTCGAAGACGTCGTCAACATACTGGAAGTTGAGGATCGGCTGCCCGTCGGCGCCCTTGCGGTAGACGAACATGTCGTCGTGAAAGAGTCCGTGGAAGCGAACGTACCGGAACCCGGCCGCGTCGCGGACCAGCCGCAGGTGTTCCTGCCAGCCTGCGCGAAGGCCTTCAGCGGCTCGGCCGGCGCCGACACAGGCCGACCAGAAGTGGGTCAGTTCGGTGCCGGTTGCATGAGCGTCGGCGTGCAGGGAGATGGTCATGCGCTGGCTGCCCAATCCTCGATGAGTCGGACCGCGCGGTCCGGTTGTTCTTCGTGCAGGTAGTGACCGGTGTCCGGCCAGTGCTCCACGCGGGACTTCGGCGCATGGAGGGTCGTGCGTTCCCAATCGGCGAAGCGCTGTGCGGTCCACACCGTGAGCGCGGGGCAGCTGCGCAGCCGGAGGTACTCCTGCGCCCGGGGCCGCAAGCCCACGGCCCCGTCGTCGAGGTACATCCCTGCGTAGGCTTGAGCGATGACGTGGCCGGGGGTGCCGAGCATGGTGCGCACGTGCGCGGTTCGCAGCCCTGGCGGCGCTTGAGGGCCGAAGGCCCGCTCGACGAAGGCTGCCGCTGCCGGTGCTCCCTGGCTGCGGTAGGCAGCCAGGCTGGTGTGGATGTCGTCCAGGTCTGTCTCGGGTGCGCCGTGCGCGGGATCGAGTGTGATCACTGATCGCACACTCAGAGGGTGGAGGACGGCCAGCAGGTTGACCACCTGTCCCCCCATGGAGTGGCCGACGGCGACGGCAGGGCCGGCGTGCAGTTCGCGCAGCAGGGCGGCGAGGTCGTGTGCCATCTCCAGCGGCGTGTTGCCAGTTGCGGGAACAGCCGTACGGCCGTGTCCTCTCAGGTCGGGAACGATGACCCGGAACCGTTGTGCGAGTGCTTCAGCATGTAGCGACCACTGTCTTCCATCGCCGCCCCAACCGTGCACCAGCAGAAGGACTGGCGCATCGGCGGGCCCGAGGTCGGTGTGAAAAATGCTGTTTGTGGGGAGTGCCGTCATGGTGAGGCGTCCCGGTGGGAGGCGCTGGTGGCGTCCGGGCGGCCATAGCCTCTTGGACAGCGACGGGAAGTCCGGCTGCCGTGCGGCGGAAGGAAGACACCGGAACAGGTGGCGGGGACGGGCTCGGGCAAGGGGGTTACCTTCCATCCAGGAGATCGAGGGGTCCGTTAGCAGTGATGTGCCTGGGATCGGAGATGCGTAGGCGGCGGCGACCCTGGGGAGAGGGCCACCGCCGCTGGAATCGCCGGCGGTCGGGTGCTGGCGTGGTGCTCCTCGGCCGCCTTCGCCCGTGACCGAGGCACCGAAAGGTCCCTCGCCAACGGATCGCGTGTCGTCCCGGCATCGCTGTCACCTGACGGCCTATGTCTCGCACCTTGTAGTAATCGATTGCGGTGGAACTTACGTCTCCATCAGCCACCACGGCAAGACCTCGTTCGCTTTTCGTGGCATCAACCCGTAAACGAACGGCACCAGCACACAAAGTGAGCCCTTGTTGGAGGGATATACACCTATTGGTGCACACCCGTTCGACCCCACCAGATCTTGGCCACTCGTTGACCGTGCCAAGCAGCTCCCGCTACGTTGACGGTATTCGATTACTACGTCTCCTACGATGGTCTGTCACATGATCACAGATTCGAGGCACAGGAGAGTCATGCCTGCCCGATCCGCGGCCCCGTCCGCCCTCCATTCCCAGTACCTTTCTCTCCTCCCGGTGGCGTTCCCTCCGCGTCTGCGGTGCCTGCAGGCACCCACCGGCACCGAAGGAAGCTTCAGCGGAGTACGGGTTTCTCTTTCCGCACTCGGCGTGACCGGGTTGCCGAGCCGGTGAAACACCGTCGGCCTCGCTCGCACGAGGCAGGACCAACGAATCTGCGCGTCGAGCATCTCGGCCAGCCTCTGGGCATCCACGAGCGGGTCCCGCGCCTGTCCTGGCAGCTTCCAGGATTGGCCGAGCGCCAGGTCGCGTACCGCATCCGGACCACTGGCGGCGACGTTCACCATGATTCGGGACGCGTCGTCTGCGATCAGCATCTCTTCGTTCCCTGGACAGGAGGTGCCGGCCGCTCGGGGCAGCGGGTCATCTGGCAGGTCAAGGTGTGGACGGCACAGGGCGAGAGCGACTGGTCGCAGCCCTCGTCCTTCGAATGGAGCCTGTTGGAGGCGACCGCTTGGGCCGCGCGCTGGATCGAGCCTGTCGAAGACACGGTCCCTGCCCCCGGCCGACGTCCGGCCTATGTTTTGCGGCGCGCGTTCACGGTGGAAGAGCCGGTGGCACGCGCACGCCTGTATGCGACGGCCCACGGCATCTACGAGGCGCACCTGGACGGCCTGCGGGTCGGCGACTTTGAGCTCACCCCGGGCTTCACCTCCTATCACCACCGACTCCAGGTGCAGACCTACGACGTCACCGACCGGCTGGGACCGGGTCTTCACGTCTGGGACGTCACCCTGAGCGATGGCTGGTACCGCGGACTGACGGGCGCTCTTCAAGAAGCCGACTCCTACGGCAGCCGGGTCGCTTTCCTGGCCCAGCTCGTCATCAGTCACCCCGGCGGAAACCAAACGGTGATCGCCACTGGCCCCGACTGGCGAAGTGCCACCGGCCCGGTGGTCACCGCCGACCTGCTGGACGGGCAGAGCACCGACATGCGCCGTACTCCGACCGGCTGGGCTGCGGTCCGTCTGGGAACCGACGCGCTCTATGACGACCTCGACCGTCTCACCTCCTCCCCCGCTCCCCCGGTGCGACGCATCGAGGAACTGCGGCCGGTCGCCGTCACCCGGCTCTCACCGGACCGGCAGGTCATCGACCTCGGGCGAAACATCAACGGCTGGGTGCAGCTGCGAACCCCTGCTCCGGCGGGCAGCACTGTTACCCTCGTGCACGGCGAAGCCCTGGGACCCGACGGCGACGTCACGCTTGAGCACCTCACCGCGCACCACTACGTCACCGGCGCGCCGTTTCCCCTGCGCCAGGAAGACCGCGTCGTCTCGGACGGAACGGCACCTTTCGAGCCGCGGCACACCACCCACGGGTTTCAGTACGTGCGCGTCGAGGGCCACCCCCACACCCTCACACCGGACGATGTGAGCGCCGAGGTGGTCCACACCGACCTGCGGCGCACGGGCTGGTTCGAGTGCGACAACGAGGATCTCAACCAGCTGCACCTGGCCGCCGACTGGAGCCTGCGCGGCAACGTCTGCGACATTCCCACCGACTGCCCCACACGCGAACGGGCAGGATGGACCGGGGATTGGCAGCTCTATCTGCCCACCGCGGCGTTCCTCTACGACGTAGCCGGCTTCAGTCTGAAGTGGCTGCGCGACCTGGCCGCGGACCAATGGCCCGACGGCAACGTGCCGTGCATCGTGCCGCGCGGACCGTCCGGCGTGATGGATGCCCTGGATGGCTCGGCAGGCTGGGGGGACGCGGCGGTCATCGTGCCGTGGGAACTGTGGCGTGCCTACGGTGACCTCGGCATCCTGCGTGAGCAATACCCGTCGATGAAGAAATGGGTCGAGTACGCCGCCCGGTCCGCCCGCGAACGCCAGCACCCCCAACGGGCGGTCCATCACCCCTACCTCTGGGACACCGGCCACCACTTCGGTGAATGGCTGGAGCCTGGAGGCACCGAGGCCATCGATCCCACGCTCGATCACGGGGACGTGGCGACCGCCTACCTCCACCGCTCGGCGGATCTGCTGGCCTCTACCGCACAGTTGGTGAACAGCGGTGAGGCCGCACGGTACGAGGAAATCGCCCAAGGTGCGCTGCACGCCTGGCGATCCCACTATGTCGCCGGGGACGGGAGCCTGACGCCCCACACGCAGGCCACCTATGTGCGTGCCCTGGCCTGGGGCCTGCTGCCGGAGGAGCTGCGGTCGGCGGCCGCCGGCCACCTGGCTTCGCTGATCCGGGCGGCCGGAACTCATCTTGGCACCGGTTTTCTTTCCACACCCGACCTGTTGCCGGTCCTGGCCGACCACGGTCACCTCGACCTCGCCTACGAGCTGCTGCTGCAGCGCACTCCGCCGTCCTGGCTGGGCATGCTCGACCGGGGGGCGACAACGGTCTGGGAATCGTGGGAGGGCATCGGCGACGACGGGCGGGCGCGAGGCTCCTTGAACCACTACAGCAAGGGTGCTGTCATTTCGTTCCTGCACACGCGGACCGCCGGCATCCGGCCGCTGGAACCCGGCTACCGCCGGTTCCTCGTCGCCCCGAGACCGGGCGGTGGCCTGCGACGGGCGGAAGGCGTGCACCAGAGCCCGTACGGGCTCATCCGCTCCGCCTGGCAGATCACGTCCTGCGGGGCCTTCCGCCTGCAGGTGACCGTTCCGGCCGGAACCAGCGCCGAGGTCCAATTGCCCGACGGCTTCCTTACTCGCCTGTCTCCCGGAACACACGAGTTCACCGACCCCCTGCGACCTGCCCTTCCTAGCCCTGGAGCCGCGGGCAGTCTGCACGACACGGGCACGGACCAGAGGTGAGGACGACGGCATCTGTCCCGACGGTGTCAACGGCCATTGAGATGCCCAGGTGAGTGGCCGCGGGGTGTCCAGGCTGGTGGCCATCAGATACCCAGGCGTGTGGCCAGTGATGTTCCTGGGGTGGAGGTCAGTTCAAGGGGACAACTCCTTTCCCGGCAAGGGCCTCGGCGAGGCGGTGCGAGTCGCCGGTGGTGGTCACGAGGTGAGCGTGGTGCATGAGACGGTCAGTGCTTGCGCCCGCGAGAGTCTTCGGCATGATCGTGTCGAAGCCCGAGGGGTGGATATTGCTGGTCACCGCGATGGACCGGCGTTCGTAGGCCGCGTCGATGATCCGGTAGAACGCCTCGGCGGCGTCCTCCCCGACCGGCAGCAGGCCAATGTCATCAATGACGATCAAATCGGCCCGGAAGATCCGGGCGACGGTCCGTGCGGTGGACCCGTCGACCTTCGACTTGCCGATCGCGGCGCTGAGTGTCTCCAGGGTGAACCAGGACACTCGCAGGTCCTTCTCGATCGCGGCCTGGGCCGGGGCCTGGGGAAACGTCACGGTCGCATATTCCTTCGCTGGTCGAGGTAGCCGCCGATAGGCTCGGCGGGTGATAAATCTGGCGGTGCGTGGTGATCTCGGAGACGTCGTGGCTCGCGCCGAGGCTGGCGTCCGTAGCGGGTCGAGCGGGCGCACTTGTCGCGGACGGCGCACGGGGCGCAGGTCTCAGTGGCGAACCGGATGCGGATCGCCGGCCGATCGTTGTGGCCGAGTCCTTCGGTCCAGTACCTGCTGGTGAATCCACTTGGACAAGTGGCATGTCGGGACCCCCAGTTGATGGCGAAGGACGTCTTGCCGAAGCCTTCGGACGCGATGGTCTGCCGCGTGCTGTTCCGTCTCACCGGCCCGTGATACGGACACCGCGTTCGACCGGTGCGGTCAGCAGTAGCTCAGCGGAGGTGTAACCGGCGTCCAGGAGGTGCTCGGACGGCAGCAGGCCCTTGCCGGCGAGACAGTCGTGGAGATCATCGACGACCATCGCGTCATTGACCGTGGCCTCGCTCGTCACGATGTGAGTGATCAGGTGCGGGCGCTGTGATTCCTGGGGGTCGTCGCCGCTCTCACTGAGGTGGATCTTGTAACCGACCCAGGCGGATCCGCGCTTCTTCGCGTAGCGGGCGTCAGGGTCGTAGGGCGAGGCGATCATCGCTCTGCTTGGCGGGAGATCGTCTTTCCCCCGCCAGGTCACCTCCTGTTCGCCGTCGGTGATGGCGCGGGTGAAGTGCTGCACCCACACCTGCCGCAGGAGACTGACGGCGGACACTTCCTGCAGCCATGCCGGCGCCGTCGGCGCAAAGGCCGCTTCGAGCAGCCGGTATCCGTCGGTGGCGATCTGCTGGGCCAGCGTCCGCCGCTCCTGCTCGTCGGATGGCGGCCGGTAGGCGTCGACCCGCGCTCCGTAACGTTCTTGCCAGACCGGGTCCATCGATGATCGCATCCACTCCGGTGCGGCTGCGGAGAGTGCTTCCAGCGTCGCTCGCAGCGTCTCCCCGATGAACTCCCAGGCGGTTGAGGCTGCGGACAGCGGCCAGGACGTGCGTGGAGTCCGTGCGCTGCCGCCCACCGGGGGCGACCAGGCCCATTCCGGCCAGCCGCTCCAGTAGCAGGTCCAGTACCTCTCCTCCAGACCGTGCGTGAGCAGTCGGTCTCGGAACCCGGTCAGTACGGTGTGGTCGAAGCCGGGATCGGTCAGCTCCAGGCCCAGCAGGTACTTCACGTCGATCCTGGCCCGCACCGCGTGCACGGCCTGGCGGTCGGTCAGATTCTCGGCGAACTGCAAAATGCTGACCAGAGCCAGCCGGCCAGGTGAGATCACAGGGCGCCCGCGAACCCCGAAGGCCGCCTTGAACTCCTCGTCCCAGAACAACGGGCCGAGGCTGTCCCGGATCCTCATCGCCAAGCAGCCTGGTATTGGGAGACAGACTTCACCGAGGTTGAGGCGCCGTACTGGCTCAAACTCGTCCGCCGCGCCGACTACGTGTACAGCCCAGCGACCGACACCCGCTACTACTACACGCTCCGGGCGGCGGGCTACGCGGAACGCAGCGCACCATCCGCCGTAGTGTCGGCTACCGGCTGACTCCTCACACAAAGGGCCCTCGGCCTGTATGGCTTGAGGGCTCTTTGCTGTTCAGCGCTGATCTGTGTGCGGTTCAGCGCCTTGGTAAGGAGGTGCTGTGGCGTACGACAAGGCGCGGCGGAATTTCGGTCACGCCGGTGGTCACCGACTTTCCGTGCATCATGGCAACCAGCGTGCGCATGCCCCAGGCCGACATCTGGGCGACGGACGGTTCGACACTCGTCAGCGCTGGGGTCGCTCGGTGGTTTTCGGTGAGGTCCTCGAAGCCCACCACGTTCAGGTCCTGCGGCACGCGCAATCCCCTGCGCGCCGCCGCCCGGCAGGTGGCGTCGGCCAGGTCGGCGGAACAGGCGAGTACGGCGGTCGGGGGGTGTTCCAGCCTGAGCAGATCGTGCGCCACGCGGTAGGCGTGCTCGGGATCGCAGCCGGCGTAGCGCAGGTACTGCTGGTGTACGTGCAGGCCTGCCGCGGCATGGGCCGACCGGTAGCCAGCCAGGCGTTCGGTGTCCCCTCGAAGCGTGTGATGGCTGGTGCGCGCGATGACGGCGATGTCCTGGTGTCCCAGACCCAGCAGATGTTCGGTGGCTGCGCGGCCGCCGTCCCGGTGAGCGGTGCGTACAGTCGGCGTGTCCGCGGGGGATTCGAAGGCCGGTTCGATCAGCACATGGGGGATGGCGTGGTGTACCAACGCTCGCTGGTGCGCGGCCGGGAGGTCGGTGGCGGTGAAGAGCACGCCGACTGTGCCGCGCACGCTCAGTGCGTCGAGCCAGCCGCTAGCGGGGCGACCGCCGCAGCTGCCTTGGACGCTGGCAGAGATGACGAGGCTCAGGTGGTCCTGTGTGGCGGTTTCCTCAGCGCCGCGCAGGATTTCCGTGATCCATCCGTTGGACAGGCCCGGCACGACGACGTCGATGAGGGAGGAGGCGCCGGGGCCGGGGCGGTGTCGTTGCACGTATCCGGTGCGGCGCATGACCTCCTCAACCCGCTGACGGGTGGCAGGGGAGACGTTCTCGCGGCCGTTGGCCACCCGTGAGGCGGTGGGTACGGAGACGCCTGCGAGCCGGGCGATCTGCGCCAGTGTGGGGCTGGACGCGGTGTCGGGCATGGGGTGGGTCTCCCCTTTCAGCGCGCGGGCCTTCACATCAAAGGGTGCGCGGAGCCGCTGCGAGTGATGTGGTGCTTATTTCAGGGCGCCGAGGGTGACTCCGCTCTTCCAGTAGCGCTGCATGGCGATCATGAAGATGGCCAGCGGGATGACGGAGAGTAGAGCACCGGTCAGAACCAAGGCGCTGAGGTCGACTTCGGTACTGGCGCGTTTGGCGTTCCAGGCGAACAGGCCGACGCTCAGCGTCCATTTGTCCTCACCCTGGAGCATGGTCAGGGGCAGGAAGAAGCCGTTCCAGCTGTGCACGAAGGCCAGGAGGAAGACGGTGGCGGCTCCGGTGGTCATCAGGCGCATCACGATGGTGAAGAAGATCCGGACTTCGCTGGCGCCGTCGACGCGGGCCGCTTCGATCAGTTCCTCAGGGACAGCGCCGTCGACGTAGATCTTGGCCAAGTAGACGGAGAAGGGGCTGATCACGGTGGGGATGAGGACGGCCCAGGCGGTGTCGACCAGCCCGATCTTGGTGAACAGCAGGTACATCGGCAGCGTGAGCAGAGCACCGGGGAGCAGGAAGGATCCGACGACCAGGGCCATGCCGAAGCGGCGGCCGGGGAAGTCGAAGCGGGACAGGGCGTATCCGGCGGCGACCGAGACGAGCATGCAGGCGAATCCGCCGACGCCTGCGTAGAGCAGGGTGTTGAGCAGCCAGCGGACGAAGATGCCGTCGTTGTAGGTGAGGACGGTTTTGACGTTGTCGAACAGGTGGAAGTCGGAGAACCACAGGCCGTTGGAGTACAGCAGTCCTTGCTGGTCCTTGGTGGCCGAGACGATCAACCACCACACGGGGGCGACGGAGTAGAGGGCGAAGAGGGCGAGCCCGGCCAGCACCAGGAGTTGGGAGGAGCGTGAACGCCGGTGGCCGACGGGCAGCCCGTTGTCCTCGTCCCGTCGTCGGCGGGGTTTGCTGCCGCCCCGGCTCTGGTCGAGTGCGGCCGCTACCGGAGCTTGTTTGTCGAGCAGCGTCACGCCGGCCTCCTGTTGGTGAGCTTGTAGAAGAGGAACGAGGCAATGCCCGCGACACCGGCGAGGAGGACGGACAGGGCGGCGGCGTAGTGATAGTCGGTACTGTCGAATGCCTGGTTGTAAATCATGAGGATGGGCGTGTAGTCCTTCGTGACGGTCTCCGGTGCCACCTGACGAAACAGCACGGGCTCGTTGAAGATCTGCAGGGTGCCGATGATGGAGAGCATCCCGGTGAGCACGAGAGCCCCGCGAACGAAGGGGATCTTGATGGACCGTGCTATGCGCAGTTCGGAGGCGCCGTCCACGCGCGCTGCGTCGAAGATCTCCCGGGGTACGGCTTGGAGCGCTCCGAAGACGATGAGCATGTTGAAGCCGATCTGGGACCAGGTCAGCAGGTTGCCGATCGAGATCCAGAGCATGCCGGAGGAGAAGAAGTTGATCTCCATGCCGAGTGAGGCAGCAGCGTCGCGCAGGGGGCCCAGGCGAGGGCTGTAGAGGTAGAGCCACAGCAGTGCGGCCACCACTCCGGGAATCATGTACGGCACGAGGAACGCAAGGCGGAAGCGGTGGGCGGTGCGGCGCGCGACGCTGTCCAGGAGCAGGGCCATGACGACCGAGCAGAGGAGCATGACGGGGACCTGGACGCAGGCGAACAGCAGGACGCGCAGGACTGCGACCCAGAACGCTTCATCCCCCAGGCCGCGGGTGAAGTTGTCGAGGCCGGCGAATTCCGTGGTCTGGCCGCCGATGCCGAGCCCGGAGTTGCGGGTGGTGAACAGGCTCTCCCACAGTGCGTAGCCCAGCGGCAGCACGAAGGTGAGGACGAACCCGGCGAAGAACGGTGCCGCGAAGCCAAAGCCCTTGAGCGCACGCATGGTGTGCCAGGTGGGCCCGCGGTGCTGCGCGGGTGACGTACGGCTCTCGGGCCGTGGGCCGGAGTGGGTGGGAGGAGCGGAGGAGCTCGGCATGAGGCACTTCCTGGGGGTTCAGCGGTGAGACGGCGGGCGGAGACGTGAGGTCACCGCCCGCCCGGGCGGGGTGTGGTCACTTGGTGACGCTGATCCCGCGCTGCTTGAGGTCGTTGACGGTCCACTCCTGCATGTGGTCGAGGATGGAGGTGACGGTGATGTCACCGTTCATGGCCTTGCCCCACTGGTCGGCCAGCTCCTCGTACATGGCGGTGGAGTTGGGGCCGTAGACCCAGCCGTCGGCGAAGTCGGTGTTCTCCATGATGGTGGGCACGGTCTCATCCGCGTGCTTGCCCATGAGCTTCTTGGGGACGAGCGTGTCGAGGTAGGGCTTGGGGTCCTTGACGGCGGGGAACCACCCGTTGCCGTCGATGGTGTTCGCCATGGCCTTGATGGGGTCGGCGCTCGTGGTGAGCCAGGTGGCCGCCTCGACGGCTTCCTTGGAGTGCTTGCACAGGGAGGGCACCAGATAGCCGGAGGTGTCGGCCGCCGAGGTGGGCGTGCTCTGACCCGGCACGGTGAGGTTGCCAGCCGGTGCCCACTGGCCCAGCGACTTGCTCATGTTCTGCTCGAAGCTGGCCAACTGCCAGGTGGAGACCTGCCGCAGAGCGATCTTGCCCTTCTCGTACTCCTGCATCATCGCCGCGTAGTCCGCGTAGCTGATCTTGGAGACGAGCTTCTTGTCCAGGAGCTGTTGCATGATGTCCGCCGCGTTACGGGAGGCCCCGTCGGTGAAGTTCACCTTCCAGGCGTTGCCCTTGACCTCGTACCAGCGTGCCCCTCCCTGCCAGGCCATGTTCATGAACGTGGAGGGGTCCTCGCCAGCAAGGTTGAACACGCTGACGCCGTGCTTCTTCAGCTTCTCCCCGACGGTGACCAGGGCCTGCCAGGAGGTGGGGGTCTTGAGGTCGTACTTGTCGAAGGTGGGCTGGTGGATGACGGTGAACATGGGCTGCCGCATGGCGGGGATGGCGTAGATCTTCCCGCCGATGCTGAGGTTGACGAACGCGCCGTCGGCGTACTTGTCCTCGACGGGCTTCACGTCCTGGGTCAGGTCGCGGATGATCCCCTGGGCCAGCAGCATGCTGCCGTTGCGGTTGTCGTTGAGGACCAGGCAGGGCGCCTTGGAGGCGTCGCCGGCCTTGTGGGCGTTGGTGAGCTTGTTGATGAGTTCGGAGCCAGGCACGTTGACGTACTTCACGCGTACGTCCCTGTGGGCGGCGTTGAACGCGGCGGCAGCCCGCTTGACGCCCTCCTTGTCGGTCCAAATCTCCAGCGTGACGGGGCCGGAGGAGCTGCCGCTGGCGTTGTCGTCACTGTCACCGCCACAGGCGGCGGTGGTGAAGGCGCAGGCCAGGACGGTTAGCGCCAGTACGGGGCGGGTGATTCTGGAGTGCATGGGCAGAGCTCCTTGAGCAGGAAGGGCAGGGCGGTTGCAAGTAAAGAGACTCGGTGGTGCAAGCAGAGCGCCAGGCCGCAAGTGCGGATGGGCGGCCATGACGGCACGCTCACCGGTGTTTGCGGCCGGGTGCCGCTGGCATCTGCGGCGTGCTGCGTTCTTCGGTGGGCGCAGCACAGCGCGGTCGGTGGTCCTGAGCGCGGGGTAAGGGCGGGACAGCCTGCCGGATATGCCTGCCGGTATGGGTGATCACGGGCGGCCCGTCCGATACGTGGCGTGCGCGAAGTCGGCGTGGATCCCGCTGGAATCCAGGTCCTGGACCCACAGTCCGAGCATGGCCCCGGTGAAGCCGAGGGTACGCATGCGTCCGTCCACGAACTCGTCGGCGGCCTCGTCCGAGATGGTGGTGGCATCAAGTACGACGGGAAAGTCCTGGTAGCGGCCTTGATCGAGGTAGGAGAAGAGCAGCTTTGGTCGGTTGAAACGTGCGCGCAGCGTCACTGCCTGGCCGGCGTTGAGCGTGTACCGGGGCGGGTGCAGCACGGTGCGGCCGGCTTCGCAGCTGAGCAGTTGCAGGAGTGTGGCGCCGTCGTCGTCCGCGGTGAGGTGCAGATAGTGCCAGTTGCGCGTGTTGTAGTAGGCGGTGAGGCCGGCAAGGTGGCCCGGCGTGCGTGGCGCGAAGGTCATATGCGTCTGCAGTGAGCAGTGGGTATCGGTGACTCTGCGGGCGACGAGGCTGGGGGCGCGGCGGGTGCCGGGTGACTGGCCGCCGCTGATCCGCAGTCGCCCCGGTGCGAGGGTGATCCAGTCCCGGGTGGCGGGCCGGCGCAGCGTGGACCAGTGGGCGCCGAGTTCCGGATCCTCGAAGCGGTCGGTGGCAGGGGTCGGCGCGATTGGCGCCGGGGGCAGGGCGGGGGCAGGGACGTCGAGGGCGGGGACACCTGCGGCGATGCGCGGCCAGCCGCCGTCCTCCCACTGCACCGGTTGCAGAGCGGTTTCCCTGCCCAGAACGCACCGGCCTCGTCGGCTGTAGGGGCGGGCGGCGATGTGGGCGGCATACCAGTGGCCGTCCGGGGTCTCGACCAGGGAGCAGTGCCCGGCTTTTTGCAGTTTCAGCGACGGGTCGTGACGAGAGGTCAGGAGCGGGCCGGCCGGGTCGGTCTCATAGGGGCCCTCGATGGAGCGTGAGCGGGCGACGGTGCTCTGGTGGTCGTAGCCGGTGCCGCCCTCGGCGGTGACGAGGTAGTACCAGCCGTCCTTGCGGCAGAGGTGAGGGCCTTCGGTGACCCCGAGCTCGGTACCGGTGAAGATCAGCCGGGGATCGCCGACCGGGCGGCGCAGGGTGCGGCTGAAGGGCTGCAGCTGGATGCCGGCGAACGCGGTACGGCCCGGACGCCAGTCAAAGGACATGTTGAGCATCCAGCTGGTGCCGTCGTCGTCGTGGAAGAGCGAGGTGTCGAAGCCGCGGGAGTGCAACAGCACCGGGTCCGACCAGGGGCCCTCGATGGCCGGGGCGGTGGTGAGGTAGTTGGGTACGTCCTTGAAGCCCTCGCCGTAGGTGTCGACCACGGTGAACACCAGATGGAACAGTCCGTCGACATGGGACAGTCCTGGCGCCCAGATACCGCCGGAGTCCGGCACGCCCTGCAGATCAAGCAGGTGCTTGGTATCCAAGACGCCGCCCAGGCACCGCCAGTTCACCAGGTCGCGTGAGTGATGGATGCGTACACCGGGATACCACTCGAAGGTCGAGGTGGCCACGTAGTAGTCGTCCCGCACCCGGATCACGGACGGATCGGGTTCGAACCCGGCCAGGACGGGGTTTCGCAGCATCGCCAAACCGGGGGCGGCTCCGGCGGGGAGTCGGCCGTCGCCGGTGGAAGTCACTGTGGTCACGAGTTAGACCTGCTCCCTGTCGTGGGCGAGAAGGGCCCGGCAATGGTGCAACGACCGGAGGTATGGCGGGCCACGCGTCTCCTCGGTGCGTAGAGGCGCATCACGTCGTAGTAATCGATTGCCGTGAAACGTACGTCGCCACGCACGTCCAATCAAGAGTTGCGGCACGTTTTTGTTTCAGCGAATTTTCCTGCAGATGACCAGACAGGCCATCTGCCTGCCACTTTGGCACTCGTAACGGCGCGATCACCATATTTGAAACTGCACCAGGGTCGTTGACCGAGCCGGAGATCAGGTGCTTAGGTGCAGTACTCGATTACTACGCTGCCCTCACCCGGTCCAAGGTTCAGGAGTCCCATGTCCGACCGTCCGGCGGCCTTGTTCGCCATGCACCCCCAGCACCTCGCCGAGCTCTTCCCCCCTGCCACGATGGCCCGCCTGCAGCGCCGGGTGGAGATCGACACCGGACTGGTCGTCCAGGACTTCACCGACCCTGCCCTGGCGCGCGTCCTCGCCGAGACGCAGATCCTCATCACCGGCTGGGGGTGTCCCCGCCTGGATGAGCAGGTGCTGGATGCAGCGCCCAGGCTGCGGGCGGTCCTCCATGCCGCAGGCAGTGTCCGCTCGCTGGTCACCGATGCCTGCTGGGATCGCGGGCTCACCGTCTCCAGCGCCGCCCAGGCCAACGCCTTGCCGGTCGCCGAATACACGCTGGCCATGATTCTCCTGGCCGGAAAGAGTGTCTTCTCCCTGAGTAGGAGCTACCGCAACGAAGCCGTCTACCCGCTGCCCCGCGCCTTGCAGGGCCTGGGCAACAACGGGCGCACCGTCGGCATCATCGGGGCCTCCCGCATCGGCAAGCGAGTGCTGGAACTGCTGCGCCCCTTCGACCTGCGTGCGCTGCTGTTCGACCCTTACGCCGACCAGGCGCAGGCCGCAGCTCTCGGCGCCCGGCTCGTGCCACTGGACGATCTGCTGAGCAACAGCGACATCGTCAGCGTCCATGCACCCGACATCCCCGCTACCCGCGGCATGCTCAGCCGTGAGCGGCTGGCTCTCATCAAGGACGGGGGCGTGGTGATCAATACCTCGCGAGGAGCACTGATCGACCCGCACGCCCTGCTGCGGGAGCTGACATCGGGCCGCCTGGCGGCTGTGCTGGACGTGACCGATCCGGGGCCGCTGCCCGCCGACTCAGCCCTGCACGACCTACCCAACGTCTTTCTGACACCGCACATCGCGGGGTCCGTGGGCAACGAACTTGGCCGACTGGGCGCCACAGTCGTCGATGAGATCGACCAGCTCGTAGCCGGACAGCCACCCCTGCACCAGGTGCTGCCCACCGACCTGGTACGGGTGGCGTGAACACGCTCCCACCGCGACCACTCGCCACCGCAGTTCCGCCTGGCACGGCGCGAGCACGGATACTTGCCCCCGTGGACCCCACGAGGCGTCAGCGAGGAGAAGATACGGCGATGAGCAGGACAGGCGCAGCCAGTGCGGACGAACCCGGAAAGCGGGCCACCGTCAAGGAGGTCGCAGCCAGGGCAGGAGTGTCCACCGCCACCGTCTCACGCGTCATGGGCGGCACCTACCCCGTCGCCGAAGCCACCCGCCGCCGGGTCCAGCAGGCCGCGCAGGACCTCGACTACGTTCTGAACGCCAGCGCCCGTGGGCTGCGCAGCACCACCAGCAACACCGTGGCCTTCGTCGTGGCGGACGTAAAGGGTCCCTTCTTCTCCCTCATCGCCGACGGTGTCGAACAGCAGGCCACCGCCGAGGGCCGGCTGTGCCTGGTATGCACCACGCACAACGATCCCGACCGCGAGCTGGCCGTGATCAATCTGCTGCGCGAACAGCGGGCCGAAGCGATCATCCTGGTCGGCGGGGCAGTGGAGACACCGGAGTACACCGAACGCATGGTCAAACTCGCACACTCCCTGGACACCGAAGGCTCCCGGCTCGTGCTGTGCGGCCGCCCCTCGCTGGGCCCCGACGTCCCCGAGACCGTCGTGGAATACGACAACGAAGGCGGAGCCTTCGCCATGACCAGCTATCTGCTGTCCATGGGCCACGAACGCATCGCACTCGTCGGCGTGGGCGAACACAGCACAGCCGCCCAACGCGTACGCGGATACCGCCGCGCTCTGCAGGAGCGAGGCCTTCCACTCGCCCCGGAGCTCGTCATCCAAGGCGACCACCGTAGAGAAGACGGATACCAGGCCACACGTGAACTGCTGCGCCGCAAGGAAAAGTTCACCGCCGTCTTCGCCGTCACCGACATCATCGCGGCCGGAGCGATGAAAGCCCTGAGGGAAGCAGGCGTGCGCGTACCTGAGGATGTCTCCCTGGTCGGGTACGACGACATCCCTCTCAGCCAGGACCTGACACCCGAACTCACCACCGTGCACGTACCGCACGAGGAACTGGGACGCGCATCCGTGCGGCTGGCCCTCAACCGCAAGCACAACCCTGCCCAGCACGTGAAGTTGGGCACCCACGTCGTCGTGCGGCAGTCCGCCGGCGCAGCCGCCTCCCGGCAACACGACGGCGCCCATAGCGCCGCACAAGAGCACATCCCGCAGTAACACGCCCCTTCGGGCAGCGACAGGCCCCTGGACCATACGCACCCGCGGTGTCGGACGAAACCGCTGTCTGCCCCGCGCATCTCACCCGCCACTCGGCCAGCCGCCGGAGGTTGCCTACTGCGATCGCACGGACGCCGTCGCCGCTAAACCGGCTCTGCTTTAAGACAGGACCCGTAGCGATGCTCGCCACCTGGGGCGCCGAAGGCCTCACCCTGCACTTCGTCCAGACCGACGGCAAGGTGCTGCTCGCGGGGCTCAACGGCGCCCATGCCGAGCGCGCCGCGCTGCCCCTGGTCGAGGTGATCGTGCGCGGAGACGGTCGCACGGGCACCTCCGGGAAGCGGCAGGTCGACGGCGGCGTCTCACGCCGTCTGCAGTACACAGGCCACCAGGACGATGCCGATCACCTGACCGTCCACCTCCACGATCCCGTCACCGATGTGCGTGTCGCCGCCCACTACCGCCGCACGCCCGGCCTTCCCGTGCTCACCAGCTGGGCCGAGGTGAGCGCCGGGAACTGCGAGGTCGTCGTCGAGCATGTCTCCTCGTTCGCTGCCGCCGGCCTCGCCGGCGCTCTGGGCGCGGCCGACCGCTGGGAACAGGACCTGACGTGCTGGTGGGCCGACAATGCCTGGAGCGGCGAGTACCGCTGGAAGGGCGGCTCGCTTGCCGAGGCGGGCCTGATCGACACGGGCATGACCCGTTACGGGCAGACCGGCTCGAAGAACCGCATCACCTGGACCAGCACCGGCTCCTGGCCCTCCTCCGAAAAGCTGCCCATGGGCTGGCTGCAAGGGCCCGATGCCGTCTTGGCCTGGCAGGTCGAGCACAACGGTTCCTGGCACGCGGAGGTCGCCGACCGCCACGACGAGGTGTACCTGCTGCTGTCAGGACCCGGGCAGCGCGAGCACCAGTGGTTCGTACAACTCGCACCACAGGAGAATTTCACCAGCGTCGCGGCCACCGTCGCGCTCGCACCCGACCGCGACGCGGCGCTGGCCGCACTCACCGGACACCGCCGGGCCCACCGTCGGCCCCACCCCGACACCCGCACCCTGCCGGTGGTGTTCAACGACTTCATGAACTGCCTGATGGGCGACCCCAGCACCGACCGGCTGCTGCCCCTGATCGACTCAGCCGCAGCGGCCGGGGCGGAGTACTTCTGTATCGACGCTGGCTGGTACGACGACGAACGGACCGGCGAGGGTGCCGGTGGCGTACCAGGCTGGTGGGACACCGTCGGCCACTGGGAGGCGGCCCCCTCCCGCTTCCCCGGCGGCCTAGGCGAAGTGATCGACGCGATCCGCACAGCAGGCATGATCCCCGGCCTGTGGCTGGAACCGGAAGTGATCGGTGTGCGCAATCCGTTGGCCGCGCAGCTGCCCGATGAGGCGTTCTTCCGTCGCGAGGGAATGCGCCTGTCGGAATGGGGCCGCCACCAACTGGACCTGACCCACCCGGCAGCCGTCGCCCACCTCGACCGCACTGTGGACCGCCTGGTGACGACGTACGGTCTGGGCTACCTCAAGCTCGACTACAACATCGACATCGGAGCCGGTACCGACTGCGCCCCGCATGGTGCCGGTCATGGACTGCTCGAACACAACCGGGCTTACCTGCGCTGGCTGGAGTCGGTGATGGACCGCCACCCGGGTCTGGTCCTCGAGGGCTGCGCGGCCGGCGGGATGCGTGTCGACCCTGCAACCCTGGCACGCGTGCCCGTGCAGTCCCTCACCGACCAGCAGGACGAACAGCTCATCGCCGCCATCGCCGCGGCCGCACCCGCCTGCGTGCCACCCGAGCAGGGCGCCGTGTGGGCCTACCCGCACCGGGAGCAGACGGACGCGGAGATCGCCTTCACCATGATCTCTTCCATGCTGGGCCGTGTCCACCTCAGCGGACGCCTCGACCTCCTCGACGCACACCAACTGGGCCTGGTGGCGCAGGCCGTCGCGGTGTACCGCACCTACCGACACCGGCTGCCCGACGCCGTTCCCTCCTGGCCCCTCGGCCTGCCCGGCTGGCGGGACGACTGGCTCGCCCTCGCCCTGGACTTCGGCCCCGAGCGGCTTCTGGCGGTGTGGCGCCGCAATGCGGACACTGCCGCGAAGGAGATACCGGTCCCGGCAGGAGTCGATAAAGTGCACACCCTCTACCCCGCGTCCGGATCGTGCGAGGCGGTCTGCGGTCCGGCGGGGAACACCCTGCATATCACTCTGCCCGAGCCGTGCTCCGCCATACTGCTGCGCCTTACTCCATGACCTACTTGATCCGCCCCAGAGGTGGGAGCGGAACAGGGGGTCGCGGAAGGATTCGCCCGTGTGCCCCAAGGCGGTGTAGAACACCGAGCCTCCCCCGTTGGCGTGGCACCACACAATGGGGTGGTCGTCGGGCATCCGGCCACCCTCGTATGAGCCTTCGTCGGCTGTCGCCAGTACGCGGACGTGAGAGCGGGGGTTGGGATCTACACCTACGAGAACCTTGCCAGAGCCACGTTCACGTGTACGCCGACAGTTGGGCTCGCGCCGTCCGGAAGACGTCGGACTCCCGCCCGCCACCCGCCGCGAAGTCCCCGGGCCGCTGTGCGGGGACCCGGCGCTGCTGGCCGGAGTGGGCACCGACTCCTACCAACGACTGGAGCAGGGCCGCCACCTGCGGCCCTCGCCGAAGCCATCACAGGCGCTCTCGGACTGACCGTGGAGGCGACCCGCCCTCTGCACACGCTCGCGCGGGCGGCCCGCCACCCGCGGACGACGTGCCGCCGCACCCCGAGCATGTCACGAAAGCACACGTCGGCTGCTGCCGGTCAGGACCGGTCAGGGACCGGCCAGGCGTTGGTTCTGGGGCCCACCTGGGCGTGCTCGCCTGGAACACCCTGGCCGGTGCAGCCGAACGATTCCCCGGCGGTCAGCCGAGTCGCTCGATGATGGTGACGTTGGCCTGACCACCGCCTTCACACACGGTCTGCAGCCCGTACCGGCCGCCGGTGCGCTCCAGTTCGTGGAGCAGGGTGGTCATGAGCCTGGCACCGGTCGCGCCCAGCGGGTGGCCGAGCGCGATGGCTCCGCCGTTGACATTGACCTTGTCCAGGTCCGCGCCGGTCTCCGCGTGCCAGGCGAGAACAACCGGGGCGAACGCCTCGTTGATTTCGACGAGGTCGATGTCCTCGATGGCGAGCCCGGTCCTCTTCAGCGCGTGCTGAGTGGCGGCGATGGGGCCGGTCAGCATGAGTACCGGATCCGAGCCATGTGCCGAGAGGTGATGGAGGCGGGCCCGTGGAGTGAGACCGTGAACGCGCACCGCTCGCTCCGAAGCGATCAGCAGGGCGGCCGAGCCGTCGGATATCTGGCTGGAGACGGCAGCCGTCAGGCGGCCTCCGGGCGTCAGGGTCCGTAGGGCGGCCATCTTCTCCAACGTGGTGTCCGCACGCGGGCCCTCATCGTCGCTGACCCCCTCGAAGGGGACGATCTCGCGCTCGAAGCGGCCCTCGTCACGCGCCACGATCGCGCGCCGATGGCTCTCCAACGCGAACTCCTCCAGCCGCGACCGCTGCAGACCCCACTTCTCGGCGATCAGCTCGGCGCCCCTGAACTGGGAAATCTCCTGATCCCCATAGCGTGCGCGCCATCCCGGGGAGCCCGACCAGGGATCGGTCTCGCCGTAGGGCTCCCCCGCGGCGAGAGAGCTGTTGATGGGGTACTGGCTCATCTTCTGCACACCGCCGGCGACGACGAGATCGGCCGTCCCGCTCATGACGGCCTGCGCGGCGAAGTGACCCGCCTGCTGCGACGAACCGCACTGGCGGTCCACCGTGACACCGGGTACCGACTCCGGGAGCCCGGCCACCAGTGCACAGGTACGGGCGATGTCGGCCGACTGCGCTCCGATGGTGTCCAGGCAGCCGTAGATCACGTCGTCGATCGACGACGGATCGATCTCGGTGCGCTCGACGAGAGCTCTGATGACATGCGCACCGAGGTCCGCGGGGTGGGTTCGCGACAGGCCGCCGTTCCGACGGCCGACGGATGTGCGGACGGCATCGACGATGTATGCCTCGGACATGAGGCTCCTCCTTGGGATGGGTCCAGCGGTTCGAAGCAGGGCGACGACCTCGCGGCTCGGTCAGCTGTGGCAGAGAGGCCGCACGCGGCCCGGGACACGGGCCGGAAGGCACAGCGGCGGGAAGCTGCCCGGTTCCTCAGAAGGTGGAGGGGACCAGCCCGGGAACGGTCCTGGCCCGTTGGCTGAGCCAGAATCCGGAGGTGGGCGCCGTCAACGAGTACGCGTCATCGGCGCCCAGCTTGAGAGCGGCGTCCAGCGGCCAGTTGGGGTTGTGCAGTACCTCGCGCCCCACACCGACGAGATCGGCCTCCCCTTCGGCGATGATCCTTTCGGCGTGCTCGGCATGCACGATCAGACCCACGGCCATGGTGGTGGCCCCCGTCCTGCTCCGCACCTCCTGGGAGTACGGCACCTGATAGCCGTACTGCGGAGTCTCGCCGGCTTTCAGGGGTGAGCCGACCAGTCCCCCGGCCGAGCAGTCGATCACATCCACTCCGAGGTCCAGCAGCTGGCCGCTGAGGGCGAGCGTGTCCGCCATCCCCCAGCCCGCGCCGTCGACACATGAGAGCCGCACGGAGAGTGCACTGTCGTCCGGCAGCGCGGAGCGGACGGCCTCGACGGTCTCGCGCACCATCCGGGTGCGATTCCACAGGTCGCCACCGTACTCGTCGGTGCGTCGGTTGGTGGCAGGCGTGAGGAACTGGTGCAGCAGATAGCCGTGACCGGCATGCAGTTCTATGACCTGGTACCCGGCGCGGACGGCCCGCTCGGTCGCATCGACGAAGGACTGGATGACGTCGCGAATGTCCTTTCGCGTCATGGGACGGGGTGCCGGGAGTCCCTCCTTGAGTGGCACGGAGCTGGCACTGATGGGCTCCCATTCGTCCCAGTCCGTGATCTCCGGTGTGCGCTCCAGCGGCCCCCGTCCTCCTCCCATGGGGAGGTTGCTCCGGGACTTGCGTCCGGCGTGCATGAGCTGGATTCCGGCCGCGGCCCCGTTGTCACGGATGACCGATGCCAGTCGGCTCAGCTGACCGACGAACTTGTCGTCCCAGATTCCGAGGTCGCCGACGGTGCCACAACCACGGCGCTCCACCGCGGTGCCTTCCTGGAAGACGAGGCCGGCGCCACCGTCGGCGAAACGTCCGAGGTGCATGAGGTGCCAGTCGGTCGGGGAACCCGCCTTGCCGGCGTACTGCCACATGGGCGACACCACGACCCGATTCCGCAGCCGCACCCCGCGCAACGCGAGTTCGGAAAACAGACGGCTCTTTGTCATGACTCTCCCTGTACTCCTTCGACGACGAATCTCGACAGCGACTCCGCGATCGTTTCGGCACTTCGGCGGTCACCGGCGCCGCTCGCTTCCGGGCGGTACCAGACCGTGATCCAGTTCAGGGCGCCGAGCACTCCTCTTACAGCGAGCCGCACATCGTCCGTCGAAAGGCTCCCGTCCTTGCAGCCCGCCTCCAGAACGCCCTGGAACAGCCCCTCGTACTCGTCACGGAGGACACGGATCGCCTCCCAGTCGGATTGACTGGACCGGGGACCCTCGTGCAGGTGCTGATCGAGGCTACGCAGAGTCACGTACTGGTAGGAGTGGTGGGTCATCATGGTCATGGCATGGGCCCGCGCCATATTGCGAAGCCGTTCCGCCGGCGACAGCGAGGCATCCTCGGACAGCGGGCGTACGACATCGATCAGCTTGTGCGATCCGGCGTTCAGTACGCCGAGCAGCATGTCCGACTTGCTTCGGTAGTAGTGGTACACGCGCCCCTTGGTGGAGCCCAGTTCATCGGCGATGTCGTCGATGCTCGTGCCTTCGTAGCCCTGGCGGGCGAAGACCCGGGCCGCGGCATCCAGCACCTGCTCGCCACGCGCGGCAGACTGCCCGCTCTTCGCTGTGCTCGGTCTCACTGGTCAAACCCTTCTAGGCGGACGGCCCTTACATCCTACGCAGTAGGATGTCCTCCCCACGTCGTGTCCGTCGGCAGTCGCGGCGGACTCGGTCTGCCGCCTCCCGGGGCGGCGTCCGGCCTCCGCCCGATCCGATCGTGACGTCCGCCGATCGGAAGGAAACGCCCTGGTCGCCGTCCCCGGGGCCAGCGTTCCCACGGAAGGCGCCGATGCCATGTCGACCGGCTCGCCTGTGCCGCGTGGCCGCGCCGGTTCCGCAGGCAGAGCCTTTCAGTTCGCCCCGGTCGCGGAGAGTTCGGCGGCCTTCGCCGTGCCGCCGGCGCGACGGCCGATGGGGGTGTCGCGGTAGAGGTCACGCGCGATGATGTCGCGCTGGATCTCGGAAGCCCCTTCAAAGATTCGCGAGGCGCGGATCTCGCGGTAGAGCCCTTCGAGCAAATGCCCCGCCCGCAGCCCCGATGCGCCGTGGAACTGGAACGCCGTATCGATGACCTGCTGCGCGCTCTCGGTGGCGAAGAGCTTCGCCATCGCCGACTTGGCGGTGACCCGCCCGTCGCCCGAGTCGTGCGCCGCGGCAGCAGCCCGTACGAGCAGGCGTGACGCCTCCAGCTTGGTCGCCGCGTCGGACAGGGCATGCGCCACCGCCTGCTGGCGGCCGAGGGCCTGGCCGAACGCCTGGCGCTGAGAGGTATGGCGCACCGCCGCGTCGAGGGCGGCCTGGGCCATGCCGACCGCCGCCGCGCCGACGCTGGGCCGGAACAGGTCGAACGTCTTCATCGCGACCCGGAACCCGCGGTCGACCTCGCCGAGCACATCGGCCCGGGTGACCCGGACGCTGTCGAAGTCGAGGCGGCCGATGGGGTGCGGGGCGAACAGTTCGACGGACGTCGCCTTGAGACCGGGCGAATCGGCCGGAACGAGGAACGCGGTCACCCCACGGGCCCCGGCACCCTGTGTGGTGCGGGCGAAGGTGGTGTAGAAATCGGCGTCCGGTGCGTTGGTGGTCCACATCTTGGTGCCGTGCAGGCGCCAGCCGTCACCGTCGGCAACCGCCTCGAGCCGCAAGGCGGCGGCGCCCGAACCGGCGTCCGGCTCGGTGAGGGCGAAGGCAGCAACCGCCGTCCCCTCACGCAGCGGCCCCAGCCACCGATCGAGGTGGTGCCGCTGACCGGACTGCAACACGGGATACCCGCCGATGCCCTGCATCGCCAACGCGACCTCGGCCTCGACACAGCCATAGGCGAGTGCTTCGCGCAGGAGGCAGATGGTCTCGGCGGTGGTCTGCGCGCCGTCCGTACCGTGGCCCGGGAAGAGCATCCCGAGAACGCCTTCGGTGGACAGGGCGCGCAGCAGATCCCGGTTGACCCGCCCGTCGGTGCCCGCGTGCGCGATCGGGGCGAGCCGCTCACTGGCGACGCGCCGCACATCGGTGAGCAGATCCGTCAATGTTCCCTCTGCGATGGTCATGCGTGGCCGCCTTCCGGCTGAGCGACGTGGGATTCCTGAAACTGGCGCCGGCTCGCCTCGCCGGTTTCGTTGCGCGGCAGTCGGCCCGCGAGGCCGGTGCGACAGTGCGCCTCGTCCCGGGCGAATGCCCCGCCGCGGTACGCCTCATCGTCCGCCCCGGGGTGATGTCGGTACGGAGACGGAACCGGCCGCCGACAGACCAGGGCCGCATGGACTCGACTGGCATGTGCCTCCCTTCCTCGGGTCACCGGCATCGAGCCGGGCAACCCTTGACGGCAACATACTGAGTAGGATGTCATCCTGATTGCAGAGGGGTCAAGCGAGAGTCAGACGGTTGAGGCACCACTGCTGGAGAGGCTTGACCGGCTCCCGAGTCAGCTGAGAGGGACGGTGAAGTGCCTCAAAAGCCCACTGTCTCCGCACGAGTGAGGAGCAAACGACTATGGCCGATCTTGAGTACCTGGTCCGCGACGGCATCGCGACGATCCGGCTGAACCGCCCGCACCGCAAGAACGCCTTCACCCTCGAAATGGTCGACGCGTGGGCGGCTGCGCTGCTGGAGGCTCAGCAGGATCCGGGGGTCCGGGTCATCGTGGTGACGGGAGGAGAGGAGTCGTTCTGCTCGGGCGTGGACCTTTCCGAGTTCAAGGGCGAGGAACGCGATCCCCTGGCGGAGAAACAGTTGCTCACGCGTCGGGTGCACCGGGTCGCGCTAGCCCTGGAGGACGTGGACAAGCCCGTCATCGCGGCGATCGACGGTCCCGCCGTGGGAGCCGGGATGGACATGGCTCTGCTGTGCGATCTCCGCTTCGCGTCGAGCGGCGCGAGGTTCTGCGAGGGCTACATCAAGGTGGGGCTGGTCCCCGGCGACGGCGGCGGCTGGCTGCTGCCGCGCGTGGTGGGCACCTCGACTGCCTTGCGGTTGCTGTGGACGGGGGACTTCATCGACGCGGAGGAGGCGCTGCGCATCGGTCTGGTCGACGAGGTGCACAAGAGCGATGAACTCATGGACGCGGTGTACGCCTACGCGCGACGGCTGACGGAGCGGCCCCCGGTGGCGATCCAGATGATCAAGAGGGCGGTCCGGCAGGGAGCCCGGCACGACCTGCGTACCGCGCTGGACCTGATCTCGTCGCACCAGGCCGTGGTGACCTCGACCGCCGATTCCCGAGAGGCGTTCACGGCCTTTCAAGAACGGCGTCCCGGGGTCTACGCAGGCCGTTAGGGCCCGTCTGGAGTTGTGACGGGCGACGTCCGCCCGTGCGGGAACAGTGTCCGGCGCGTGGTCTCGGCATGGCGGCCCCAAGCCCTCGTACGGGGACGTACTCGGGTCTTCGGCCGCTGCGGCGAGCGGGGGCACCTCCCACGCCCTCAGGGCAGCGGGACCGCGACCAGACGGACGTCGCCCGCCACGCCACCAGCGACCCCGGAACCGTCCCTACACCCTCGACTTGGAGACAACCCCCGTGGACCGACACGTCCTTCACGAGAATTGCGCCGCGCTGCGCGCCGAGGTCGGAGCGCTCACCGCGAACTGGCGGGCAGCGGGCCGCTACGCCCCGCGCAGTGACGCGTGGCTGCGGTCGTTCGACCTCGGATTCAGCCGGGAACTCGCCGCGCGCGGGCTGATCGGCATGACCTGGCCCAAGGAGTTCGGCGGCGGCGAGCGCAGCAACGTCGAGCGGCTGGCCGTCACCGAGGAGTTGCTCCGTGCCGGTGCTCCGGTTGCCGCGCACTGGATCGGGGACCGCCAGATCGGGCCGGCGATCCTGCGGCACGGCTCACGCGAACTGCGGGAGGAGATCCTGCCTCGAATCGCTTCGGTGGACGCGGTGTTCTGTCTCGGAATGAGCGAACCGGAGGCGGGTTCCGACCTCGCGGCGGTGCGGACCGCCGCGACAGCGGTCGACGGTGGCTGGCGGTTGACCGGGCACAAGATCTGGACCAGCCACGCGCACCACGCAACCCACGCCTACGTGCTCGCCCGCACCGAACGAGCCGAGCGCAAGCACCAGGGCCTGAGCGAGTTCGTCGTGGACATGAACGTCGAGGGGGTCTCGGTCACACCCATCGTCGATCTCGCCGGGGAACACCACTTCAACGAGGTCCGGTTCGACGAGGTGTTCATTCCGGCGCACCGGCTCATCGGCCGGCTGGGCAACGGATGGCGTCAGGTCGTCGAGCAGTTGTCGTTCGAGCGTGGCGGGGCCGAGCGCGTGCTGTCGAGCTATCCGGTCCTCGCCCAGTTGATTTCCTACGTCACGGAGCATGCCGGGTCCGAACTGCACACGCTGGTGGGGTCGTTGGTGGCCCGGCTGGCCGTGCTGCGGCGGCTGTGCCGGGAGGTCGCACAGGCCCTGGACGACGGGCAGGCACCGGTGCGGCAGGCCGCGGTCCTGAAGTATCTGGGCAACGCCTTCGAACGCGATGTGATCGAGGCACTGCGCCATACCGAGCTGGGCCGTGAGCCGTCGTCGGAGAGCGCGTTCGGACAGGCGCTGCTCGCCTCACCGGGGTTCGGGCTCCGCGGCGGATCCGCCGAGGTCCTGTTGTCCATCATCGCCAAGCAGGAGGCCCGAGCATGAGTGAGCTGGCCGACGAGCTGCGTGACCTGATCGGTGACCTCGCCTCCCGGAGTGCTGACAGCGGTGCGCCCGACGACGCGGCGCGACTGTGGGAGGAGGTACGCGGACTCGGGCTGTCCTTGATCGGTATAGCGGAGGAGCACGGCGGATCCGGCGGCACGTTCGACGATCTGCTGGTCACCGTCCAGGCGCTGGCCGAGAACGGGCTCGGACTGCCGATCGTCGCGTCATGGGTGGCCGACTGGGTGCTCAGCCATGCCGGGCGGGTGGACGACGGCCGGTGGAAGACGGTCGCGCCGGCCGACGGGGGCGTCTCCACGACTGCGGGCCGGGTCAGCGGAGAGGTCCCCGGAGTGCCCTGGGCCCGGCACGCCGACCGGCTGGTGCTGTGCCCGGCCGACGGAGCCCCGGTGGTGGTGAACCTGCGCCACGAGGCCGTGACCGTCCGGACCCGCGAGAACCTGGCCGGCGAGCCACGGGACACCGTGGTCCTCGACGGAGCGCCGGTCGCGCCAGTGCAGGGAGGCCCGGCCGCCGCCGAGATCCGCGACCGGCTCGCGCTGCTGTCCTCCGCCGTCGTCGCCGGTGCCGCGCACGGCGCCTACCGGCTGACGAAGACCTACGTGTCGGAGCGTCACCAGTTCGACGCACCTCTGCTGAAGCTGCCCGCCGTGGCGACGAACCTGGCGCTGATGCGCGTACATCTCGTACAGGCCGACGCGGCCATGGAACAGGCGGGTGAGAACACAAGCCCCACGAGTGCCGCCGTCGCCCGGGTCACCACGGCCGCAGCGGCCACCGAGATCGCCAGACTGGCCCACCAGTTGCACGGCGCCATGGGAATCAGCCGGGAGTACCCCCTGCACCACTACACGCGGCGGTTGTGGGCCTGGCGCGACGCGGTCGCCTCGGAGCGGGACTGGTGCGAACTCCTCGGCCGAAGCGCCGTCGGCGGAGGCGAGAACGAGGTGTGGACCCGCCTGACCTCGGTACCGCCCTCCGCGGGCTGAGCGGTCTTGACCACCGATCGGAGATCATGTTCATGACAAACCTGCCCCAGTCGCACTCCGTACGGTGCGCGGCACATCCCGTCCCAGGAGGTCCGCAGTGCCCGATGCGGTGATCATCGACGCGGTCCGCTCGCCCATGGGCCGGGGAAAGCCAGGGGGCGCCCTGTCCGGCCTGCATCCCGCGGAGCTGCTCGCGCAGACGATCTCCGGACTGCTCGCGCGCCACGACCTCGACCCCGGGCTGGTCGACGACGTCATCACGGGGTGTGTCGGCCAGGCCGGGGAACAGTCCGGGAACATCGGCAGGATGGCGTGGCTGGCGGCCGGTCTTCCCGAGCACGTACCCGCGGTGACGGTGGAGCGCAAATGCGGCTCCCGCCAGCAGGCGGTGCACTTCGCCGCGCAGGGAGTGCTGGCCGGGGCATACGACATCGTCGTGGTCGCGGGCGGGGAGTCGATGAGCCGGGTGCCGATGGGTGCCGCCCGCATCGGCATGGACCCTTACGGGCCGTCGGTCACCGAGCGCTATGCCCCCGGTCTGATCCCACAGGGCGTCGCGGCCGAGCTCGTGGCGGCACGCTGGAAGATCTCCCGCGAGCAGCTCGACGCGTACGCTGTCCGCTCGCATCGTCTGGCCGGCGACGCCGCGGACAGGGGGAAGTCCGACGGCGAGATCGTGCCGGTGACCCTGCCGGACGGGACGACGGTCCGGGCCGACGAGCCGATTCGGCGGGGAACGACCCCGCGGACGCTGGCCGGACTCACCCCTTCGTTCACCGATGACGCCATGGCAGCCCGGTTCCCGGAGATCACCTGGTCGGTCACCGCGGGAAACTCGTCCCAGATCACCGACGGCGCCGGCGCGCTCCTGATCACCAGCGAGCGAAAGGCCGCGGAGCTCGGACTGACGCCGCGCGCCCGGTTCGCCGGGTTCGCCGTCACCGGCGACGATCCCGTGACCATGCTCACCGGGCCCATCCCGGCCACCCGCAAGCTGCTGGAGCGCCACGGCCTGGACCTGGACCTCATCGACCACTACGAGGTCAACGAGGCGTCCGCGTCGGTCCCGCTGGCCTGGCAGGCCGAGTTCGGTACCGATCCCGCCCGGCTCAATCCGCGCGGCGGCGCGATCGCGCTGGGCCATCCCCTGGGCGCCTCCGGGGCCCGGCTGATGACGACCATGCTCGCCGCTCTGGAGGCGACCGGCGGGCGCTACGGACTGCAGACGATGTGCGAGGCCGGCGGCATGGCCAACGCCACTGTCGTCGAACGGCTCTGAGAACGGCTCAAGGGGACGCACGCAGCACTCCACCGCTTCACCACTCCACCATGTACATGTAGGAGACAGATGGACATCACAGGTATCTCGGCGGTCGTCACCGGCGGCGCGTCCGGGCTCGGGCTGGCCACGGCAGGCCGACTGGTCGCCGAGGGCGCGCAGGTCGTGCTGCTGGATCTGCCCGGGTCTCGCGGTGCCGAGGCAGCCAAGGAACTCGGTGACTCGGCGCGGTTCGTCGCCGGAGACGTGACCGACGAGGCGGGGGTACGGGAAGCGCTCGCCGCGGCAGAGGACGCCGGCCCGCTACGGGCGGTCGTGCATTGCGCGGGGCGCGGCCACACCATGCGGGTGCTGCACAAGGACGGCAGTCCGGGCTCGCTCGAAGACTACGCCGCGCTCATCAGCCTCAATCTGGTCGGCTCGTTCAATGTGCTGCGACTCGCGGCGTCCCGGATGGCGGCGACCGCGCCGGTCAACGGCGAGCGCGGGGCGATTGTCCTGACAGCCTCCGTCGCCGCGTTCGAGGGGCAGATCGGCCAGATCCCCTACGCGTCGTCGAAGGCGGGAGTGGTCGGGATGACGCTGGTGGCCGCGCGCGATCTGGCACAGCGCCAGATCCGGGTGGCCTGCATCGCTCCCGGCGTCTTCGACACCCCGTTGCTGGCCCGGCTGCCGGAGCACGTACGTGACGCGCTCGGACGGACAGTGCCGCACCCCCAACGCCTCGGTCGGCCGGACGAGTTCGGCGCGCTCGCCGTGCACATCCTGGAGAATCCGATGATCAACGGAGAGACGATCCGGCTGGACGGCGCGATCCGGATGCCCCCGCGATGACCGAAACCACCGGCCCGACGACGGCCGCGACGCCGGAGCGGACCACACTGCGGGTGAACCACCTCGCCGGGGTGGCGTTGCTCGTCATCGACCGGCCCCGGCGACGCAACGCGGTCGACCTGGCGACAGCGCGGGCCATCAGCGCCGCTCTCGACGAACTCGACTCCTCCGACCGGCTGCGGGTCGCCGTGCTGACCGGCAGCGGCGGCGTCTTCTCGGCCGGCATGGACCTAAAGGCGTTCGCCGAGCGTGGTGAACGTCCGGTCGTCGAACCCCGCGGCGGATTCGGCCTGGTCGAACGGCCACCGCGCAAGCCGCTGATCGCGGCCGTCGAGGGGCCCGCCCTCGGCGGCGGCTTCGAGATGGCGCTGGCCTGCGATCTCGTGGTCGCCGGGGAGAGCGCGACGTTCGGACTGCCCGAGGTCCGGCGCGGGCTGACCGCGGCCGCGGGCGGGCTGCTGCGGCTTCCCCGGCGGATTCCACGCAACATCGCCATGGAGATGGTGCTCACCGGGCGCCCGCTGACGGCAGCCCGCTGCGCTGAACTCGGCCTGGTCAACCAGGTGGTGCCGGACGGCGCGGCGCGCGGCGCCGCGCTCGAACTGGCCCGGCTGATCGCGGACAACGCGCCACTGGCGGTACAGGCGTCCAAGGACGTGCTGACGGCGTCACTCGACTGGTCGCAGGACACACAGTTCGCCCGCCAGGAGGAGTTCGTCGATCCGGTGCGCCGCTCGGCGGACGCCCGGGAGGGAGCCGTCGCCTTCGCGGAGCGGCGAGCGCCACGCTGGCAGGGCCGGTGACCGCGGACCGGCCGGGGACGCGCGCGGTCCGTGCCACCCGAAAGACACCGAAACGGCATGAGTGCCCCACCTCACATGGCGTCTCGGCGCTCGGCTTCCGGCCCCGTGAGCAGACCTCCGGACAGCACACTCAGGAACTTCTCGGCGATGGTCTCCGGAGTGTCGCCCTGACCGGGCCGGTACCAGAGGTACACCAGGTTGACCATGCCGAGCAGTCCGTTGGTGATGACGTGGTCCGCGGTGCGGAACCGCCCCGTTCGGTATCCCTCGTCGAGGATTCCCTGCCACACTGCCTGCACCCGATCACGCAGTGCCTGCAGTTCGACGGCCCGTTCGCCCGTGAGGGCGTCCGCGTCGCGCTGCTGGATGGCCACTTCGTCCCGGTGGTCGGCGATGATCCGTACGTGGTGGCGGATGAGCAGACGCAGTTTCTCCACGGCGTCGGCATCGGTCCCGGCGATGGATTCGGCGCCTTCGAGCGCCTCCTCGGTGTACCTGCGCAGGACTTCCCACAGCAGCTCCTCCTTCGAGCGGATGTGGTAGTACAGCGCACCCCGTTGAATGCCCGCCCGTGCCCCGATGTCACCTACGCCGGTGCCGTGGAACCCTTTCTCGGAGAAGAGTTCCACGGCCGCCCGGATGATGCGCTCCCGAGCTGCCGCGCCTTGCTCGGTGCCGCTCCCCGGCGGACGTCCGCGGCGTCGGCGTGGGGCTGCGGCTTCATCGGGCGCTGGGCGATTCACGGCCCCACGCTATTGCATCGCGCCAGCGTCGTCGGACACCGGTCCAACGGCGTGAGCACGTTACGCACGGTCCCCGAACAGCGGCAGCGGGGCGGCAGGCCACGGTCAGGGCCGACGGCACGCGGGGGCGCCCCGGATCAAGCGCTCCGGTCGATGGTTCGGCCACCCGCACACGGCGGAGCGAGCGACCACCGGCGCCCCTGTCACACGGCTCTTGCACGGCGATGGGGAAGGAGCCATGATGGTGCCAACCCATTGAACTAGCGGTCGCTAAACACGTTTCCTACCGAATGAGATCCCGTGCGAGATCTCGTCGTGGGAGAACCTGGGCCCGACGCGCGGCCCGGGCAGACGCCGGGGTGGAGCCGCCCTCTCCGGGATCGATCCGCGCCTTCCCGGCGATCCATCCGTGCCCGTTCGCCCTTGCCACCAAGCGGGGGTTCCGCCGTGGGCTCACATGGCAGCCAAGCGAGATCGTGTCTCACACGACGGAGTTCATGTCACACACGCTTCGATAGAAGGTTGAATGAACAGCCAGAGTCTGACGGAGATTTCGTACGAGCTCACGGACGGAATCGCGACGATCACCCTCAACCGGCCGGATCGGCTCAATGCGTTGACAAGAACGATGGCCGCGGAACTCATCGGCGTATGCGACGCGATCGACGCCGACGACCAGGTCCGGGCGGTCATCGTCACGGGAGCCGGACGAGGATTCTGTGCGGGTGCCGACCTCGGTCAGGGCGCTGACACGTTCAACACCGAGGCCCCGCACGGCGAAGAGCGGCGTACCGCCGCCATCAACGGAAAGATCGACGGCGTACCGCAGGACTTCGGTGGGATGGTCACCCTGCGCCTCGCGGCCCTGCGCAAGCCTGTCATCGCCGCGGTCAACGGAGCCGCGGTCGGCTTCGGTGCGACGATGACCCTGCCGATGGACATCCGGCTGGCTGCGGACTCCGCCCGTTTCGGCTTCGTGTTCACACGTCGCGGAATCGTCCCGGACGGTGCCTCCTCCTGGTTCCTCCCCCGTGTCGTGGGCATTTCGCAGGCGATGGAGTGGGTGGCCACAGGCAGGGTGTTCGATGCCCAGGAGGCACGGACCGGAGGTCTCGTCTCCCGGATCGTCGCCGGGGACGAACTGCTGGAGACGGCTCGGGCCGTGGCACGGGAAATCGTCGACAACACGTCCGGCGTCTCGGTCGCCCTGGCCCGCCAACTGCTGTGGTCGATGCTGGGCGAGTCAAGTCCGTGGGAAGCACACCGGCTCGAGTCGAGGGCGCTGCACGAGACCGGTGCGTCAGCCGACGCCGCCGAAGGCGTCATGGCTTTCCTCGAGAAGCGTCGGGCCCGGTTCCCGGGGCTGGTGAGCAAGGACTACCCGGGCTTCGTACCCCCCTGGCCGTCGCGGCCCGACGGTCTCTAGACCTCATCCCCCGAACGCGGGCGCGGTGCGTCGGCTCAGTGCCGACGTCCCCGACCGCACCACGACCAAACTTCGATCGCCAGACAAATTCTGCCCAGACTTGGAAAGACCGGGAGCCGCCATGGAGTACCGACTCGCCGATGAACCGCGGCGCCATGCGCGGGAGCGGGGCGCCGCGCCGGCGCTGAGCGTGGGAGAGCGGACCGTCACCTATGCCGAGCTGGATGAGCGGACCTCCAGGATGGCACAGGCGCTGCGCGCGTCCGGTGCGGTCCCCGGCTCCCGCATCGCGGTGCTGGACAGGAGTTCGATCGAGGTGGCGGAGACTCTCCTCGCCTCCGCGAAGATCGGCGCGGTGACCGTTCCGCTCAACTGGCGGCTCGCGGTACCCGAGCTGCGGGCAGTGATGGAGGACGCCCGACCGGTTGTCCTGATCGTGCACGAGGACTTCCTCCCGGCCGCCCTCGAAGCGGGAAAGGGGCTCGACCCGGCGCCGTCCGTGGTGGTCGTCGGTGCCGAGTACGAGCGATGGATCGGGCGGCAGCCCGCACGGGATCCGCTGCACGAGGGACACCCCGGCGATGTGGTCGCCCAGCTCTACACCTGGGGCACCACGGGCCGTCCAAAGGGTGTGCTCACCACCGACAGCAACGTGGGAGCCCTCGTTCAGGCCGGGCGCTACTGGGCCGTGGACAGCTCGACGAAGTGCCTCGACGCCATGCCGCTGTTCCACATCGGAGGGCTCGGCATGCTGCTGATCGTGCTGGCCGCGGGAGGACACAGCGTCCTCGTCCGCGAGCTGGTGCCAGAGGAGTTGCTCGCCACGCTCGAGGAGGCCGGGATCACGAACACCTTCCTCGTACCCACCGCCATCCAGACACTGGTGGACCTGCCCGGCGCGGACACGCGGGACTACTCACAGCTGCGGTCGATCGCCTACGGTTCCTCCCCCGCCACGCCCGCACTGCTCCGCAAGGCCGCAGCCACCTTCGGGTGCCCTCTGTTCCAGACCTACGGGCTGACCGAGTCGACGGGCGTGGTGGTCCAGCTGGACGCCGCGGACCACGACCCGGGCGGTCCGCGCGAATATCTGCTGCGGTCGGTCGGGAAGCCGTATCCGTGGGCGGAGCTCAAGATCGTGGATGCGGAGGGGGCGACGCTGCCGTCCGACACCCCGGGTGAGATCTGCATCCGCTCCCAGCAGAACAGCCCCGGCTACTACAACCGCCCCGAGGAGACCGCGGCGGCGATCGACGCCGACGGATGGCTGCGTACCGGCGATGTCGGCAGACTTGACCCGGACGGCTATCTCTTCATCAGTGACCGCATGAAGGACATGATCATCACTGGCGGGGAGAACGTGTACCCCGTCGAGGTCGAGGCCGTGCTCGCCGATCACCCCGAGGTCGCGTCGGTCGCGGTCATCGGCCGGCCCGACACGCGTTGGGGCGAGGCGGTCACCGCCGTGGTGGTACGAAGTACGGGATCCGAAGTCGGCCAGAACGAGCTCATCGCCTTCGCGCGCGAGCGCCTCGCCGGTTACAAGTGCCCCAAACGCATCGAGTTCGTGAACGCTCTGCCGGTCGGACCGACCGGAAAGGTCCTCAAGCGCGCGCTGCGCACCGCGCACTGACCCAGCCCTGCTGCTGCCCCCGAAGCCGACGATCACCGTGTCCGGCGCGGGGACGGCGGGCGGGGGTATCGACCGCCACGCCACATCACCGTCGCGACGCGTCACCGCCGATCGGCGGCCCCGGTTCTGTCCACCGTGGTGCGCGCCGCCGGCAGCCGGTACACGATCTCCGCCGCGGGGTTCGCCCCGTACCGCGCACCATGGGGATGGAACGCGGCACGGGGCCGACCGCCGAAGAGTGAGCGGCCGTTGCTGCCTGACTACCTGACGCCACCGTCGAGCCTGAGAGTCGCGCCGGTGGCGAAGGATGACGCCTCGGTGGCGAAGTACACGGCGGCGCCGACGACCTCATCGGGTTCACCACACCGTCCGAGAGCGACATCTCGGGTCAGCACTTCGACGACTTCCGGAGTCCACGCCTCGGAAATATCGGTGAGAAAGGCCCCGCACTGGATGCCGTTGACCCGCACGGTGGGCCCGAATGCCTGCGCGAGGCCTTCCGTGAGCGCGTTGAGCCCGGCCTTGGCCGCGGCGTACGGCAGGTGTTCGGGGGCCGGGCGGATGGCGGCCATCGAGCTGATGTTGATGATCGATCCACCGTCACCGGCGGCCATTCTGGTGCCGATCAGTGATGACAGCCGGAACGGCCCCTTGAGGTTGATGCCGATCACCTTGTCCCACAGTCCCTCTCCGACCTGGTCGAGGCTCGGATAGAGGGGCGACAGGCCCGCGTTGTTCACCAGGACGTCGACCCGGCCGAATTCGGCGTAAGCCGCCGCCACCAGGGCGTCGCACTGCTCCCAGTCGCTCACGTTGCAGGCCACCGGCAGCGCCTTGCGCCCGTACTCCTCCCCGACGAACTGCGCCAGCTTCTCGCAGTTCTCCAGTTTCCTGCTGGCGATGATCACATCCGCTCCCAGAGCGGCGAACGCCGTGACCATCCTCATCCCAAGTCCCCGGCTGCCGCCGGTGACAAGCGCCACCTTGCCATCCATCGTCATGCGGAATCTCGATTCGTCATCAGTGAACGTCAGGCCCTCAGGGCGGGAAGCGCCACCGCGCCAGCGCCACCGCTGCGCGCGGACCGGGACCGGTACCAGGCACGATCCCATCCGTCTCCGGCCCTAGATTAATGTATTGAGCGGTCGCTAGAATACGTCTCATGTCGGTAAACCCAAAGAGCCGGGCAGGGGCGGATGTCGTCGACCCCGCGGTGGTGGACTTCGGCGCCGTCGCGGCATGGATGGACACCCAGGAGCTGCCGAGCGGCCCCGTCGAACGGGTGGCGCCCATCAGTGGCGGCACACAGAACGTGTTGCTCAGGTTCGAGCGCGGTGGTCGGGCTTACGTGCTGCGCCGCGGCCCCGAGCACTTGCGGCCCCGTAGCAATGACTCACTGCGCCGGGAGATACGGGTCCTTCAGGCGCTGTCCGCAACCCTGGTGCCACACCCCCGGCTCCTCGCCGCCTGCCTGGACGAGACAGTCCTCGACGGCGCCGTCTTCTACCTGATGGAGCCGGTCGAGGGCTTCAACGCCACCGTCGGGATTCCGGCCACGTACGCCTCGGAAGCACCCCTCCGGCATCGCATGGGCCTGGCCGCGGCTGATGCCCTGGCCGCCCTCGGGTCGGTCGACCACCGCTCGGTCGGCCTGGCCGGGCTGGGGCGCCCCGAGGGGTTCCTCCAACGGCAGGTCCCGCGCTGGCTCGCCGAGTTGGAGTCGTACGACCGGCTCCCCGGCTACCCCGGCCCGGACCTCCCGGGGCTCCAGCAGGTAGCCGACTGGCTGGAGCGGAACCGGCCGGCCGACTGGATCCCGGGAATCATGCACGGCGACTACCACCTCGCCAACGTGCTGTACGCGTACGAGCAGCCGCGGATCGCCGCAATCGTCGACTGGGGGATGTGCACGATCGGCGACCCGCTGCTCG
>NZ_JAGXJM010000046.1:67178-76635 GCF_019091445.1 Streptomyces sp. GbtcB7
TCGACGGCGTACTCCTCGTCTCCGTCCACGCCGGCGACCCGCTGCCCGGCCTCGGCTGGCTGCTGGCCACCTGGCCCACGCAGCGCGATCGTCCGGACACAGGGCCGGACCTGCTCGACCTGCCCGACGGACTTCCGGCCCCCGAGGAGATCGTCGCCCGCTACGCCGAACACTCGACCCGCGACCTGTCGGCCCTCGCCTGGTACACGGTGCTGGCGTGTTTCAAACTCGGCATCGTCCTCGAAGGCACTCACGCCCGCGCTCTGGCCGGGAAGGCACCCAAACCCGTGGGCGAGCGGCTGCACGCCGTCGCCCTCGGGCTCTTCTCCCGGGCCCGAGCCCACATCGCCGCAGCCTGACCTGGAGGCAACCCCATGGCATGGGAATTCTCAACCGATCCCGAGTTCCAGAAACACCTCGACTGGATGGAACAGTTCGTCTGTGAAGAGGTCTGGCCGCTCGAAACACTGGAACTCACCTGGCCCGAACTCCGCCATGTGATCCTCCCTCTGCAGCGGGAGGTCAAGGGACGCGGTCTGTGGGCCACCCACCTCTCCCGCGAACTGGGTGGTCAGGGCTACGGGCAGGTGAAGCTGGGGCTGATGCACGAGAACCTCGGCACCTCTCCCCTCGGCCCGCTCGTCTTCGGCAACCAGGCCCCGGACTCGGGGAACAGCGAGATCCTGGCCGTGTCCGGCACGCCGGGGCAGAAGCTGCGCTGGCTGGAGCCGCTGCTGGCCGGTGAGGTGCTGTCCGCGTTCGCGATGACCGAGGTGGACACTCCGGGCTCCGACCCGACCCAACTCGCCACGACCGCGGTCCTCGACAACGACGAGTGGGTGATCAACGGTCACAAGGGGTTCATCAGCAACGCCTCCCTGGCGGGCTTCGTCATCGTCGTGGCGGTCACCGATCCCGAGGCCGAACGCCACCGGCGCGTCTCTCAGTTCATCGTCCCGAGCGGGACTCCCGGCATGCGTGTGCTGCGCGACCTCGGATCGATGGAGGAACCGAGCCCACGCCCCGGTTACTACGCCTCGCACGCCGAGATGGTCTTCGAAGACGTACGGGTGCCGAAGGAGGCGATGCTCGGAGAGCGTGGGGCCGGCTTCGCCGTGGCCCAGGTGCGGTTGGGGCCTGGTCGGATCCACCACTGCATGCGGTGGCTCGGCCAGGCCCGACGCGCCTTCGACATGCTGTGCGAGCGGTCCGTCCACCGCCAGGTCCAGGGCGGAGTGCTGGCCGACAAGCAGACCGTGCGTAACTGGATCGCCGACTCCGCGGCGGAGATGCACGCAGCCCGGCTGATGACTCTCCATGCCGCCTGGATCGCCGACACGCAGGGGTTCAAGGCAGCCAGGAAGGAGATCGCGTACATCAAGTACTACGGCGCGCGTGTGCTGCACGACGTGATCGACCGTGCCGTCCAGGCGCACGGCTCACTCGGCTTCAGCACCGACCTCCCCCTGGAGGCCATGTATCGCCGGGCAAGGGCAGCTCGCTTCTACGACGGTCCCGACGAGGTCCACCGGGACAGCGTGGCCCGGCAGATCCTGCGTGGCTATGCCGCTCCCGCGGGCGCCGTCCCCTCGGAACACATCCCCACCCGGCGCGAGGAAGCCCGAGAGCGGTTCGCCGACCTGCTGGAGTCGGTGACTGCCCAGAGCTGACACCGACGCATGGCCGATGCCCGTCGACCCCGACGGGCATCGCGCATTGCCAACTCGGTCAGCTCCGCAGAACCACGGACCTGAGCCGGAGATGTGGATTCGCACGATCGGGCGGCTCGTGACGCTGCGTCAGTTGGAGCAGGGCCTCGCCCCGCACCCCTGAGACCGGCCCCGTGCCGCCACCGTGTCGCGTCCGCCCTGGCGAGGCGAGGGGACTGACCGGCCTCGGTCTACTCGCTCAACGCACCCATTGCCGTGTCGAGGAGCAGCGGGAAGTCGACGGCCCCCTCAGAGGCGGTCCACGCGTCGACAGCCGCGTCGAGGCAGGCGAGCGCGGAGGCAACCAGCGCGTGCGCCCGCAGGTCCTCGGCGTCCGCCCCGCCGACACGGAGTCGACGTGCGACCTCGGGCACGAGCAGGTTCTGCCAGGACAGCTGCTTTTCCCAGTGCCGGGCCTTGAGGGACGGAGTCTCACTCAGCATCCGGGCGAAGTTCAGCGCCCGCTCCGGCTCGTCACCGTTCACTTCGGCGATCACGTCGAAGGTATGGCGCAGAGACTCCCACGGCTGCTCGCCTTCGGGACGGGCGGCGAACGCCACCACGAGCTGCTGCCCGAGTTCCTCCAGATTGCCGAAGACAACGTCTTCCTTGGTGCCGAAATAGCGAAAGAAGCTGGTGCGCGACAGTCCGGCCTCGGCGGCGATCTGGTCGACGGTCGTCTTGTCGAAGCCCTGTTCGAGGAACAAGCGCAAGGCCACAGCACCGACCTCGGCCCGCATCGCACGCCGCATCCGGTCGCGGAGTGGCGGTGATCCGGCCGGCCGGGTGGTGGAGGTCTTCGGCGTAGCTGCCATACCCACATCATACACAGACCCAATGTGGGACTCAGTACCAACATGGAGTAGGGTTCCATCTGTCGATAACCCACGCCCCTCTCCCTTTCGTCCTCGGAGGACACCATGAGCAAGGTCTGGTTCATTACCGGTTCGTCCCGCGGCTTCGGCCGCCAGTTCGTCGAGTCCGCCCTGTCCCGCGGGGACAAGGTGGCCGCCACCGCCCGCAGCACCGAGTCCCTCGCGGACCTGCTCATCGCCTACGGTGACGCGATCCTGCCGCTGACCCTGGATGTCACGGACAAGGCCGCCGCGACCGAGGCCGTGAAGCGGGCCAAGGAGCACTTCGGGCAGCTTGACGTCGTTGTCAACAACGCCGGGTACGGGCTGTTCGGCGCGATCGAGGAGCTCAGCGAGCAGGGCATCCGCGATCAGTTCGAGACAAACGTGTTCGGCGCCCTGTGGGTGACCCAGGCGGTCCTGCCGTACCTGCGCGGGCAGGGCAGCGGCCACATCATCCAGATCTCCAGCATCGGCGGGATCGTCGCGTTCCCGGCCCTCGGCGGCTACCACGCCTCGAAGTGGGCGCTGGAAGGTTTCACCGAATCCCTGGCCGCCGAGGTCGCCGGGCACGGCATCAAGGTCACCCTCGTCGAGCCCGCCGGGTTCAGCACCGACTGGGCCGGCTCCTCCGCGGTCCAGTCCGAGGGCATCGCCGCCTACGACGGTGTGCGCGAGGCCCTGATCGCCTCCCAGAGCGGCATCACGCCGGGCGACCCGGCCGCTACCGGCCCGGCTCTGCTGAAGATCGTGGACGCCGAGAACCCCCCGCTGCGGGTCTTCTTCGGCGCCGTGCCCCACCAGGTCGTCCCGCACATCTATGCCGAGCGGCTCAAGACCTGGGGCGACTGGGCCGAGCTGTCCGCCGAGGCCGATGGCGTCAAGGCCTGAGTACAGCACTTCGGTGTGCTCCCTCCCACCGGGTCATGAGCCGGTCATGAGGTGAGGAACGCCACGACGGCTGCGGCACCGGGCAGACCCTCCTGGCAGAACCCCGCCGCGGCCGTCTGCCAAGCCCGAAGGCGTCGGCCTTACTCTTCCGCGTAGCCGGTCGGCCCAGTTGCGAAGCGCCCCCGGTGGAACGATGCCCGAGCCCCGTCCTCCACCGCTGACCAATTCGCGGCGGGACAGCGGCGCCGGAGACGGAGACAGCGGTGCCTGCCGCCGGTGAACAGGTGCCACGCGCCCTCATCGGCCATCCATGGCCGATGAGGGCGCAGTTCTGGCACCGATCGTCCCGGCGTCCCGCGGGCGGGTGGGTGCCTGGTCCTCTCCCGGCGACTCACCCCAGCCCATCGCGGTGTCATGCACTCAACATCGCCCTGTAGGCCTCGATCATGGCCGCAGACGACTTCCGCTCAGACCTGTCAGGGCAGGCCCGAGCCCGGATCACAACTCCGGACAGGCCCTTTGCCGGGCGTCGCAACTCCGCGGGGCAACTCAGAACAGGCCCTGAACATGGGCGGTATCTCGCAACTCGGCCAGTACCGCGGCGAGGCCGGGAACGCGTGGCTCATCGCCGGTACGCCAGGCCAGCCCCACGTAGAGCGCGAGGCGGGGCTCGTCCAGGGGGACGACCGTGAAGTCCGGCGGAGTGAAGATCCGGGCGAACAACGGACCGGGATCCGCGACCATGAAACCGAGGCACCCGGTCCGGCTGATGTGCACACCGACCTGGACGGCGTCGTTGTGCGGCAGTTCCGGCATGCAGTGGACACCGGCCTCGGCCAGCAGAGCGTGCATCATGCCCATTCTGAGCGGATGCACTTTCGCCGAGGTCAGCAGGAACTGCCGGCCGGCCATGTCGGACATCGTCAATGAACTCCGCTCGGCCAGCGGGTCGTCACCACGCATCACGATCCCCATCCCGGTCCGGGCGAGCCGGAGGCTCTCCAGCCCCGTCTGGTCGACCGGCAGATGGGCAACGGCCAGGTCGATGCTGCCGTGGGCCAGCTTGGCAAGCAGTTCGGCGGTTGAGCTCAGTGTGATCGGAAGCTCGACCTCCGGTGCCACTCGCTCAAAGGTGTCCAGCACGGTGTCGAGTGCCAGGGGCGGCGCCAGGGGTGGTGCGCCGAGGCGGCAGGTGAACCGGGTCGGGGCTTCCGGGTCGAGAGACAGACGTTTGAGGTTCTCGAATTTCCGTAGCAGATCACGGGCGGGTTCCAGGAATTTTTGACCGAATCGCGTCAGCTCGACGTGGTGATACTCGCGGACGAAGAGATCTGATCCGAGTTCGTTCTCAAGATCGCGGATTCGGCGACTCAAGGGTGACGGGGTGAGCTGAAGACTTCGCGCCGCACGCCCGAAGTTCGATTCCTCGGCCACGGCCACGAAGTAACGGATCTGTTGGATATCCATGACCCGGCCAGGCTAGCAGGGCTCCGGTCACCAGGACCAGGCAGCTGGAACTGGGGCGGAACGCGGACTGCCGGGCACCTGGCACATCGTCGGATCGGCAATGCGCACGTGCTGGAATAGGCAATTCACAGATGCGCACCGATGTGCCAGCATGACCCGAAGAACCCCAGTTAACATGGCGGCAACGCGCGGGTAATCGAGAATTCTGCGGCTCCCTGCGGAATATAAATTCGTCCGCGCCCCTGAATTGCTACGGGCAGGTTGCGCCCTGTCCGCGGAAATCCGGTCCGTTTACACGGGCGGGGCTCTCCGGGACAGCATCGAGCGAAAGGCGATGGAGATCGTGACAGACAGCGGGTTCGTGCCCCGACCGCTTGACGGTGTCCGGGTGGTCGACATGTCCGATGGCAGGGCCGGAACCTGCGGACGGTTCCTGGCCGATCTCGGCGCCGATGTGATCCTCGTCGAGCCCCCCGGTGGCGCGGCCTCCCGGCGGACCGCCCCACTTCACGGTGAGGTGAGCCTGTTCTTCTCCACCCACCAGGCCAACAAGCGCGGCGTCGTGCTCGACCCCGCGTCCCCGGACGACCGCGCGCGACTGATCTCTCTGCTGGATTCTGCGGACATCTTGATCGAGTCCAGTCGCCCCGGCACCACACACGAGCCGGGGCTCAGCCCCGAAGAGGTGTCGGCGCGCGATCCCCGGCTCGTAGTGCTGTCGATCACGGACTTCGGACGGACCGGCCCCTACCGGGACCACGTCGCCACCGACCGGGTGCACCTCGCCCTGGGCGGAGTGCTCTCCCGCTCCGGCATCCCCGGGCTCCCGCCGCTGCTGCCGCCGGGCCCACTGGCCGGCGAGTCCGCCGCCCTTCAGGCCGCGTGGGTCGCCCTGCTGGCCTATCTGAACCGGCTGGACACCGGCCACGGCGATCACATCGACTTCTCCGTCCACGAAGCCGTGGCGCAGATCCTCGACCCGGGGTTCGGCGTCGGCGGGTCCGCGACCGGTGGTGTGCCCGCCTCCGACCTGCCGCGGGGGCGCCCCGAGGCCCGGCACCTCTACCCGATCTTCCCGTGCGCCGACGGGCATGTACGGATCGCGGTGCTGGGCGCCCGGCAGTGGCGCGGCATGTGGGCCTGGCTGGGTGAGCCCGAGGAGTTCGCCGATCCCCGGTACGACAAGGTGGGGGTCCGTTTCCAGGCGGCCGACCGGATTTACCCGCTCATCGGCAAGCTGTTCCGGGACACCCCGGCGGCCGAACTGGTGGAGCAGGGCCAGCGGCATGGGGTTCCGATCGCAGCCCTGCTCGCCCCCGGCGACGTACTGAACACCGACCACTTCCTCGCACGCGGGGCACTCGTCGATCTGGAGCTCGCGCCGGGCCTGACCGGCCGCGTTCCCACCGGCTTCGTCGAGATCGACGGTGAGCGGGCGGGACTGCGCCATCGCGCGCCACAGCTCGGAGAACACAACGCGGAGATCTTCGCTGAACTCCGGAGCCGTACCCACGAGGAAGCACCGTCGGAGCCGAAGCCCGTACGGCGCCATCCGCTGCGGGGGCTGCGGGTGCTCGATCTCGGCGTCATCGTGGCGGGCGCCGAGCTGGGTCGGCTGCTCGCCGACCACGGTGCGGACGTCGTCAAAGTGGAGAACCGGGCCTTCCCCGACGGCGGACGCCAGTCGATGACCGGCGAGCCCATGACCACCTCGGTCGCCTGGGGCCACCGCAACAAACGCAGCCTCGGGCTCAACCTCCGCTCCCCCGAGGGTGCCGAACTCTTCAAGCGGCTGGCCGCCGGTGCCGACATCGTCCTGTCGAACTTCAAGCCCGGCACTCTGGAGTCCCTCGGGCTGGGATACGAGGTACTGAAGGGGGTCAATCCGCGGATCATCATGGCCACCAGCAGTGCCTTCGGCTCCAGTGGCCCGTGGAGCAGGCAGATGGGCTACGGCCCGCTGGTGCGGGCCGCTGCCGGGCTGACGTCGATCTGGCGCTATGCGGACGTGGCGGACAGCTTCAGCGACGCCATCACCATCTATCCCGACCATGTGGTCGGGAGGGCAGGCGCGGCATCCATCCTCGCCCAGATCGTCGCACTGCGCCGGACCGGTCGCGGCGGCACGGTCAGCGTCGCCCAGGCCGAGACCATCCTCAGCGCCATGGCCGACCACTTCCTCGCCGAGTCCCTGCGCCCCGGATCGTTCACCGCCCACGGCAACAGCGCTGTCTCCGACGCCCCCCAGGGTCTGTTCCCCTGCGCCGGCGACGACGAATGGTGCGTCATCGACATCCGGGGCGACGACGACTGGCAACGGCTTTGCCGTGCCACCGGCCATCCGGAACTCGCTGCGGACCCACGACTGGCCACCGCGGCCGGCAGGCTCGCCCACCACAAGGAGATCGACGAGGTCCTCACCTCCTGGACCAGCGCCCACGAGCCACACCGGGCCATGGCACTGCTCCAGCGGGCGGGGGTCCCGTCAGGCGCGATGCAGCGGGTCAGCGCATACCGGGACGACCCCCAACTGAGCGCCCGTGGCTTCTTCGCCGCCCTCGACCACCCCTACTTCGCGGATCCGCTGCCCGCCGAGGCCCGCCCCGCCCTTTCCCGTGGGCTGGCCGATCCAGGACTGCGCCCGGCACCGATACAGGCCGAGCACACCCGCGAGGTGTGCACGCAGTGGCTGGGCCTGGGCTCGGACGAGATCGACCGGCTGATCACGGAAGGGGTCCTGGAGGAGACGCCATCGGCCCAGGCGGCGGCAAATACCGGACTACAGAAGTGAGGAATACGCACACATGAGTGAATCACCCGTTTTGGTCGAACGTCGGGGCCGGGTGCTGGTCATCACCTTCAACCGGCCGGAGGCCCGCAACGCGATCGACCTGGAGTGCGCGCGGCGCGTCGGCCAGGCGCTGGACGAGGCCGACAAGGACCCCGAAATCCGGGCCGTGGTGGTGACCGGGGCAGGAGTCAAGGCGTTCTGCGCGGGCGCGGACCTCAAGGCTGTGGCACGCGGCGAGAACAGCCTCCCCGAGGAACACCAGGAGTGGGGCTTCGCCGGATATGTCACGCACCACATCAGCAAGCCCACCATCGCAGCGGTCAACGGCTTCGCTCTCGGCGGCGGCATGGAGATCGCTCTGGCCAGCGATCTGGTGGTAGCCGCCGAAACAGCGCAGTTCGGCCTCCCCGAGGTCAAGCGCGGCATCATCGCGGCCGCCGGCGGAGCCTTCCGTATCGCGCGGCAGCTGCCTCCTAAGGTGGCCATGGAGCTCCTGCTCACCGGCGATGCGATCGACTCCGGAGCCGCACACCGGCTCGGCCTTGTCAACCACGTCGTACCGCAGGGCAGAGTGCTCGGGGCGGCGCTGGAACTGGCCGAGCGGATCTGCGCCAACGCCCCGCTCGCGGTCCAGGCGAGCAAACGCATCGCCCGGGGGATCAGCGACGGCCGAGTGCCGTCCGAGGACGCCTTCTGGAGCGTCAACGCGGCCGAAATCGCGAAGCTGAGGACTTCCGAGGACGCCCAGGAGGGGCCACGGGCCTTCGCAGAGAAACGCGCCCCGGTGTGGAAGGCCCGCTGACCGCCGACCATCTGCCACCAACGAACCGTCAAGAGGAGAACACCACACATGAGCGCGGCATCAGGGCGGAGTCCGGTGATCGCCGGACTCGGCGTCACCGAGATGGGCAAGGTCTACGGGCGTACCGCCGCCCGGTTCGCGGCGGACGCCGTACGCCTTGCCGCGGCGGACGCCGGACTGGCCCTCGGTGACATCGACGGCCTGCTGGTCTCCGCGGGCGTCACCCGGGACGTCGGCCTGGACCTGGCCAAGGATCTCGGCCTGCGCGACCTTGGTCTGCTGTCGGAGATGAACTCCTACGGCTCCACCGCCGGGGCCATGGTGCAGTATGCCGCCATGGCCGTCCGGTCCGGCATGGCCGACACGGTGGCCTGCGTCTTCGGCGACGCCCCGCTGCGGCCCGACCGGGGCAGCGGGGCCGCGTACCGGGCGGCGACCCGCCGACTGAACGGCTGGCAGGGCCTGATGGCGGCCACCGGCCTGCTCAGCACCAACCAGCTGTACGCCATCGCCGCCCGTCGGCACATGGACCGTTACGGCACCACCAGCGAACAACTGGGCGTGATCGCCGTTGCCCAGCGCGAGTGGGCCGCGCTCAATCCGCTGGCACAGCTGCGCGATCCGATCACCCTCCCCGACCACCAGGCCTCCCGGTGGATCGCCGAGCCGTTCCATCTGCTCGACTGCTGCCTGGCCAGCAACGGCGGCACCGCGGTGATCGTCACCCCCGCCGAACGCGCCGCCGCCCTCGCCCAGCCGCCGGTCCACGTACTGGGCTGGGCACAGTCCCACCCAGGCCGGTCGATGGAGCGCGACGACGACTTCGGCCTGGTCAGCGGCGCGGCGAAGTCCGGCCCGGCAGCGCTGGCCATGGCGGGGATCACGCTGGCCGCCGTGGTCGTGGTCGAGCTGTACGTCTGCTACACCTTCACCGCGTTGCTCA
>NZ_JAGXJM010000455.1:0-250 GCF_019091445.1 Streptomyces sp. GbtcB7
CAGACGTAAATAAGACATTCTGCGGCACCCAGAGACGAGGAACAGGGCGTCCATATTAGATAGGCGCATAAGAAGGGCAGGGCGCCAGTAGCTGAGTGGAAATGATATCTCCGTGAATAAGCATAGTTTCACACATAGGTGAAAGGACGTTCAAGATAACTCTCCGTAAGCGCAACATATATTCGGTCTTAGCGTTAGCGCAAACAAGCAGCGTTAGTAAGTGAAAGCCGACAAGCAGGCGACAACTAAC
>NZ_JAGXJM010000456.1:0-249 GCF_019091445.1 Streptomyces sp. GbtcB7
GTCCTTTATTTGAAGTTTGGAACTCATGTATAGTGTATAAAGCATCTTTTAATGCCAGGCCAATATCCAATTGGAAGAAATTTTGCAACGCCATGCATGCACTTCAGGCTATCCTTCTCCTCTAATCGGTTTAACCAATTTACAAATGTTTGTCAGATATTCAGAATTTGTCCCTTCATCCGTCAGCCATTTTGTTCATTAACATTTCCATTAACTTTCCCGTTAACACCTTATTAGCTAAAATGTGCT
>NZ_JAGXJM010000457.1:0-249 GCF_019091445.1 Streptomyces sp. GbtcB7
GGACGAGGTGCTGTCGGGCACGGTCAACGGAACCGGGATGCTGCAAGTGCGTGTCGGCCGTCCGCCCGCAGACTCGGTGATCGCCCGCATCGTGACGATGGTGGAGCAGGCGTCGGCGACCAAGGCGAAGACGCAACTGTTCATCGAGAAGGTGGAACAGCGGTACTCCCTCGGCGTGGTCGTGGCGACGTTGCTGGTGTTCACCGTCCCGCTGCTCGTGTTTGGGGAGCCGTTCGAGGCGGCACTGTT
>NZ_JAGXJM010000458.1:0-249 GCF_019091445.1 Streptomyces sp. GbtcB7
GGGCCGCCGAGGCGGGGCCCGGTGCACGCCCGGGCCGGGGGACGATGTCGGGAGCCGACCACGCCCGGTCGGCATCGCCGACGGGCGGGGACCGCGTGATCGCATCGAAGCGGTACCCCGTGGCGGAGCGCTCCACCTTGCCGACGACGTCGACCTCGAACGTGACGCTGCGGCCCCCTTCGACCTCGAGACCGGCCAGTGCGTCCCGCGCCGGCTGCGCGGGCGCGACGTGGGATGCCGCAGCCGCCG
>NZ_JAGXJM010000459.1:0-249 GCF_019091445.1 Streptomyces sp. GbtcB7
TCTGGCCGACCCCGGTGGATGCGGGCGTCGCACCGCTGCTCGAAGCCCTCTCGCGCCGGTTGCCCGCGCTCAGCTACCCCCGGGTCGAGTTCGCCGCGAACGTCGGGCTGTTCGTGCCGTTCGGCGTGCTGCTACCGATGATCCTGCGCACACGCGAGCTCGTGCTGCCGATCGCGATCGTCGCGACGGTCGCGATCGAATGCGGACAGGCCGCGTTCCTCACCGAGCGCTTTCCGAGCGTGCTCGACA
>NZ_JAGXJM010000460.1:0-249 GCF_019091445.1 Streptomyces sp. GbtcB7
GTCCCGGACATGGACCCCTCATAGTGTGACAAACAGGGGCTTTGTCATTTGGGCATGGGGGAGGGCGAGGCCGCGGAATCCGCATCGGGGCCCCCCCCCGGTTACACTCGGAGAGCAGATGCCGAGCGGCGGGTGGGCGACCCCCCGAACGAACGCTTACGATCCTCACCGTGTCCAAACTGACCGACGAGCCCAAACGGATCTTGAACGGGCGCGCACAGCGCAGTGACCGGCTTGGGGAAACCCTCC
>NZ_JAGXJM010000461.1:0-249 GCF_019091445.1 Streptomyces sp. GbtcB7
CGGGCCTCCGGGGCCTCCCCCGCGCCCAGGCGGGCCCCAACAACCAGGGGCGCACGGACTTCACCGGCCTGCCGGACGGCCTGCCCGGTGACGCGGCCCTCGCGGGCCCAGGGGTGGTCGCCGAGGCGCTGAACATGTCGCAGCTGCGTGGCTACCGCCCCGGCGGCACGGTCCACATCGGCATCAACAACCAGGTCGGGATCACCGCCGCCCCGGAGTCCTCCCGCCCCTCCAGGAACGCCCCCGAGG
>NZ_JAGXJM010000462.1:0-249 GCF_019091445.1 Streptomyces sp. GbtcB7
AGAAGAGAAAACTCCGCTCATCATGGCTAAGGGGAATTTATTATGAGGGGATCAATCTCTCTCTTCCCATATTGAAGACGAGTATCCCTTCATGTTGAATCCAAAGATATACTAATTAATAAAGGGGTACCTTGAAAAGCTTAAAGTGATAGATATCCAAAGATCACCTTGAAAACCATGAAAAAAATATGCTACAATATGAGGCACAAGGCAAAATATGCTTGAGGCGCGTGAGTTGGGAAAACCCGA
>NZ_JAGXJM010000463.1:0-248 GCF_019091445.1 Streptomyces sp. GbtcB7
GTCGACCCGGTTGTCAGTGGCGGGTGCTTTTCTTGAGTCACCGGTCCACGCGATGCGGTCGCCTCCGATGACGACGGCCGCGTCCTGGATCAGACCAAGGGGGGACCCGTCGCCGAGGGAGGGATCGTTGGTGACCAGACTGGCGATGTTGGTGATGACGGTGGTCGTGCCGGTGGTGCTGCACATGGCGTCCTCGTGGGGGCGGAGTTCGGCGGTCGTCTCTAGGCGCGCAGGGCTTCGACTGCCTG
>NZ_JAGXJM010000464.1:0-248 GCF_019091445.1 Streptomyces sp. GbtcB7
CGGGGCGTCGAACAGCCGCTCGTACCAGGCCACGCTGCGGTCGAGTTCGCTGACCGCCAGCACGACATGTCCGACGGCCGGGAACAGGCCGCTCATGAGGCGTCGTCCAGCAGCGGGAACCCGCCCTCGGGGACCCGGCTGCGCTGCCCCGCGCCGAGGGGCCCGTACGGGTAGTCGGCGGCCTCCGGTTCGCCGGCCGCCTCCAGCCGCTCGGTCTCGTCCGCGTCGAGTACGAGACCGGCGGCGGC
>NZ_JAGXJM010000047.1:0-76118 GCF_019091445.1 Streptomyces sp. GbtcB7
CCCGTTGCCAGGCCCGCCCGCCCCGCCCCACGCCAGCCCGCCCCCCACGCCCGCCGCCGCCCCCCCCCCCGCCGCCAGACCGCCCCCCCCCCCACCCCCGCCGCCAGGCCGTCCCTCACCCCCGCCGCCAGGCCGCCCCCGACCCCCAACACCGCGCCGCCCCCACCCCCGAACACCCAGTGACGCAGGTCACATCAGATCTCTGGGAATGCGGGAAATAACCGGGGACCGTTTCCCCGTTTAGCCATGTGTCCGAGCGAAACGGGGACGGATTCCCCGGATCGCGCCACAGTCTTCCTACACCTACGTCTGAGGAGTACGCCGTGGAGACCGCCACCCCCGTGAAGCGTCGCGTGCCCCGGCCCCGCGCCGATGCCCTGCGCAACCGGGAGCGGATCGTCGCCGCCGCGCGTGAGATGTTCGTCGAGTTCGGCCCCGACGTGCCGTTCGACGAGATCGCCCGCCGCGCCGGTGTCGGCAACGCCACGGTGTACCGCAACTTCCCGGACCGCGACGCGCTCGCGCGGGAAGTCGTCTGCTCGGTCATGGACCGCACGTCGGAGTGGATCGAGTCGGCTCTCATGGAGGGCGGCGACGCCTTCCAGGCGCTGAGCGACTTCGTGCACTTCGCGGCGGACGAGCGGATCGGCGCCCTGTGCCCCATGCTCTCCGAAGCCTTCGACCAGCACCACCCGGATCTGTTCGCCGCACGCGAGCGGACCATGGAGTTGGTCGACGCGCTGATGAGGCGTGCCCGCGAGGCCGGACAGTTGCGGCCCGACGTCGAGTCAGGTGACCTCATGGTCGCCGTCAGTCAGCTCACCCGGCCGCTGCCCGGCACCGCGTGCCAGGGCATCGACCGCTTCGTGCACCGTCATCTGCAGCTGTTCCTGGACGGTCTGCGGGCACCGGCCCGCTCCGTACTGCCCGGAGTGGCGGCCACCGTGGAGGATCTGCGAACAGCCTGACCAGCAGCCCGATCAGCCCGATCAGCCCGACCGATGAGATCGGCGCGCCGCGCCAGTCCTTAGTCCGACAAGCTTCCGGAGGCTTGCGGCCGTCGACGACGACGAGCCGTCGGCTCCCGTGACCTTCCCTCACCTTTTTCACTGCGAAGTACCGGAGTGGGTATCCCCATGTCTGAAACAGGCACCTCAGCCTCGGCGAAGTCGGCGGCCGAACTCGCCGACGCACACAGCAACCGCTGGAAAGCGCTCGCGTTCATCGCGCTCGCCCAGCTGATGGTCGTCCTCGACGCGACCATCGTGAACATCGCGCTGCCCTCCGCCCAGCAGGACCTGGGGATATCGGACGGCAACCGTCAGTGGGTCATCACGGCCTACGCCCTCGCCTTCGGTGGTCTGCTGCTCTTCGGCGGCCGTATCGCCGACCTGTGGGGCCGCAAGCGCACCTTCGTCACCGGTCTGATCGGCTTCGCGGGCGCCTCCGCCATCGGCGGCGCCGCGCAGAGCGAGGCGATGCTGCTCGGCGCCCGCGCCCTGCAGGGCGCCTTCGGTGCCCTCCTGGCCCCCGCCGCGCTCTCGCTGCTCGCGGTGATGTTCACCGACGCCAAGGAGCGCGCCAAGGCGTTCGGCATCTACGGTGCGATCGCCGGTGGCGGTGGCGCCGTCGGCCTGATCCTTGGCGGCTTCCTCACCGAGTACCTGAACTGGCGCTGGACGTTCTTCGTGAACATCCCGTTCGCGATCATCGCCGCCCTGGGCGCGTACTTCGTCATCCGTGAGCCGGCCGGCGGCCGCAACCGCTCGCCGCTCGACATCCCCGGTGTCGTCCTCTCCACCCTGGGTCTGGTCTCCCTGGTCTACGGCTTCACCCGTGCCGAGTCCAACGGCTGGAGCGACTCCACCACCATCGGTCTGTTCGTCGCCTCGGCGGTGCTGCTCGCGGCCTTCGTGTTCACCGAGTCCAAGGTCAAGGCCCCGCTGCTGCCCCTGCGCGTCATCACCGAGCGCAACCGCGGCGGTGTCTACCTCTCGCTCGGCCTCGCGATCATCGCGATGTTCGGCCTGTTCCTGTTCCTGACCTACTACCTGCAGATCGTGAAGGGCTACTCGCCGGTCAAGACCGGCTTCGCCTTCCTGCCGATGATCGCGGGCATGATCACGGGCTCCACCCAGATCGGCGCCCGTCTGATGACCCGCGTCCCGCCGCGGCTGCTGATGGCACCGGGCTTCGCCCTGGCCGCCGTGGGCATGCTGCTGCTGACCCAGATGGAGGTCAACTCCTCCTACGCGGGTCTGCTGCTCCCGGCCCAGCTGCTGCTCGGCCTCGGTATGGGTACGGCGTTCATGCCCGCCATGTCCCTGGCCACGTACGGTGTCCAGCCGAAGGACGCCGGTGTCGCCTCCGCGATGGTCAACACCTCGCAGCAGGTGGGCGGCGCGATCGGTACGGCCCTGCTGAACACGATCGCCGCCTCGGCGACCACCTCGTACATCAAGGACCACATCGCCGGTGCCACCTCCAAGCCGCAGCAGCAGCTCGTCCAGCTGCAGGGCATGGTGAACGGCTACACCAACGCCATCTGGTTCGCCGTCGGCATCCTGGTGGTCGCGGCCACGATCGCCGCGACCCTCGTCAACACCGGCCGCCCGGACATGTCCGCGGCCGCCGGCGCGGGCGACGGTGTCGAGGACGAGGTCAAGGTGCCGGTGATCGCCCACTGATCACCCGTACCGCCCGTACCGTCGCTGGTACCTCCGGTGCTTCAGGTGCTTCGAGTACGGGCGCGGGGTGGGGACGCCTCGCCCGTACGATTCCCAGGGTCCGCCCCGGTTCCGAGTTCATCGGGACCGGGGCGGACCCGCGTCCGCCCCCGGGTCAACCCGCCCCCCGGGTCAACCCGCCCCCCGGGTCAACCCGCCCCCCGGTCAACCCGTCAGCCCGGTCAGCCCGGTCACCCCGTCAACCCGATCAACGCAGCCAAGGCAGGTCCGCGCCCGCGTCCTTCGGCTGCAGCCCCTCGGCGATGATCCGCATGGCCTCGCCGAGGGCTTTGTGCTGTTCGGGCGTGAGCCGGTCGAAGAAGGCCTGCCGTACGGCGTCGACATGGCCCGGCGCTGCCTTGCTCAGCACCTCGTAACCGGCGTCGGTGAGGACGGCGAACTGGCCCCGCTTGTCGGAGGGGCAGTCCTCGCGGCGCACCCACCCGTTCTTCTCCAGGCGGGCGATCGCGTGCGAGAGGCGCGAGCGGGTGATCTTCGCGTTCATGGCCAGCTCGGTCATGCGCAGCCTTCTGCGCGGCGCCTCGACGAGCTGGACGAGCAGTCCGTAATAGACGTGCGGCATGCCCGCGTCGCGCTGCAGCTGACGGTCGAGATGGTCCTCGAGGAGGGTGGCGGCGTTCATGTACGCACGCCAGGTGCGCTGTTCCTCGTCGGTGAGCCAGCGCGGCTCTTCAGCGGATGCGGATGCCGTAGTCATGTACTCCACTGTACGAGCCCCTTCTTGAATATTAAACAAATCGCGAGTAGTGTTCCGCGTGGAAGCTTGAGACTTCAAATAACTTCCCAATCGGTCTTACGATGGACCCCCCGGAGGGAGTAGCCGCCATGTCTGTCGCCACGTCTGCCGTCACCGAGGGGCGTGCCCCGCAGAAGCGCATGCCCGCCCTCTACCTCAGTCATGGCGCTCCGCCGCTCGCCGACGACCCGATCTGGCCCGGAGAGCTGGCCGCCTGGTCCGCCGAACTGCCCCGTCCCAAGGCGATCCTGATGGTCTCCGCCCACTGGGAGGAGGCCCCGCTGGCCCTCGGCGCGGTCCAGACCGTACCGCTCGTCTACGACTTCTGGGGCTTCCCCGAGCACTACTACCAGGTCCGGTACGCGGCCCCCGGCGCCCCCCAACTCGCCGAGTCCGTACGGAAGCTGCTGCGCGCCCCGGGCATTCCCGTCCAGGACATCCCGGACCGCGGCCTCGACCACGGCGCCTACGTCCCCCTGGTCGAGATGTTCCCCGACGCCGACATCCCTGTCCTGCAGATCTCCATGCCGACCCTCGATCCGGTGAAGCTGATGGAGATCGGACGCAAGCTGGCGCCGCTGCGCGACGAGGGCGTCCTGATCGTGGGCTCCGGCTTCTTCACCCACAACCTGGCCGCGCTGCGTCAGGGCGGCGTCCCCTCCTGGTCGGTCGAGTTCGACGACTGGGGCCACCGCGCCCTGGACGCCCGTGACTGGGACGCCCTGCTCGACTTCGGCCACAAGTCCCCGGCCGGCCTGCTCGCCCACCCCCGCACCGAGCACTTCGCCCCGCTCTTCGTGACGATGGGCGCGGCGGACGCCACGGGCGAGCTGGACGAGCAGCGGTCGGTGATCGACGGGTTCTGGCTGGGGCTGGCCAAGCGGTCGGTTCAGTTCGGCTGATCCAGAGGTCTTTCATCCGGAGGTCCTTCAGCCAGTGGTCCTTGGGCTAGAGGTCCTTCTCGTACCAGGCCACATCCCAGTACCGGCCGAACTTCCGGCCCACCTCCCGGTACGTACCGACGTACCGGAACCCGAAGCGTTCGTGCAGCCGCACGGACGCTTCGTTGGGTTGGGCGATGCCCGCGTAGGCGCGGTGCACGTCCTCGTCGGCGAGCGCCTCGAAGAGGGCCTTGTAGAGCAGTGTGCCGACGCCCCGGCCGCCCGCGTCCGGGGCGAGGTAGATGGTGACCTCGACGGAGGTGGCGTAGGCGGGCTTGGGGCGGAAGGGGCTGGATGTGGCGTATCCCAGAATGCGCTGTGCGTTCCCGGGAACCCCCTGTGAGTCCGTGTCCGTTGCAACCATCAGGCGGTGCGGGCCGTCTTCAGGGTGGGAGAGCAGCCAAGGGCGACGCTCTTCCGAGGTGAAGACGGCAGTGTCGAATGTGATGGGCGTCTCGCGAACGTAGTGATTGTAGATGGCCGTGAGAGCGTCGAGGTCGGCCTCGACTCCTGGCCTGACCTGCACCTCTGTACGTTCCGTTGACATCCGACCTCCCTCTGTGGCGGCACAGGGTACTGCATGATCAGAAAAATAGGGGGGCGGGTTGGGAATTCTGTCCGGATTCCAGTCGTTGTTTCCTTCGGATGCCGGGCACTCGGAAGAGTGTCCGAGCCGCCACTAGGACCCGCAAGCCCACCATCGCAAGGGAGCACGCATGGCAACCCGTGCCGTCGCCCGTCGTCAGTCCGCCACCGGCGAGACCACCGACGCGGCACGCAGTGTTCGCGCCGTAGGCGGCGAAATCGCCGACCGCGACCTGGTCGGCATGTACCTCGACGAGATCGCGCGTACGCCGCTGCTCGACGCCGCCAAGGAAGTCGAGCTGTCCCAGATCATCGAGGCGGGTGTGTTCGCTCGGCAGATCCTCGACGACGAGGTCGATGCCCCCAAGGCGGACGCGACCCGCGAGGAGCTCGAGGCGCTGGTCGCCGAGGGGGAGCGGGCCAAGGACGTCTTCATCCGCTCCAACCTGCGGCTGGTCGTCGCCGTGGCCCGGCGGTATCCCCGTAGCGGCCTGCCCCTGCTCGACCTGATCCAGGAGGGCAACGCGGGCCTGGTGCGCGCGGTCGAGAAGTTCGACTACCGCAAGGGCTTCAAGTTCTCGACGTACGCCACGTGGTGGATCCGTCAGGCCATCACCCGCTCCATCGCCGACCAGTCGCGCACGATCCGCCTCCCCGTGCACCTGGTCGAGGAGCTGGGCCGGATCCGTCGCGTGCAGCGCGAGTTCAACCGCAAGAACGGGCGCGAGCCCGAGCACGCGGAGATCGCCGCCGAGCTGGACTCGACCCCGGAGCGTGTGACGGACGTCCTGGACTGGGCCCGCGACCCGGTCTCGTTGAACATGTCGGTGGACGACGACGGTGACACCCAGTTCGGTGACCTCCTCGAGGACACCTCCGCGGTCTCGCCCGAGCAGTCCGTCCTCACCCTGTTGCGCAGCGAGGAGCTCGACGACCTGATCGGCCGCCTCGACCAGCGCACGGCCTCGATCATCAAGATGAGGTACGGCATCGACGACGGCCGGGAGCGCACGCTCACGGAGGTCGGCAAGGAGCACGGGCTCACCCGTGAGCGCATCCGCCAGATCGAGAAGCACGCGCTGCTGGAGCTGAAGAAGCTGGCCCGCGACACCGGTTTTGACGCGGCGGCTTAAGAATGTCCGCGGTTCATGCGGTTTGCGTGGTTCATGTGGTTGGTGTGACACGTATGGTTCGTACGGGTTCGACGGATCTGACGGATCCGATGGCCCGAGGTCGGCCATAAGTCGACCGGACATGGCCATGTAACGCCGCTTAACTCGCTGGGCTCTGGGCACAAGACTTCAGGGCCCAGGGTTCAGGGTCCCGGGGCGCAGCCCCAAGACCCCCCAGAACCGAGTCCCGACGCACTCCCCCCCCGCGCCGGGACTCTCCAGAGCCGAGCTTCGGCGCCTTCCCCCCCCTGGCGCCGGGGCTCGGCTCCTTTTTGTGCAGTTTTTTGTGCAGGGTTCGGCAGGATTGGTCGGGGCTCGTCCGGGGATGGGACGGGGTTCGTTCGGGGGTGGTTCGGGCCTCGCTCCGGGGGGGGCGGTGGTTTTCGGGCAGGCCGACGGGCCACCCCGTACCTGAACCCCGGGGTGACCCGGATGGCAGATTGTGCCACAGAGGCATAACCTGCCGTCCGTGACCGGTACCGACCGCGCGGCCGCCGCTCCCGGGCTCTCGCTCATGGAGCGACGCAAGGCCGCCACCCGGATGGAGATCGCGCGGGCCGCGGCCGGGCTCTTCATGAGGCACGGTCTGCGCGCCACCCGAGCCGAGGACATCGCCCGCGCCGCCGGTGTCGCGCCACGCACCTTCTACCGCTACTTCGCCAGCAAGGAAGAGTGCCTCGCCCCGCTCTTCTCCGCGGGCGTCGAGAAGTGGGCCGAGGCTGTACGTGACGCCCCGGCCGACCTGTCCGTGCCGGAGGCGCTTCGCCACGCCGTCGTCCAGACCCTCACCCCGGGCGTCGGGGTGCGACCGGAGTCCATGGACTGGGTCCGCGCTCTGCTCCGGTTGGCCGAGGGGAGCCCGGCGCTGCTGAGGGTGTGGAGCGAGGCGTGTCAGGGGGCGGAGCGGACGCTGGCGCGGGTACTGGAGGCGAGGGCTTCCATGGCGGGCGGCGGGGCGGAGTTCCGGCTCGGTGCCGCCGTGGCCGGTGCGGCGGTTCGCGTGGCGGTGGAGGCCTGGGCCGCCGGTGACGAGCCGGCCGACGGTCTCGCCGGACCGGTCGCGCTCGCGGTACGCCACCTGGAAGCGCTGCGTGACTTCCCCTGGGGCACCGCGTGACTTCCCCCGGGGGAGCCGTGTGAGCGCGCCGCGGACCGGTCAGGCCCGCGCGGGGCTCACCCGGCCCTGACGCCGCGCCCTTCCCGGCGACCGCCCCCCGACCCGTTTCCCGACCCGCCCCCCGAGCCGCCCGCCGACCCGTCTCCCGCCCCGCCCGCCGCCCGAGTCAGGCGCCCGCCCAACTCCCGTACGCACTCCACCAGTTCCGCCGGCCGTCGCACCGTGAACTCGCAGTCGACCATCGCGAGCCGTACCGCCAGCCACTCCACGGAGTCCCCGGCGGAGGAACGCAGCAGACAGTTGCGCTCGTCGATCGGCTCGGGCGCGCCGAACCACTTGGGCAGGCGGGCCGCGACGAACGCGGCGGGCGCGGCGAAGGTGACCTCGAAGTCGTACGTCTCCTGGCGTCCGTACATCGACTGCCGCAGGTACTCGGCCGCGTTCCCCGTCGGCAGTTCGCGTGGCGTGAAACGGACGCCGGTCGCGAAGGGCTCGGCGATCCGGTCGACGCGGAAGGTGCGCCAGTCGTCGCGGTCGAGGTCGTAGGCGACGAGGTACCAGCGACGGCCGGTGGAGACGAGGCGGTAGGGCTCGGCCAGGCGTCGTGAGGGGGTGTCGTCCCCCGAGCGGTAGGCGAACCGCAGCCGTTCCCGCCCGGTCACCGACGCGGCGATCACGGTCAGCGTCTCGGGCGCGATGCTCGCCCCGTCCCCGCTGGTCAGCGGGGTGGTCGCGGCCTGGAGCGTGGACACACGGTGGCGCAGCCGGGACGGCAGCACCTGCTCCAGTTTGGCGAGGGCCCGTACGGAGGCCTCGTCGACGCCCTCGACCGCGTGCCCGGCGCCGGCCCGCAGCCCCACCGCGATCGCCACCGCCTCCTCGTCGTCGAGCACGAGCGGCGGCATCGCCTTGCCCGCCACCAGCCGGTACCCGCCGTCGGCCCCCTTCGTCGCCTGCACCGGATAACCCAGCTCCCGGAGCCGGTCGATGTCGCGGCGGACGGTACGCCGGGACACGCCCAGCCGCTCGGAGAGCTCGCCGCCGGGCCATTCGCGGGGCGTCTGGAGGAGGGAGAGCAGCTGGAGGAGTCGGGCCGGGGTGTCCGTCGTCATGTTTCCCAGGGTGCCGCACATCTAGGACGTGATCTGACCTAATGGGGGCCTACCTTCAAGCCATGACCTCCACCGAGACCACTCTCAGCAGTCCGGCCGAGCCGCCGCAGGGCCCGGCAGCCGTGGCCGACCGACGGCGCTGGTTCGCGCTCGCCATCGTGATGACCGCGGCCTTCATGGACCTGGTCGACGTCACGATCGTCAACATCGCGATTCCCTCGATCAAGCGGGACGAGGGCGCGTCCTTCAGCCAGATCCAGTGGATCACCGCCGGCTACGCGCTCGCCTTCGCCGCCGGGCTCATCACCGGTGGACGGCTCGGCGACATCCACGGCCGCAAGCGGCTCTTCCTGGTCGGCATAGGCGGCTTCACGATCGCCTCCGCGCTGTGCGGCTTCGCCGCCAACCCGGAGATGCTCGTCGCCTCGCGCATCCTGCAGGGCGGGATGGCCGCGCTGATGGTGCCCCAGGTGCTGTCGATCGTGCACGCGACCTTCCCGGCGCACGAGCGGGGCAAGGTCTTCGGTCTCTTCGGAGCGATCGTCGGCCTGGGCGCGGTGTCCGGCCCTCTGCTCGGCGCGCTGCTCACCGAGTGGAACCTCTTCGGTCTCGAGTGGCGGCCGATCTTCCTCATCAACCTGCCGGTGGGCATCGCCGCGCTGATCCTGGGACGACGCTTCATCAGCGAGTCCAAGGCCCCGAAGGCCCTCAAGCTCGACCTCGTCGGCGTGGCCCTCGTGACGCTGGGCCTGCTGATGCTGCTCTACCCGCTGACGCGCGGGCGTGAGCTGGGCTGGCCGCTGTGGGGGTACGTGTCGATGGGCGGCGCCCTCCTGGTCTTCGCGGCGTTGGTGGCGTACGAGCGGCGGAAGGCGGCGCGGGACGGTTCGCCCCTGGTCGAGCTGTCGCTGTTCAAGGTGAAGAGCTTCGCCGCGGGCATCGCCGTCCAGACCGTCTTCGGGGTCGGCCTCGGCATCTTCTTCCTGGTCTGGACGCTGTACATGCAGGTTGGCCTGGGCTGGAGCCCGCTGCGGGCGGGTCTGACCGGGGTCCCGTTCTCGATCGCGGTCTCGGCCGCGGCGGGCATGTCGGTGCAGCTGCTCGTCCCGCGCTTCGGGCGCAAGGTGCTCCAGGCCGGCGCGCTGATCATGGCGGCCGGGGTGCTGCTCTACATCTGGGAGTCCGAGCGGTACGGCCTGTCCATCGCCTCCTGGCAGATGGCGCTTCCGCTGGTCGTCATGGGCGCGGGCATGGGCTTCATCGTGGCGCCGCTGACCGACGCGGTGCTGTCGGAGGTCCCGCGCGAGCACTCCGGTTCGGCGTCCGGCCTCATCAACACCGTGCAGCAGATGGGCAACGCGCTCGGACTCGGCCTGGTGTCCGTGGTCTTCTTCGGCGAGATCGGCGACCACCTGACCGCCGCCCAGGTGGGCCCGGCCTTCGTCAACGGCTTCCAGCACGCGCTGGGCTGGGTCGTGGGGGTGATGGTGGCGATCTTCCTCCTGATGTTCGCGCTGCCGAAGCGGCCGGCGCAGCATGTCGAGGGGGCGGAGGACACCGCGGTCGGCGAGCAGGAGAGCGCGAACCCGGCGGCGGGCGCCCCGGCGTCCGGCAGTGAGCCGGCGTTGATGGGCTGACGTTCTGGTGCTGATGCCCTCGTGCTGATGCCCTCGTGCTGATGTCCTGGTGCTGACGTCCTGGTTGTGTGCCCGTTCTCCGCGTGGGGGACGGGCACCTCTCGTTGCGGATCCTGGCGGATGACGTCCTCCGGCGCGGGGTCCGTCACAGCGGCATCGGATCGATGTCGCAGTCTGCTCGGTGGTCCCGATCGGCAGCCTCGCCGACCGCCGGGTGTCCGCTGCCCAGGGTGCGCAGGAGACGGTTGCGGGTGTCGCTGCGCAGTGCCTCCGCCTCCTCGACGCGTCCCACGGCCCGCAGGTCCATCGCGAGGTTCGCGGCACAGGCCAGGGTGGAGGGGTGGTCGGCGTCGAAGACCTCCCGGAATCCGCGCAGCGTTTCTGTGTCGAGGCTCAGCGCGCCGGCCGTGTCGCCGAGGGCGTAGTGGTCGCTGGCGAGATTGGTCCTGCATACGAGCGTCGAGGGGTGCGTCGCGCCCAGCGTCTCCGTGAGCTGCTCCAGCGCCGCGGCGTCGATGTATCGCGCGGCCGCCGGGTCGCCCAGCCGTCGATGGGTGATCGCGAGGTTCACGGCGGCGGACAGGGCGTGCGGATGGTGCTTGCCGTAGGTGTCCTCGTAGCGACGGCAGATCTCGGTACCCAGGCGCAGCGCCTCCTCCACGTTCCCTCGGTGCCGCAAATGAATGGGCAGCTCAAGGGTGGCAGCCATGGACTCGGGGTTGTGGTCGCCGTACCGGCGCACGAGCTCGGCGCGGATGCGCTCCGCCGTCCCTGCGGACTCCTCGTGCTCTCCTGCCTTGCGCAGCGCGACAGCGAGGAGGCGGATGCAGGACAAGGTGAACGGATTGCTGTCGGCGAACAATGTGGTGGCCTGCTGGGTGATCTCGCGGTGGTAGGTCAACGCGGTCTCGTAGTAACCGAGTTCGCGGAGGTCGACGATCATCCCGAGCCAGGTGCCCAGCGAGGCGATGTGGTCCTGGCCGAAGATCATTGCGCGTTTGCGCCAGGTCTGCTAGTCCAGTTCGTAGGCGCGGGCGAACTCGCCCACCAGGCGCAGGCTCACGCCGAGGTTGTGCGCTGCCCGCAGTGTCTCCGGGTCTTCAGGACCGAGGAGCTGCAGGTACTGCTGGTGCACGGAGTCGGAGAGTTCGAGGGCCTCAGCGAAAGCGCCGCGCACGCGGTGGTCTATGGCGACGTTGCCGAGCGCGTCGAACGTGTCCTGGTGGTGGGGGCCCAGCGACCTGAGATAGGCCTCCAACGTCGTCGCGTTGAGCTCGGCGGCCTCCTTGTAGCGGCCCATACTGAACTGGAGGAACCCCAGCCAGCGGGCGATCTGCAAGGTCTGGGTGTGTTCCTCGCCCAGCCGACGGGACCAGTTCTCGTAAGCGGAACGGGCGAGTTCCAGGCAGGACCCGTAGTCGCCGTAGCGCAGGAGGTACGTGACCTCGTTCATCACCAGTCGGCGTACCCAGGACTCGTCGGAGTCCACCGCGCCGGAGACGACCACGTGAGGGTAGAGGGTGCCGTAACGCTCCCAGCGGAGAGCGTTGCCGGGATCGTTGGGGTCGCTCGCCACCAGCAGCATGTGCGCCCCGTGCCGCATGGTGGCCCGGTCCTCCTCCGTCATCCGGAACTGCAGAGCCGCCTGCACCAGCCGGTGCATCTGCAGGGAGTGGGTGCGGTGGTCGAAGCGGGCCAGGGAGTAGCGGCCGATGTCGCGGATGGCCCGGCCGAGCCGGATCGGATCCTCCAGGGCGGCATCCAGCTCGGGGCGGATGGGACGGTGCGGCGTCTGCATGAACATGGTTCGCGGGATGGGTTCGGGCGCGTAGAAGGAGCACACCTGAAGCAGCTGGTACGCGGCCGGGCTCTTGGCCTCCAGCCGGTCCAGGGAGATGTTCCAGGCGGCTATCACCGGATGCTGGTTGCCGAGCGGCGCGGTGCCGTGCAGCAGGTCCGCGCGCTTCTCGTCGAGCAGCCGAAGGTACTCGTCCACGGGCATGCCCGTCTCCGCGTGCCAGGCGGCGGCCTGCTCGATGGCGAGCGGCAGGTCACCGAGTGTCTCCGCGAGCCGGTCGGCCTCCGCGTCGCTGATCTCCGGGCCGCGTATGCGCAGCAGCTGTTTGCTCTCCTCCCGCATGAAGACGTCGACCTCCAGCGGCCGGGCGACGGAGGCCCATTGGGGATTGCGCGAGGTGACGAGGATGTTGCCCGGTCCTCCGGCCGGGAAGAACTGCCGTACGGATTCCGGGCTTTCGGCGTTGTCGAAGACCAGGATCCAGTGGGCGTAGGGCACGCCGATGCGCAGCGCCTCCAGGACCGAGGCGACGGTCGACGAGGCGTCGGACCCGGTCGGCAGGCCCAGGCGCGGTGCCAGTTCCATCAAGGACAGGGAGATCTGCGCGGTGCGTTCCGCGGAGATCCACCAGACCACGTCGTACTCCGCCATACGGCGGTAGAGGTACTCGACGGCCAGCAGGCTCTTGCCGACGCCGCCCATGCCGTGCAGCGTGTGGGGCAGCACGGCGGTCGCCTTCTCCCGCCGCAGCCGCTGGTGCAGCCTGTCGAGGAGTTCCTCGCGGCCCGTGAAGTTCGGATTCCTGGGTGGGATGGTTCCCCAGACCGTGGGGGTGCCGGCGACGGGGCGTGAGGCGAACAAGTGAGCCGGGCGGTCGGTGGGTAAGGGGGGTCGCGGTGGCAGACCCTGCGCCCGGGACGGTGCCGGGGAGGACGCGGACCGGACGGCGCGTTCCCGCACCAGCTCACTGACGGCGTCGGCCGTCCGGCTGGGGCCCTCCAGCAGTGACACCGAGTCGGCCAGCGCGGACAGTCCGTGGTTGTCCGCGTTCTCCTCGCGGACGCAGAACCGCACCAGTTCGAGCAGCTGCAGCTGCGTGGTCGCCTGTTCCCGCAGGACCACCGGCCGCCCCAGCCGGTCGCCGATCAGCTCGGCCAGCATCGCGCGGGCGCCGCGGTCGCCCAGGACCGGGGAATCGCACAGCGCCTGGACCACGGCCTGCTGCCAGTCATGGTCCGGGCGGGCGCGGAGACCGTCCCTGTCCACAACACCCCCCGAGAAGTTGTGTCCCAGAGTCCAGGATACGGACGCGATGAGACGGCGGCAGGGCTTCTGCGAGGCGGAACGAGCGTGGCGGAGGGCTCACCTCGATGCCCGTTTGTGTCCACCTGACACCCGAACCTGTTTACTTTCCGGAAATCCGGGCGTAGCCTTCGAGCGAAACCACAAGTTCGGGCATCGGCCGCACAGCAATCGGAGGCGAACGGACATGTACGCACCGGAGCGGCAGCAGGAGATCCTCCGGCTTGCCCGTGACGGCGGTCGAGTGGACGTGCTCTCGCTGGCCGAGGAGTTCCAGGTCACCGCGGAGACCATCCGCCGCGATCTGAAGACCCTCGACCGTGCGGGACTCCTGCGGCGGGTGCACGGCGGTGCCATACCGGCCGGGCGGCTGGACTTCGAGCCCGACCTCGCCGAGCGCGAGTCCACCGCGGCCGACGAGAAGGACCGCATCGCACAGGCCGCCGTCGCCGAGCTGCCGGACCAGGGCACGATGATCCTCGACGCGGGCAGCACGGTCGCCCGGCTCGCCGGGGACCTTCCGCTGGAGGCGACGCTCACCGTCGTCACGCACAGCCTGCCGATCGCGGCCCGCCTCGCGGACCACCCCGGCATCCAGCTCCACCTGGTCGGAGGACGCGTCCGGCACCGTACGCGCGCCGCCGTGGACGCCTGGGCGCTGCGCGCGTACGCCGAGATCCGCGCCGACGTCCTGTTCGTCGCGGCCAACGGATTCTCCGCCGAGCACGGACTGACCACCCCCGACCTCGCCGAGGCCGCCGTGAAGCGCGCGGCCATCCGCGCCGCGCGCCGCGTGGTGCTGCTCGCCGACTCCTCCAAGCACGGCCAGGAGCACTTCGCCCGCTTCGGCGACCTGAGCGACGTGGACCTGCTGATCACCGACAGCGGGCTGAGCCCCGAAGACGCCACCGACATCGAGCGCGGTGGCACGGAAGTAGTGCGCGCATGATCCTCACCGTCACCCCCAACCCCTCGCTCGACCGTACGTACGAGGTCCCGTCGCTCGACCGCGGCGAGGTCATCCGGGCCACCGGTGAACGCATGGACCCGGGCGGCAAGGGCGTGAACGTCTCGCGCGCGGTCGCGGCGGCGGGGCAGCGCACGATCGCCGTACTGCCGCTGGGCGGTGCGCCCGGCGCGCTCGTCGCCGAGCTGCTCCACGCGCAGGGCATCGAGGTCGCGCCGGTCCCGGTCACCGGAGCCACCCGCTCGAACATCTCGGTCGCCGAACCGGACGGCACGCTCACGAAGATCAACGCCCCCGGCCCCGAACTCACCGCCGCCGAGGCGGAGCTGCTCCTGGAGACGGTGCGTCAGCAGTATCGTTCCGGCGACACCGACTGGATCACCTGCTGCGGCAGCCTGCCGCGCGGACTCGGTCCTTCCTGGTACGCCGACCTCGTCGCCCGCGCCCACGCGGCTGGCGCCCGGATCGCGCTGGACACCTCCGGCCCCGCGCTGCTAGCGGCGCTGCGCGAGCGGCCCGACGTGGTGAAGCCCAACGCCGAGGAGCTCGCCGAAGCCGTCGGGCGCCCCCTCGTCACCGTCGGTGACGCGGTCAAGGCCGCCGAGGAACTGCGTGAGATGGGCGCCGACGCCGTGCTCGCGAGCCTCGGCGCGGACGGGCAGCTGCTCGTGGACGGCGCGGGCGCCTGGTTCGGCAGCGCACGGGTGGATGCCGTACGCAGCAACGTGGGCGCCGGTGACTCCTCCCTCGCCGGATTCCTGATCGCCGGTGGCCGCGGCCCGGAGGCCCTCGCCTCCGCCGTCGCCCATGGCGCGGCGGCCGTACAGCTGCCGGGCAGTGTGATGCCGGGCCCGGCCGACCTCGACCCCTCCGCCGTGACCGTCACGTCGGAGGTCCCCGCGGACCGCGTACTGACGGAGCCCGTGTCATGACGAACCAAGCTGTCCTGACGAACCTGGCCGTTCTGACGAACCCAGCTGTTCTGACGAACCCGGCCGTTCCGACGAACCCGGCTGTTCCGACGACCGGTACCGCCGCGGTCGCACCCCCTGAACAGGCCCTGATGAGGCGGGGTTTCCCCGGCCCCGCCTCCGCCACACCCGCAGACCCCGCCCTCCTTGAGTGCGGCACCCCCGTCCCCACCCCCGCCCACGACTTCCCCCGGGCGATACGCGTGCGAAGGAGCCCGCGATGAGCGAGATGATCACCGCGGACCTGGTCGATCTCGACCTGTCCGCCGAGACCAAAGAGGCGGCGGCACGCGCCCTCGCCGAGCGCATGGTGACCCTGGGGCGGGTGACCGACCTCGAAGGCTTCCTCGCCGACGTGGCCGCCCGCGAGGCCCAGATGCCCACCGGCCTCGACGGCGGGATCGGCATCCCGCACTGCCGCAGCGAACACGTCACCGAGCCGACGCTCGGCTTCGGGCGCAGCGAGGCCGGGATCGACTTCGGCGCGCCGGACGGCCCCGCCGACCTGATCTTCCTGATCGCCGCCCCGGCGGGCGCCGACGACGCGCATCTGACGATCCTGTCGTCGCTGGCCCGTCAGCTCATGAACGCCGAGTTCACGTCCGCGCTGCGGGCCGTGGACGACGCGGCGGCCGCGGCCGCGCTCATCCGCGGGGACGAGTCCCCGGCGGCCGCGGCCTCGACCGCGCCCGAGGGCAGCGAGTCCACTGACGGCTCCAAGGACTCCGTGGCGGTGTCGGCGGCGGCCTCCGCCGACACCGCCACGGGCACCACGACCGACACCACCGCGGACACCGGAGCCTCCGGTGAGCGTCCGTTCCGGATCGTCGCCGTCACCTCCTGCCCCACCGGCATCGCGCACACCTACATGGCGGCCGAGTCGCTGGAGAACGCGGGCCGCGAGGCGGGCGTCGAGATCGTCGTCGAGACGCAGGGCTCGGCCGGCTTCACCCGGCTCGACCCGGCGGTCATCGCGGCCGCGGACGGTGTGATCTTCGCGCACGACGTGCCCGTACGGGACAAGGACCGGTTCGCCGGCAAGCCCACCGTCGACGTCGGCGTGAAGGCGGGCATCAACAAGCCCGCCGAGCTGATCACCGAGGTGCGTGGCAAGGCCGAGCGAGGCGAGGTCAGCGCGGGCTCCGCCCCCGGTACGCCGGTGGAGCGCTCCGGCGACTCCGCCGAGGGATACGGCACCAAGCTCCGCAAGTGGCTGATGTCCGGCGTCAGTTACATGGTCCCGTTCGTCGCCGCGGGCGGTCTGCTGATCGCCCTCGGCTTCGCGATCGGCGGCTACAAGATCAACAAGGCGCCGTCGGTCATGGACCACTTCATGTGGCTGCAGGCGGACAGCTGGGGCGCGCTGTTCTTCCAGATCGGCGTCGTCTCCTTCGGCTTCCTCGTCCCGGTCCTGGCCGGCTACATCGCCTACGGCATGGCCGACCGCCCGGGTCTCGTGCCCGGCTTCGTCGGCGGCGCGATCTCCCTCACCATCAACGCGGGCTTCCTCGGCGGTCTGGCCGCCGGTCTCATCGCCGGTGGTGTGGTGATCGGGATCCAGAAGGTGAAGATCCCGGCGTCGTTGCGCGGCATCATGCCGGTGGTGGTGATCCCGCTGATCTCCGCGGCGATCGTCGGATTCCTGATGTTCGTGGTCATCGGCAAGCCCATCGCCTCCGCGCAGAAGGGCATGACCGACTGGCTCAACGGCCTCACCGGCACCAACGCCGTCCTGCTCGGCGCGCTGCTCGGCCTGATGATGTGCTTCGACCTCGGCGGCCCGGTCAACAAGGTCGCGTACACGTTCGCCACCGCCGGTATCGCGGTCGCGAGCCCCAGTGACTCGGCGATGAAGATCATGGCGGCCGTGATGGCGGCGGGCATGGTTCCGCCGCTGGCCATGGCACTCGCCACGACCGTGCGCGGCAAGCTCTTCACCCAGACCGAGCGGGAGAACGGCAAGGCGGCCTGGGTCCTGGGCGCCTCCTTCATCTCGGAAGGCGCGATCCCGTTCGCGGCGGCCGACCCGCTGCGCGTGATCCCCTCCGCCATGGTGGGCGGCGCGGTCACCGGCTCCCTGTCGATGGCCTTCGACGCCACGCTGCGGGCCCCGCACGGCGGCATCTTCGTGGTCCCGCTGATCGGCAACCCGTTCCTCTACCTGATCGCCATCGCGGCCGGTGTCTGTGTCACCACCGCCCTGGTGGTCGTCCTGAAGGGCATGCGCAAGCAGGCCCCCGAGGGGACCGGTGCGGGGGTCGCCGACACCGCGATAGCGGCGAAGGTCGACTCCAAGGAGCCGGTCGCGGCCTGAACGGCCAACTGCTCGCCCTTTTAGGGCATCTGCGAGATACGTCACGGTCCGGGGCCAAAGTCCCGGACCGTGGTGTCTACTGGAGGGCATGCCTGAGCATGTGTCGATCCTCCAGCTGATGGGCGTGGCCGTCCTCGCCCTCGCGACCGTCATCTGGGTCGTCGGCCTGTCCCGCCTGCTGCGCCGCGCACGCACCGAGGCCGCCGTGCGCCACCACGGGCAGGTGCTCCGCGCCATACCGCATCAGCGCCGGTCCGGCCCCGCCGCGGAGACCGTGGAACTCACCCCCGAGGAACGCGCCGCGTTCGCCGGCCTGGTACGCCAGTTCAGCGACAGCCGCCCCTGACGAACGGGGGTTCCCCTCAGGAACGAGGGCTCCCCCTGACGAAGGGGGTGTTCGGCTCGATACGCCAGGCTCTAGGCGAGCCGCGCCGCCCGGCGTTCCATGGCGGCCCTAGCCGCGTGTTCCGTCGGATAGACCTCGCACATGTGCCGACCGTCCGGCGTCGCCGTGTGCTCGACCTCCCACAGGGAGATCTCCTGGCCGTCGCGGAGCAGGAACGCGTGCTCGTAGAGCGAGAAGCACAGCCCGACCTGGCCCGCCCGGCAGGGGCGCCCGAAGGCCTGGGTGATCTGGTGCGCGAACGCGGTGCGCAGCAGCAGCGTCGTGATGTCGGCCCCCGGCCGGTCCGCGTTCTCCGCCCGCCGCAGCAACCGCCGCGCGTGATCCGCCGAGTCGTCCGTCAGGTAGACGTGCCGCGGCTCGGGGACCGGTGACGCATGGACCATCACGGGCAGTTCGAAGTCCGGCGCGTCCGGCGGCAGCGGCAGCCGGGCCGTGGCGGCGCGCAGCTCCTCCTCGTCGACATACACCTCGTGCTGCGGCTCACTCCCGAGCGCCGTGTTGTGCACGAGCTCCCACAGCGTGACCGCCGAGCCGTCGGCGAGCAGCCAGGTGTGCCGGTACGTCTCGCGGTGCAGCCCCGCGCTGTGGTGTGCGGAGTGCAGCGAACTGTCGTGCGCCAGCGCGCAGTCGAGCCGCCTTATCGTCTCGTCGGGCAGCTCGAAGGAGTTCAGGGCACGGCCGAGGAGTCGCTCGAGGTGCTCCTCCGGAGACTCGGGCGACTCGGGTGGTTCGTACGCTGCTGTCTCGTACGGAACGCTCAAGGCTTCTCCCGGCGTTGCTGCATGTCACCTTGTGGGTGCATACCGTAGCCCCTCGGTCGGACATCAATCCTGCGAACCGAGAAAACGTACGGACAGAAAACGAGCGGGCCGCGCGGCAAGTTCCCGCGCGGCCCGCCGTGACGTCAACGGCCCCAGGTCAGACCGTACTTCCCGCGGTCCACGCACTCCAGGACATGTTCCAGCCGTTCAGTCCGTTGTCCGGCGAGACGGTCTTGTCGGGCGAGTTCTTCACCACTACGACGTCCCCGACGAGAGAGTTGTCGTAGAACCACTTCGCGCTGGTGTCGCCCTGCGCGCCCTGTACATCGGCGAGACCGACACATCCGTGGCTGGTGCCCTGCTGCCCGAAGGGCGGGTTGCCGCGGTTGTACCAGTAGTTGCCGTGGATGAACGTCCCCGAAGACGTCAGTCGCATCGCGTGCGGCACGTCCGGGATGTCGTACTCGCCGCCGTAGCCCACCGTCGAGCCGTTCATCCGCGTCTGGACGAACTTCTCGAAGATCACCATCTGACCGTTGTACGTGGTGTGCTCCGGGCTGCCCGCCGAGATCGGCACCGTCTTGAGCGTCTTGCCGTCACGCACGACCGTCATGGTCTGCGTGTTGACGTCGACCGTGGAGACCTGGGAGCGGCCGACGGTGAAGGTGACCGTCTTCTTCTGCACCCCGAAGACACCGTTCGCGCCCTCGACGCCGTCCAGGTCTATCTTCATCGTGACCTTGGAACCGGCCTTCCAGTACGTCTCGGGCCGGAAGTCGAGCCGCTGCGAGCCGAACCAGTGCCCGGCCACCTGCTGCCCGCTGCTGGAAGTGACCGTGATGTGCGACTGCACGGCCTTCTGGTTGCTGATCACCTTGTTGAAGTTGAACGACACCGGCATTCCGACGCCGACCGTGGTGCCGTTGTCGGGCGTGTACGTGCCGATGAAGCTGTTGCTCGAGGAGACCGTCGTGAAGATGGAGTTGGCGGCGGCCGTGCGTCCGCTCGCGTCCTTCGCGGTCGCCGAGATCTGGTACTTCGTCCCGCGCTCCAACTGCGCCGTCGGCTTCCAGCCGGTCCCGTCCGCGGTGATCGCCCCCGGCACCGCCGTCCCGGACCCCGACACCGTCATCTTCACGTCGGTCAGCTTGCCGTCGCTGACCTTCACGCCGGTCGCGTTGATGGACGCGTCCGTCGAACCGTCCTTGGCCGAGATGACGATCTTCGCGGTGGACGTCTTGGCCGAGGTACCGCCGTCCTTGCCGCCCTTGGCGTCGGCGCTGGCGTTGCCGCCGCAGCCGGTCAGGGTGAGGGCGCCGACCATCAGGGCGGCACAGGCCCCCAGTGCGCGCCGCGCTGTCATGTTCGGCGTTGTCACGGGCTACTCCGGTTTCTCGTGATGTGCGTGATCCGCTCCAGTGCGTGGAGAAAGAGCGAGCGGTGCCGCGAGGGGTTCCCGCCGTCCCCGGCCCAACACCGTCGCGTGACAGAACCGGGACAATCACCCACCGGGCCCACGACGAACTCCCCCTCCACCTGACGCGACTTGGCGTCAGCGAGGGCAGCGGAACACCCGGAACCACGGAACGGGACCCGTCCTAGGCGCTCCCGTACAGCTCCCCGTACGACGGCCACACCCCGCCCGGTCCGTCCACCGGGTCGGCCGCTCGTACCGCGCGGACGATCGCCCGGGTCACCAGATCCGCGCCCGCCGCGAGGATCTCGTTGAGGGCCAGGGGGTTGTCGGGAGTGAGGGGGCGGGCGCCCGTGGCCAGGGCGAAGACCGTGTCGCCGTCGTTCAGGAGGTGGACCGGGCGGACGGCGCGCGCGATGCCGTCATGGGCCGTGCCGGCGAGCTTGTGGGCCTGGGCGCGGGTGAGGTCGGCGTCGGTGGCGACGACGGCGAGCGTGGTGTTCAGCGGGGGAGGGGCGTTCTTCGCGGCGGCTTCGGCGAGCCGTTGCCGCGCCGCCTCGTGGACCTCGGCGGAGGGATAGGCCGTACGACCGTCTCGCAGCAACTCGCCGTACAACACCCCCGTCTCCGGATCCACCGCCGAACCCGCCGCGTTGGCCACCACCAGCGCGGCCACCGTGATCCCCGAGTCGAGCACGGCGCTCGCCGTCCCGATCCCGCCCTTGATCCGCCCGACCGTCGCCCCCGTCCCGGCGCCCACGCACCCCTCCGGCACCGGCGCACCCGGCCCGCTCGCGTCGGCAGCCTCGACCGCGGCCCGGCCCGTGGCCGCGTCCGGCCTCGCCCGGAAGTCGCCGCCGCGGCCCAGGTCGAAGACACAGGCGGCGGGCACGACCGGCACGACGTGCGCCGGATCGAGGCCCACCCGCACTCCGCGGCCCCGCTCCTCCAGCCAGGCCATCACCCCGGACGCGGAGTCCAGCCCGTACGCGCTGCCTCCGGTCAGTACGACCGCCTCCACCTTCTGCACCAGGTTGCGCGGGTCGAGCGCGTCGGTCTCCTTGGTGCCGGGCCCGCCGCCGCGTACGTCCACGGCCGCGATGGCGCCGCCCGCAGGGGCGAGCACGACCGTGGTGCCGGTGAGCCAACCGTCGCCGGTACGCGTCGCGTGTCCCACGCGCAGCCCCGCGACATCCGTCAGAGCGTCAACTGTCATGTCTCCAGTGTTTCCCGCCCCGCGGTCCCCGCTCCCTTCGTTGTGACCATCCGTGCCGTCAGGGCGACCCCGACCGCCACCGACAGCGCCGCCACGACGCCGGCCGCGAGCACCGCCCAGCTGTGCAGGAAGGTGCACAGGATCACCAGCAACGCCGTCGTCGGCAGGATGAGTTGCTCTGTGATGCCCATCTTGAAATGGCGCGCGTGCAACAGCCACACCGTGAGGAAGTACAGCGCCGTCGGCAGTGTCACCGCGGCGGACGCGGCGAGCGTCGAGATCTGTGTCTTGCCGACCGCCTGCTCGACCGCGACCTCCAGGCCCGCGCCGATCGCGGCCGCCGACGCGAAGATCAGATAGTGGCCGTATCCCCACAGGAACGCGTGGGCCTTGGACCTCAGGTGCCCGTGGATGGGTACCACGAAGTAGATCCACCAGGCGGAGAAGACGATCAGCAGTCCACCGGCGGCGATCGGCAACAGCTCGCCCAGTGCGTCGTGCTCGTCCACCGCCGACTTCACGGCCATCGTCGACGCGGCGATCGTCTCGCCCAGCACGATGATCGTGAACAGGCCGAACCGCTCGGAGACGTGGTGCGGATGCCAGGAGGTGACGAAGTCCTTCTCCGCGTACGCGGGGACGCACATCTCGGCGATCGCCATCACCAGGAACACCCAGGGGCGCCCGGGCTCCGGCAGGACCAGCAGCCCCAGCCAGCCGACCTGGCACAGCAGCACACCGCCCGCGTACCGCAGCGCCATGGTTCTCTCGGGGCCCTCCGTGCCGCGGGCCACCCGCAGCCACTGGGCGATCATCGCGAACCGCATGATCGCGTAGCCGAGCCAGACGGCCAGGTACACATGGTTCTCGAACGCCCGCGACACCCCGGCGGCGAGGACCAGGACACCGGCGATCTGGACCAGCGTCACGACCCGGTAGAGCGCGTCGTCGTTGTCGTACGCCGAGGAGAACCAGGTGAAGTTCATCCACGCCCACCAGATCGCGAAGAAGATCATCGCGTAGTTGAGGATGCCCTCGCCCGCGTGTCCCGCCGCCACGGCGTGCACCAGCTCGCCGCCCGCCTGGGCGATCGCCACGACGAAGCACAGGTCGAAGAAGAGCTCCAGCGGCGACGCGACGCGGTGTGCCTCGTCCCTCCTCCGGGCGGTCATTCTGCGCAGGGGCCCGAGTCGGGCCGTCCTGGGCGTCGGGGTGGGTTCGGAAGCGGCGCTGGACGTCATACGGCCAAGCACAGCAGAAAAGAGTCCAGGTCGCTCGGGTTGACGGCCGCAGGACGCGGCCGTACCGGGGTGGGCCGGGGACCCCTCGGCGTACTCTGGGACGCATGAGTACCGGCCCCGCCCCCGCCTCCGAACCGCGTGACGCGTCCGCACCGCGCGATCCGAAGTCCGCGCTGATCTTCGACGACCCGCTGAGCCAGCAGTCCTCGGACGACACGGACCGGGGATGGGGCGAGCAGTCCGGCGGTGACGGTGACAGCGTGGCGGACCTGAAGCGGTTCCTCGACGAGAAGCCGCCGCACCACCTCTGAGCCGCCGTACCTAGGCGCCGCCTGACACCGACCCCGGCATGGCGAGCGCCGGTCCCGAGGCCGCCGCGGCCGGACCAGCGGCCGCGGATCCCGGCCTGGAGAGAACGAAGGACGACTCCGAGCGTCCCTAGGCGGCCCTCGATCGTGCAGAGACGGCCCCCGAGAGTCTCAAGCCTGGCCCGGATCGTGCGGGGGCGACTTCCGAGCTTCCCGGGCGGGCGCCCGACTGTCCGGAGCCGACCTCCGAGCTTCCGGAGCCTGGCGCCGACGGTCCGGGATCGGGCTTCGAGCCTCGGGAGCAGGCCGCCGGGCTTTCGTAGCCCTACGGCGGCTGCCCGGCGCCGGCCCGGGCGTTTCCGGGACCCGAGCCCGATGGTCCGCAGCCGGCGCGTGCGGTTGCCTGGCCCGACTCCGATGGTCCGCTGCCGATCCTCAAGATTCCGGAGCCCGAACTCGACTGTCCACGGCTGGGCCGCGAGTTTCCGGAGCCTGACTGTCGTCCGCAGTCGGCCTCGGAGCTTCCCGAGCCTGACCCCCATTGCCTGGCGTCGGCCCCCGGGCTTCCGTAGGCCGACCCCGGTCCTCTCCGTCAGTTCTGGCTGTTGCCCGAACCGCGCTGGGCCAGCAGGGCGTCGCGGATTTCCTTGAGCACCTCCAGCTCGGACACCTCGATGACCTCCTGGGCGCCCTCCTTCGCCTTCTGCTTGGCCGCCTGCCGGGCCAGGAACTTCGACATCGGCAGGACCATCAGGAAGTAGACGACGGCCGCGGTGATCACGAAGCTGAGCGTGGCGCCCAGCACGGAGCCCCACATGATCCGTATGCCCGTCGCCGTGTCCCCGGTGCCGTTGCAGGGGTCTTTGAGGCAGGAACTGTAACTGTCGAGGTTCTGCGTACCGATCGCACCCACCAGCGGGTTGATGATGCCCTTCACCACCGAGTTGACGATGTTGGTGAAGGCCGCTCCGATGACCACCGCGACGGCCAGGTCGATGACGTTGCCCCGCATCAGAAAGGCCTTGAAGCCCTCCCAGACACCGGGTTGCTTCTTCTCGCTCACCAAGAGGCCCCTCTGCACAAGTTGTGGAACAAACAGCTCCGCAACCTACGGCAGGGCCCGCGGGACCTGTCCAATTCGATAGCACGATCGAACGAGTTGACACCGATTCGATATCCAGGAGGGCCGTCAGTACGGCATTGCGCACGGTGCTCAACACAGTGTCACCGCCAGCCGGGCCGTCGTGCCCGCGCCCGCCAGTCGCGCCGCCGTGGCCCGGGGTACGGAGAGGACCACCAGCGCCCCGGTCTCGGTGGCGGCGAAGTCCGGGACCGCGGCCACCCGCGCCCCGGCCGCGACCACGCGGCCCTCGCCGCCACCGTCCGCCGCGATCACGTCGACCCGGTCGCCCGGCCTGAGCAGCCGCACCGTGGCCGCGTCGGCGATCCGCACCGGCGCCGCCACCGTCTCCACCGCGCCCCGCTCCCGCACGGACCCGGTAGCGGAAGGGGCAGAGGGAGAAGAGGACATGGGGGAGGAAGCCGACGTGGACGGGCGAGTCGCCGTCGGGTGGCCTCGTGCCCGCCCGGCGTCACCGGGGCCCGCCGCCACGAGGGCCGCCGCCGTGACGGCGAGCCCCGCGGCCACGGCCCGCCGCTTGTGACGGGTGAGGCGCCGCAGCCCGTACCGCCCGCCGCGCACGTGCACGGGGGCGAACTGCGGCACCTCGCGGATCGGAGGCGCGTCCACACCGGGCGGACGTACAGGATCCGTGTCCAGCGCCCGTACAGGATCCGTGTCCAGCGCCCGTACAGGATCCGTGTCCAGCGCCCGTACGAGATCCGTGTCCGGCGGGCGTACAAGAGGAGCGTGCTGTGCCATGGGACCACCACCTGCGACGAGAGATCGGCTTGCGATCCCACGATGAGGCCTCGCGGCGGAGCCCGTCGGCGCCGGTGGACTACCGACGAGTTGTGGACAACTCCCTCACCCGAACGGGAAGTTCCACGGCGTGGAAACGCCCGTCAGCGCCGGTCAGTGCCCATCGGCGCCCTTCGGCGCCCACCGAGCGCCCGGCGAGGCCATCGTCACGGCAGCTCGAAACCCGGATCCATGCCACCCAGCGCCTTCGTGCACAGACAGTCCCGCGTCCCGTTCTCCGGCAGGGCCGCCACCGCGTCGTACAGCACGTCCCGCAGCCGGTCCACGTTCGACGCGAACACCTTCAGCACGTCGTCGTGGGAGACGCCCTCGCCGGCCTCCGCACCCGCGTCGAGGTCGGTGACCAAGGTCAACGAGGTGTAGCAGAGCTCGAGTTCACGGGCGAGCGCGGCCTCGGGGTGGCCGGTCATGCCCACCACGGACCAGCCCTGCGCCTGGTGCCACAGCGACTCGGCGCGGGTGGAGAACCGGGGTCCCTCGATCACCACGAGCGTGCCGCCGTCCACCGGCTCCCAGTCACGCCCGCGCGCCGCTTCGAGGGCGGCCTTGCGGCCGACGGGGCAGTAGGGGTCGGCCAGCGACACGTGCACGACGTTGGGCACGGTGCCGTCCGGCAGCGGCAGCCCGTCGAAGAACGTCTGCGTCCGCGTCTTCGTACGGTCGACCAGCTGGTCCGGCACGAGCAGCGTTCCCGGCCCGTACTGGGGGCGCAGTCCGCCCACCGCGCACGGTCCGAGGATCTGACGGGCGCCCACGGAGCGCAGCGCCCAGAGGTTGGCCCGGTAGTTGATGCGGTGCGGCGGCAGATGGTGGCCGCGGCCGTGGCGGGGGAGGAAGGCGACCCGTCGCCCGGCGATCTCGCCGAGGAAGAGGGAGTCGCTCGGCGGCCCGTAGGGGGTCTCGACTTGTATCTCGGTCACATCGTCGAGGAAGGAGTAGAAGCCCGAGCCACCGATGACACCGATCTCTGCGTTCGCCATGACGAGCACAGTATCGGGCTTCGAAGGTCTGCCTCCGGAAACGTCGAGGACCCTGTCTTCCGAAACGTCGAGGACCCTGTCTTCCGAAAACGGCGAAGACTCTGTCTTCCGAAAACTCCGGGGAACCTGCCCTCGAAAACGCCAAGGACCCCATCGTCGTACGACGACAGGGTCCCTGCGAGAAAGTCCTACGCGGCCGAGCTGCTGCTCGACGAGCCGCTGCCCGACGACTTCGAGTCCGACGAGGACGACGAGGTCGTCGACGACGAGGACGACGTCGAAGAGGGCGCCGGCTTGGAGGCCGGCGAGCTGCTCGACGAGGAGCCACGGCTGTCGTTGCGGTAGAAGCCGGAGCCCTTGAAGACAATGCCGACGGCCGAGAACACCTTCTTCAGGCGTCCACCGCAGTTGGGGCACTCGGTCAGGGCATCGTCGGTGAACTTCTGCACCGCCTCGAGGCCCTCGCCACACTCGGTGCACTGGTACTGGTAGGTCGGCACTTGTCTTCCTCCTGGCACTCTCACTCAATGAGTGCTAACGACGATCCATAGTGACGTATTCCGCGAGATCAGTCCACTGTCACCGGCACTCGGTGACCGACGCCACGTGCGACGGTGCGTCCGGTGGGCCGCGTGGCCAGCCGTGAGCGCAGGGCCAACAGGGTCACCAGCGCCAGTACCGTACCGGCCATCGGCACCAGGAATCCGGCACCGTTCCACAGGCGGTCCTCCAGCTGTCCGGCTACCGTGACGGCCGCCGCCTGGCCGAGCGCGACGGCGCCGGTCAGCCAGGTGAAGGCCTCGGTGCGGGCGCCCGCCGGGACCAGGCCCTCGACCAGCGTGTAGCCGGTGATCAGGGACGGAGCGATGCACATGCCGACCAGGAGGCCGATCGCAGCGAGCACGACCACGGAGTGCGCGGCCCACAGTCCGGACGCGACGAGCGCCAGGGCGGCGTAGCCGATGACGAGCCGCCGCTGCGGGGCGACCTTCCAGGCGATGGCTCCGCAGACGACGCCGGAGAGCATGTTGCCCGCGGCGAAGACGCCGTACAGGACGCCGTTCAGACCGGGCTCGCCGATCGACTCGCTGAACGCGGCGAGCGAGACCTGCATACCGCCGAAGACGGAGCCGATGCCCAGGAAGGTCACGATCAGCACGCGCACTCCGGGGACCCGCAGCGCGGAGCCGTGCTCCACGCGCGTGTGCCCGGCGGCGGCGACAGCGGGCTGGGTGCTCTTCTGCGCGGCGAAGAGGAGACCGCCGATCAGGGTCAGCCCGGCCTCGGTCAGCAGGCCCGCGGCCGGGTGCACGGCGGTGCACAGCGCCGTGGCGAGCAGCGGGCCGAACACGAAGGTCAGCTCGTCCGTGACGGACTCGAAGGCCGCCGCGGTGGTCATCAGGGGCGAGTCCTGGAGTTTCACGCCCCAGCGGGCGCGCACCATGGGCCCGACCTGGGGCACCGAGGCGCCGGTCGGCACGGCGGCGAGGAAAAGGGCCCACAAAGGGGCGTCCATCAGCGCCAGCGCCGTCAGGGAGAGGCCTGCCAGGGCGTGCACCAGGACGCCGGGCAGCAGGACGGCCCGCTGGCCGTGGCGGTCGGCGAGACGGCCGGTGAAGGGCGCGAACAGCGCCATGGAGACGCCGGTGACGGCGGCGACGGCGCCGGCGGCCCCGTACGAGCCGGTGGTGTGCTGGACGAGGAGTACGAGGGAGAGCGTCAGCATCGCGAAGGGCTGACGTGCGGCGAAGCCGGGAAGCAGGAACGTCCAGGCGCCGCGGGTGCGCAGCAGCTGTCCGTATCCGGGGCGGGAGGTGACCGTGGATGCCACGGCCCGTGCCTTTCTGCCGCCTGGTAGCGCGGCCCCTTTTGTCGGGCGGTTCGCCTCCGGGGTGCTGTAGCCGGTGTCGAGAGGCCGACCGTGCTCAGCCCTTCGGGCCTCCGCGCGCTCGACCTCTCGACACCGTCGCACCCCTTTGGCTCACTCGCCCTGCGGGGGGCGCCGAGAGCTGTCCTCTTGCGCGGAACTGCGGTAGATGCCGCGCCGCCCACTGCGAGGGCGTCACGACCGCCATACGGTCGCGCCAGCTCTGCTTCAGGCAGAGTTGGTTCGATCAAGGTGTGCCTTCATCCTACAGGGGCGAGTGCTGCGGTGCCTGTGAAAGTGAGCACCATGGCGGTGTTCGCCTGCGAATGCACATCGCCCCTGAATGTCCCGTTTACTGTCCGGAATGTCGGGAGTGTGGTCCGGTGCCGTTGCCCGCGAGGCCCAGCCAGCCCGCCAGCTTGCCGCCCTGGCCCACCGCGCGCAGCCGTCGCTCGGCCGCGTCCCGGACCGGGTCGGTGGCCACCACGAGTAGTTCGTCGCCGCGTCGCAGGACGGTCGTGGGCAGCGGCACGAAGGAGGTCCCGTCGCGCACGACGAGGGTGACGGCGGCCCCCGAGGGCATGCGCAGCTCGGCCACCTCCACGCCGTGCATGCGGGAGCCCTTCGGGATCGCGACGGACAGCAGGTGGCCGCGCAGTCGCTCCAGGGGTGCCGATTCGATCCCGAGGTCGGCGGCGCCCTCGGACTCGCCCAGCCGCAGCTTGCGGGCCAGCCAGGGCAGCGTGGGGCCCTGGATGAGGGTGTAGGCGACGACCAGGACGAAGACGATGTTGAAGATCCGGCGGCTCTCCGCGATGCCGCTCACCATCGGGATGGTCGCCAGGATGATGGGCACGGCGCCGCGCAGGCCCGCCCAGGACAGCAGCGTCTGCTCCTGCCACGGGATCCGGAAGGGCAGCAGACCGACCACGACGCTCAGGGGGCGCGCCACCATCGTGAGCACCAGGCCGATGACGAGGGCCGGCACGATGTCGTCGCCCATCTCGTGCGGGGTCACCAGCAGGCCGAGCAGGACGAACATGCCGATCTGGGCGATCCAGCCGAGCCCTTCGGCGAAGCCTCGGGTGGCGGGCCAGTGCGGCAGTTTGGCGTTGCCGAGCATCATCGCCGCGAGGTAGACGGCGAGGAAGCCGCTGCCGTGCGCGAGCGCGCCGGCGGCGTAGGCGGTGACCGCGATCGCCATCACGGCGATCGGGTAGAGGCCGGAGGCGGGCAGCGCCACGTGCCGCAGCCCCCAGGAGCCGAGCCAGCCCACCGCGAGGCCGATGGCCGCGCCGATGGCCAGCTCCAGGGTTATCTCGCCCAGCAGCACGTACCAGTGCTCCACGGGGCCCGCCGTGCAGAACGCGACGACGAGGATGACCACCGGGGCGTCGTTGAAGCCGGACTCGGCCTCCAGGATGCCCGTCACGCGCGCGGGGAGGGGTACTTTCCGCAGCACCGAGAAGACGGCCGCCGCGTCCGTCGAGGACACCACCGCGCCGATGATGAGCGCCTGCCGCCATTCCAGGCCGATCAGGTAGTGGGCGGCCGTGGCCGTCACTCCGACGCTCACCGCGATGCCGACCAGTGCCAGCGAGGTGGCCGCCGGCAGGGCCGGCTTGATTTCCTTCCACTTCGTGCCGAGGCCGCCCTCGGCCAGGATCACGACCAGGGCCGCGTACCCGATGACCTGCGTCAGTTCGGCGTTGTTGAAGTGGACGTTGCCGACCCCGTCCTGGCCCATGGCGATGCCTATGCCGAGGTAGACGAGCAGGCTGGGGAGCCCGCTGCGCGAAGAGATACGAACCGCTGCCACCGCGACGAGCAGAACGAGCGAGCAGACGAGCAGGAGCTGGTTGAGGTGGTGGACAGTCAGCGGCTGTTCCCTTCTCGCCAATCCGGGCACTGGATTCGAACGTGTGGATGTGAACACGTCGATTCGATGTGATCGCGTCGAGGTCAACGCGTGGAATCGACGTGATCGCGTGGATCCCAGTACGTCGATCCGAGCACCCGAAGTCGGTACATGAGTCCAAGTACTTCGTTACCTTACCTAACTCTTGACGCTTTCTTGACACTCCAGAGGCCGAGATCGAACGCTCGTCCGTCCTGTACCCGACTCCGCGTCAAGGCGCGTCGGGCCCTGCGCCTATGGTTGCTCCAGCACTCCAGGACCGCCTGCCGCTCGCGTTAGGACAGCAAGGACAGCGATGCCCCCGAACACCACCGCCTCTTCCGGCCAGAAGCCGGGCAAGTCCGGCAGGAAGAAGGGGCGCAAGGCCCGACTGTTCCTGATCGTCCTGGTTCTGGCCCTCTTCGGAGGCGTTGCCTATGGCGGCTACTGGGGGGTCAGTACCGTCCGTGCCTCCTTCCCGCAGACCAAGGGCTCACTCACGCTCGACGGGCTGTCGGGCCCCGTGGACGTCAAGCGGGACGGCAACGGGATCCCGCAGATCTACGCCTCGTCCGACGAGGACCTGTTCATGGCGCAGGGTTACGTCCAGGCGCAGGACCGGTTCTACGAGATGGACGTACGCCGTCACATGACCTCGGGCCGGCTGTCAGAGATGTTCGGCTCGGGCCAGGTCAAGAACGACGAGTTCCTGCGCACGATGGGCTGGGACCGGGTCGCCAAGGAGGAGTACGACAAGAAGTTGTCGGCCTCCACGAAGAAGTACCTCCAGGCGTACGCCAAGGGAGTCAATGCCTACCTGAAGGGCAAGGACGGCAAGGACATCTCCCTGGAGTACGCGGCCCTTGGTTTCACCAACGACTACAAGCCCCAGGAGTGGACCCCGGTCGACTCGGTCGCGTGGCTGAAGGCGATGGCCTGGGACCTGCGCGGCAACATGCAGGAAGAGATCGACCGCTCCCTGATGACCAGCCGCCTGGGCCCGAAGCAGATCGCCGACCTGTACCCGGAGTACCCGTACAGCCGGAACAAGACGATCACCCAGGAGGGCCAGTACGACAGCGTCACGGGGTCGTACGTCCAGGGCAGCAGCACGACGGCGGGCAGCGGGACGCAGTCCACGTCGGGCACCGGCCTCGCGGGGAACGCCACCGCGCCCAATGGCCTGCAGAGCCAGCTCTCCAAGCTCTACAACGTGCTCGACAACGTGCCCACCGCCGTCGGTGTGAACGGCAACGGCATCGGCTCGAATTCCTGGGTCGTCGCGGGCAAGTACACGATCACCGGTAAGCCACTGCTGGCCAACGACCCGCACCTGTCGGCCTCGCTGCCCTCGGTCTGGTACCAGATGGGCCTGCACTGCACGAGCGTCTCCAGCAAGTGCCAGTACGACGTCTCGGGCTACACCTTCGCGGGCATGCCCGGCGTGGTCATCGGCCACAACCAGGACATCGCCTGGGGCATGACCAACTCCGGGGTCGACGTCACCGACCTCTACCTGGAGAAGATCACCGGCGAGGGCTACGAGTACGACGGCAAGGTGCTGCCCTTCACGACCCGCAAGGAAACGATCAAGGTCGCGGGCGGCGCGAGCAAGACGATCGTCGTCCGGGAGACCAAGGACGGGATGCCGCTGCTCTCCGACCGCGACGACGAACTGGTCAAGGTCGGCAAGAAGGCGACCGTCGACAGCGGTGCGCCCGACCGCGGCGACGGCTACGCCATCGCGCTGCGCTGGACCGCCCTGGACCCGGGCAACTCCATGGACGCCGTCTTCCAGCTCGACAAGGCGTCGAACTGGTCCGAGTTCCGCACGGCGTCCGCGTCCTTCGACGTGCCCTCGCAGAACCTGATCTACGCCGACACCGAGAACCACATTGGCTACCAGCTGCCCGGCAAGATCCCGACCCGGTCGAAGGGCGACGACGGCTCGCTCCCGTCGCCCGGCTGGGACTCCAAGTACAAGTGGACCGGCTACATCAAGCAGTCCGAGCTGCCCTACGAGTACGACCCGAAGCGCGGCTACATCGTGACCGCCAACCAGGCGGTCGTCGACAAGGACAAGTACCCCTACACGCTCACCACGGACTGGGGTTACGGGACGCGCAGCCAGCGGATCTCCGATCTCATCGAGGCGAAGGTCAAGGGCGGCGGCAAGATCTCGACCGACGACATGCGCCAGATGCAGCTCGACGACAGCAGTGAGATCGCCAAGCTGATCGTGCCCAAGCTGCTCAAGATCGATGTCGCCGACAAGAACGTCCGCGACGCACAGAAACTCCTGGAGGGCTGGGACTACACCCAGGACGCCGACTCCGCGGCGGCCGCGTACTTCAACGCGACCTGGCGCAACATCCTCAAGCTCGCCTTCGGCAACAAGCTGCCCAAGGAGCTGCGGGTCAAGGGCCAGTGCCTGAACGTCGCCCCGGTCGACACCACCGGCCCCGCGGACGAGAACCAGACGGTGCGCGAGTGCGGCCAGCGCGAGGCGGACCAGGCGCAGCCGGACGGCGGCGACCGCTGGTTCGAGGTGGTCCGCAAGATCATCGACGACCCGAACAACGACTGGTGGAAGGCGCCCAAGACGCGCCTCGACAAGGCGGCGGACAACCGGGACGAGCTCTTCGCGCGGGCCATGAAGGACGCCCGCTGGGAGCTGACCGCCAAGCTCGGCAAGGACATGGACACCTGGAGCTGGGGTCGGCTGCACCGTCTGTTCCTGAAGAACCAGACCCTGGGCACCGAAGGTCCCGGCGTCCTGCAGTACATGCTCAACCGCGGCCCCTGGAAGCTCAGCGGCGGCGAGGCGACGGTCAACGCGACCGGCTGGAACGCCGCGGGCGGCTACGGAGTGGTCTGGGTGCCGTCCATGCGGATGGTGGTCAACCTCGACGACTTCGACAAGTCGAAGTGGATCAACCTCTCCGGCGCCTCCGGGCACGCCTACAGCGCCCACTACACCGACCAGACGGACAAGTGGGCCAAGGGCGAACTGCTGCCGTGGTCCTTCTCGGACAAGGCGGTCGACAAGAGCACGAGCGACACCCTGGTGCTCAAGCCGTGAGCCATTGACGGCGACCACGAGTCACTGAATGCGACCGTGAGTCACTGACGGCGACAGGTGAAAGGGCCCTCCACACACGCGTGGAGGGCCCTTTCGCCTGCCCGGACCCGTCAGCCGAAGCGGCGCACTCCCGAAGGCGTCACCACCGCGTGTACGGGACGGTCGTGAGGTTCCGCCGGGACGTGCTCGACGACCTCCGCGTCGTACAGCAGCACCACCAGCGCGGGATCGGCCCCCGCGTGCTCCAGGCGGGCCAGTACGCGGTCGTACGAGCCGCCGCCGCGCCCCAGGCGCATTCCACGCCGGTCCACGGCCAGGCCGGGCAGCAGGACGGCGTCGGCGTCCTGGACGGCCTCGGGGCCGAGCCGCTCGCCCGCCGGCTCCAAGAGAGCCATCCTGCCGCCGTGTTGGACACGCTCCAGCGAGCCCTCTCCGGTGTACGCGCCCCAGTCCAGGTCGTTGTCCGCCAGCAGGACCGGCAGCAGCACGCGCACCCCGCGCGCGTGGAGCGCGTCCAGGAGCGCGAGGGTGCCCGGCTCGCTCCCCACGGAGACGTACGCCGCCACCGTGCGCGCGTGCGCCAGCTCCGGCAGCTCCAGCGCCCGCAGGGCCAGGGCCCCGGCGGATTCCCGCAGGTCGTAGGGTGTCAACCTGCTTCTCACCGCGAGGAATCCTCGCCGCAACATTCGCTTGTCAGGCTCTGCCGCACGTCCCACGTGGCTCACAGCTCACTCCGTACCGTTCCTTATGCGCTCATATGAGAGCTATTTAACGGGACCAACAGATTGCGCTCATAGCCACCGGATATGGTTACGCGCATGACTGAGTCGCACCCCAGGATCAGCAAGGCTGTCATCCCCGCAGCAGGCCTCGGAACCCGGTTCCTGCCGGCCACCAAAGCCACTCCCAAAGAGATGCTGCCGGTCGTCGACAAGCCGGCGATCCAGTACGTGGTCGAAGAGGCCGTGTCGGCGGGTCTCGATGACGTCCTGATGATCACGGGCCGTAACAAGCGCCCCCTCGAGGACCACTTCGACCGCAATTATGAGCTGGAGTCCGCCCTTCAGAAGAAGGGCGACGCCGACCGGCTCGCCAAGGTCCAGGAGTCCAGCGACCTGGCCACCATGCACTACGTGCGCCAGGGCGACCCCAAGGGCCTCGGCCACGCCGTCCTGTGTGCGGCGCCGCACGTCGGCCACGAGCCCTTCGCGGTGCTCCTCGGCGACGACCTGATCGACCCCCGCGACCCCCTCCTCGCCCGCATGGTCGAGGTACAGGAGCAGCACGGCGGCAGCGTCATCGCGCTCATGGAGGTCGAGCCGGAGCAGATCCACCTCTACGGGTGCGCGGCCGTCGAGACCACCGCCGAGGGCGACCTCGTCAAGGTGACGGGCCTGGTCGAGAAGCCGGACCCGGCGGACGCGCCCAGCAACTACGCGATCATCGGGCGCTATGTCCTCGACCCGCACATCTTCGACATACTCCGCAAGACCGAGCCGGGCCGCGGCGGCGAGATCCAGCTCACCGACGCCCTCCAGCAACTCGCGCAGGACGAGAAGGTCGGCGGCCCCGTGCACGGCGTCGTCTTCAAGGGCCGCCGCTATGACACCGGCGACCGCGGCGACTACCTGCGTGCCATTGTCAGGCTCGCGTGCGAACGTGAGGACCTGGGCCCGGACTTCCGGACCTGGCTTCGCAGTTACGTAGCCGAGGAGATGTAGGAACTTGAGCAGCGCCGCGACCCGTGTCACCGGCCAGGACCACCTCTGGTCGGTGACCGAGCACCTGGAGGACATCCTCGCGACCGTTCGCCCTCTCGAACCCATCGAGCTGCAACTCCTCGACGCCCAGGGCTGTGTCCTGGTCGAGGACGTCACGGTGCCGGTCTCCCTGCCGCCGTTCGACAACAGCTCGATGGACGGGTACGCGGTCCGGGTCGCCGATGTCGCGGGCGCGAGCGAGGAGTATCCGGCGGTCCTCACGGTCGTCGGCGACGTCGCGGCCGGCCAGGGCGAGCAGCTCCATGTGGGCCCCGGTGAGGCCGCCCGCATCATGACCGGCGCCCCGCTGCCGCCCGGCGCCGAGGCCGTCGTCCCGGTGGAGTGGACCGACGGCGGCCTGGGGGAGGGTCCCGTCTCCGGGATGCGCGCCCACAGCGCGGCCCCCGAGGGCGCCTTCGGCCAGGTGCACGTCCACCGCCCGGCCGAGGCACGCGCGCATGTGCGCGCGAAGGGCAGCGACGTGAAGGCGGGGGACCGCGCCCTCGAAGCAGGCACGATCCTCGGCCCGCCGCAGATCGGCCTGCTCGCCGCGATCGGCCGCGGCACCGTACGCGTGCGCCCGCGCCCGCGTGTGGTCGTCCTGTCCACCGGCAGCGAACTCGTCCAGCCCGACGAGCCGTTGGGCCCCGGCCAGATCTACGACTCCAACAGCTTCGCCCTGTGCGCCGCCGCCCGTGATGCCGGGGCCATCGCCTACCGGGTGGGAGCGGTCGCCGACGACGCCGAGACGCTCCGCGCCACCATCGAGGACCAGCTCATCCGCGCGGACCTGCTGGTCACCACGGGCGGCGTGAGCGTCGGCGCGTACGACGTCGTCAAGGAGGCCCTGTCCTCGGTGGGCGACGAGGACGAGGAGGGCAGCGGCATCGACTTCCGCAAGCTCGCCATGCAGCCCGGCAAGCCCCAGGGCTTCGGCACGATCGGCCCCGAGCACACCCCGCTGCTCGCGCTCCCCGGCAACCCCGTCTCGTCGTACGTCTCCTTCGAGTTGTTCGTCCGCCCCGCGATCCGCACCCTGTCGGGCCTGGACGACATCCACCGCCCCACCACCAGGGCGACCCTGGAGACGGGCAAGGCGCTGACCTCGCCGGACGGCCGCCGGCAGTTCCTGCGCGGGAGGTACGCCGACGGCAAGGTGACCCCGGTCGGCGGCGCCGGATCCCACCTGGTCGCGGCCCTCGCCCAGGCTGACGCGCTGATCGTCGTCCCCGAGGACGTCACCTCGGTCGAGCCCGGCACCGAGGTCGAAGTGGTCCTGCTCGGCTGAGTGCCCCGAGTGGCGGTACCGTGTCGCGCACAAGAGGCCCGACCGGGAGCGCCGCGCAGACATGAGTACGCAGGATCGACTGACCCACATCGACGAGGCGGGCGCCGCCCGCATGGTCGACGTCTCCGGGAAGGACGTGACCGCGCGCACCGCCCGCGCCAGCGGCCGTGTCCTGGTCTCGCCCCGTGTGATCGAACTGCTGCGCGGTGAGGGCGTCCCCAAGGGCGACGCCCTGGCCACCGCGCGCATCGCGGGCATCATGGGCGCCAAGCGCACCCCGGATCTGATCCCGCTCTGTCACCCGTTGTCGGTCTCGGGTGTCAAGCTTGATCTGTCGGTCGCGGACGACGCCGTCGAGATCCTCGCCACCGTGAAGACCACCGACCGTACGGGCGTCGAGATGGAGGCCCTCACCGCGGTCAGCGTGGCGGCCCTCACCGTGATCGACATGGTCAAGGCGGTCGACAAGGGGGCGGTCATCACGGACGTACGGGTGGAAGAGAAGACGGGCGGAAAGTCGGGCGACTGGAGCCGGGCATGACGGCACCGTCGTACCGCGCGCTCGTGGTCACGGCCTCGAACAGAGCCGCCGCGGGGGTCTACGAGGACAAGGGCGGCCCCTTGATCGCCGAGGGGCTCACGGCGTACGGCTTCGCGGTCGACGGCCCCCGGGTGGTGCCGGACGGCGACCCCGTGGAGGCGGCACTGCGCGCGGGCGTCGACGCCGGGTACGACGTGATCGTGACGACGGGCGGTACGGGGATCTCGCCCACCGACCGGACGCCCGAGGCGACCCGGCGCGTACTCGATCACGAGGTGCCGGGCATTCCCGAGGCCATCAGGGCGTTCGGGAGAGAGAAGGTGCCCACGGCGGCACTGTCCCGAGGGCTCGCCGGAGTCGCGGGACGGACGTTGATCGTCAACCTGCCGGGTTCCACCGGCGGGGTGAAGGACGGCCTGGCCGTTCTGGAGCCCCTTCTGACCCACGCCGTCGACCAGATCCGTGGCGGCGACCACCCCAGACCCAGCGGCAGTGGGGGTGCGAGCTGAACAGCCCATCCTGGCCCGTCGAGCTGGTGGACGGCGATGTCGTCCTTCGGCCGATAAAGGTGCGCGACCAGCGGGCCTGGCGCGAGGTGAACCGGCGCAACCGGGACTGGCTGCGGCCCTGGGAGGCGACGATTCCGCCACCCACGCCCAGCGGTCCGATAGCGCACCGGCCGACCTACCGTCAGATGGTCCGGCATCTGCGCGCCGAGGCCAACGCGGGCCGGATGCTGCCCTTCGTCATCGAGTACCAGGGCCGTCTGGTCGGGCAGCTGACCGTCGCCGGCATCACCTGGGGATCGATGTGCTCCGGGCACATCGGCTACTGGGTGGACCAGTCGGTGGCGGGGCGCGGAGTGATGCCGACGGCCGTGGCGATGGTGACCGACCACTGCTTCCGCACGGTCGGACTGCACCGCATCGAAGTCTGCATTCGCCCGGAGAACGGGCCGAGCCGCCGCGTGGTGGAGAAACTCGGATTCCGCGAGGAAGGGCTCAGGCCGCGCTATCTGCACATCGACGGTGCCTGGCGGGACCATCTCGTCTTCGCACTCACCGCGGAAGAGGTGCCGGAGGGGTTGCTGGGGCGTTGGCGGCGGGCACGATCGATGCAGGCCCGTTCCGAGAACCAGAGCAAGCCCGGCACTCAGTAAATGAAATGTATGTTCGAAATTGATCGGTGCGTGATCGGCTCGGGGCATTAAATTCGCGCTCCCTGCGGCCTGCTGATCGCATCGGTCACAAAAAAAGCTCGAAATATCAGCCGGATCGTGCGACACACCGGCCGAATTGGCAGATGGCCTCATGCAAACCCCTCTACCGTGTGAGGCGTGAGCAGCAGCGGCCTCATCTACGCAGTCATCGTCGGGGCCTGGGCCGCCTACTTGGTGCCGATGTGGCTCCGTAGGCAGGACGAGCTGAACGAAGCCCGTCCGACGGAACGCTTCAGCACCGCCATCCGGCTGCTGTCCGGACGGGCGGGAATGGAGCGCCGGTACGCCAAGGACCTGCGGGCGCGCTCCGCCGAAGAGGGGGAGCCCAGCGCCGAGCCGGACGCCGTCACCGACTCGGTGGACGTCCGGGCCTTCGCCATGCCTCCGGTCCGGCAGCAGACCAAGGCCCAACTCCCGCCGCCCGCCCAGCCCGAACCGCAGCAGGCGCCACGGGCCGCCGCCCGGCCGGGTGCCCCACAGGGCTCCTCGGCGGCCGGCCGGGCGGTGCCGCAGCAGTCGGCCCAACCCGAGCCGAACTCGGGATCGGGCCCGGGCTCGGGACCGGGCTCGGATTCGGCCAACTCCGGGGCCTCCAGGGTTCCGGCCGCGCGGCGGGCCTCCGCGGCGGAGGCCGCGGCGCGCGCCCGGCGCTCGAAGGTGCTCGCGCGCCGACGGCGTACGACCGTGATGCTCTTCCTCGCCTTCACGCTCGGCGCGATCGTGGCGGCCGTCGGGGGGCTCGCGTTCCTGTGGGCGCCCGGCGTGCCCGCCGTGATGCTGAGCTCGTACATCGTGTACCTGCGCGCCCAGGAGCGACGGCGCTTCACGTACACCATGGACCGGCGCCGGGCCGAGGCCGCGGCGCAGCGACTCAGGGAGCGGCAGCCGCGCCGGCGGCCCGCCCTCGACCCCGGCGCCGACGAGCCCGACGACAGCCCCGAGCCGGAGACCGACCCCGGTCTGTCCGCGCTCGCGGCCGACCGCCGCGCGCTCGTCGAGCAGACCGACCACGCCGAGTGGGTCGACCAGCAGCGTGAGCGTCAGCGGGGCCCCGGCCGGGGCGACAGCTGGGACCCGGTGCCGGTTCCGCTGCCTACGTACGTGACCGCGCCGGTCGCGCCCCGGGCCACGTCCAGTGTCGATCTGGGGGCGCCGGACGCGTGGAGCTCGGCGCGCTCCAGCGCCGCCGAGCCGAGCGAGCCGGAGGCGGAGCCCGCCGCCGAGGAGGGCCACGAAGCCGCCGAGACGGCCGGGGCCGCCGACGACGGTCGCAGTGACGCCCGGCGCGCCGCGTCCGCCCGGCGGGCTCGTGAGCGCGGTCGCACTCCGCTGTTCGACCAGTACGAGGACGGCGAACGGCCGCGCGCCGCCAACGAATGACCAGGCGCTCGGGAGCCCCGGCTGACCTGCCAGGAACGGATTTCCAAGCACCCCGACGGGGATGCTAGAGTTTCACTCGTTGCAAGGGCCTGTGGCGCAGTCCGGTAGCGCACCTCGTTCGCATCGAGGGGGCCAGGGGTTCAAATCCCCTCAGGTCCACTGCAATTCAGAACCCCGTCGGATTCGTCCGGCGGGGTTCTTGCCTGTTCGGCCGCACTCTCTCGTTCACTGAATGGTCAGTGGCTTGGCGTAGCAGAGGCTCAGTTCGTCGAAGCGGTAGTAGCCGAACTTGGCACAGGGCTCGTAGCCGCTGGAGAGGTAGAGGGCGACCGCCTCGGGCTGCTTGGCGCCGGTCTCCAGGACCATGCGGGTGCGGCCGGCCGCGCGGGCGTCGTCCTCCAGGGCGGCCAGGATGCGGCGGGCGAGGCCGAGACCGCGGGCCTCCGGGGTCACGTACATGCGCTTGAGCTCGGCGTCGCCGTCCGCGTACCCCTCGTCGTTCCTGTCCTGGCCGCGCCAGCCGCCGGACGCGATCGGGCGGTCCCGCTCGTCGTAGGCGAGGAGGTACAGGCCGAGCGGCGGCTTGAACATCGACGCGTCGAGCGGTGTGACATCGCCCTCATCGCCGTAGCGCTCGGCGTATTCGGCCTGCACCTGGTCGTTGAGCTTGACGGCGTCGGGGTGGTCGTAGGGGACCGGGCGGATACTCATGCGGGGTATCGTACAACTATGCGCCCTCTGGGTGGAATGGATTAAGTATCGTGCCCGGGTGCTGACTGTTACCTCGGTGAATGTGAACGGGCTCCGCGCCGCCGCGAAGAAGGGCTTCGTGGAGTGGCTCGCGGAGACCTCCGCGGACGTGCTGTGCCTTCAGGAGGTGCGGGCCGAGCCCGGGCAGCTGCCCGAGGAGGTGAGGGCGCCGGAGGGGTGGCACGTCGTGCACGCCCCCGCGGCGGCCAAGGGGCGCGCGGGCGTCTCCCTGTACACCCGGCGCGAGCCCGACCGGGTGCGGATCGGGTTCGGGTCCGAGGAGTTCGACTCCAGTGGACGCTACGTCGAGGCAGACCTCCCCGGTGTCACCGTCGCCAGCCTCTACCTGCCCTCCGGTGAGGTCGGAACCGAACGGCAGGACGAGAAGGTCCGGTTCATGGACGAGTTCCTCGCCCACCTGAAGGAGCTGCGCGAGCGCGCCGCCGCCGACGGGCGCGAGGTCGTCGTCTGCGGCGACTGGAACATCGCCCACCAGGAGGCCGACCTCAAGAACTGGCGTGCCAACAAGAAGAACTCCGGCTTCCTGCCCGAGGAGCGCGAGTGGCTGGGGCGGGTCCTGGACGCGGACGACGGCGGGTACGTCGACGTCGTACGGGCGCTGCACCCGGACGTCGAGGGACCGTACTCGTGGTGGTCGTACCGGGGACGGGCCTTCGACAACGACAGCGGATGGCGCATCGACTACCACGTGTCGACGCCGGGGCTCGCGGGCAAGGCCGTGAAGGGGTTCGTGGAGCGGGCGGCGACGCACGCGGAGCGCTGGTCCGACCATGCGCCGGTGACGGTCGTCTACGAGTTGTAGTCCCGCAGTCGCCGGTCCAAGGCCATCGACACCTCCGCCTCCACCACGCTCTTCGCCAGGGGGCGCAGGCGTTTGAGGTCCTCGGTGGTGCGGTTCTCCGTGAGGACGATGCCGGCGAAGAGGTCGGCGAGGGCGTCGGCGTGGTCGCGGACGCGGCGGGCGGCGGTGAGGACGTCGGCCAGGGGGATGCCCTCGCGGACCAGGGCCGCCGAGACGTCGAGCAGGCGGCGGCTGATGTGGACGATCTCGCCGCCGTCGGTGCCGAGATAGCCGAGGTCGAGGGCCGTGGCGAGGTTCTCCGGGGTGGCCTGGCCGGCGAAGACGTCGGCGAGTTCCTCGGGGGAGAGGCGGACGGGGGTCTCCTCGGTGGGCTCGCCCAGGCCGAGGAGTTCACCGACGTCACGGCCGTGGTCGAAGGCCTCGGCCAGCTCCGCGATGCCGTTGAGGGTGTGGCCGCGTTCGAGCAGCGCCGAGATCGTGCGCAGGCGGGCCAGGTGCGTGTGGTCGTACCAGGCGATACGGCCCTCGCGACGGGGCGGCGGTATCAGCTTGCGCTCCCGGTAGAAGCGCAGGGTGCGCACGGTGATGCCGGCCTCCTTGGCCAGCTCCTCCATCCGGTACTCACGCTTCTCCGCCACGTGCGAAACCCTACGTCGTACCGTCGGTAACTTTCGTGGCCACAACCCTACCCATCAGTACGGAGCTGCTCTACGCTCCCATTGCGCCAGTGTTCACTGGCAGAGTCGGGCGGCTAGGGAGGCGTGGGATGGTCGGGATGACCGAGCACGAGCATGTGCGCGTCGCGGTGATCGGGTCCGGGTTCGGCGGTCTGGGTGCCGCGGTGCGGCTGCGCCGCGAAGGGATCACCGACTTCGTCGTCCTGGAACGGGCCGGAAGCGTCGGGGGTACGTGGCGCGACAACAGTTACCCGGGGTGCGCCTGTGATGTGCCCTCGCACCTGTACTCGTTCTCGTTCGCGCCCCACCCCGACTGGCCGCGCACCTTTTCGGGACAGGAGCACATCCGGGCCTATCTGGAGCACGTCACCGACGTCTTCGGGCTGCGCCCGCATCTGCGCTTCGACTCCGAGGTGAAGATGATGACGTGGGACCAGGAGAAGCTCCGGTGGGGGATCGAGACCAGCCGTGGCTTCCTCACCGCCGATGTCGTCGTGTCCGCGACCGGACCGCTCTCCGATCCCAAGATCCCCGACATACCGGGGATCGACTCCTTCCCCGGCAAGGTCTTCCACTCGGCCCGCTGGGACCACGACTACGACCTGCGCGGCAAGCGCGTCGCCATGATCGGCACGGGCGCCTCCGCCATCCAGATCGTGCCCGCCATCCAGCCCGACGTGTCCCGGCTGACCCTCTTCCAGCGCACACCGCCGTGGGTGATGCCCCGGGTCGACCGGGCCATCACCGGCGCCGAACGGTGGCTGCACAAGCAGTTGCCCTTCACCACCCAGGCCCGGCGCGGACTGCTGTGGGGCATCAGGGAGCTGCAGGTCCAGGCGTTCACGAAGCGTCCCGACGAGCTCGGCCTCGTCGAGCGGCTGGCCGGGCGGAACATGGCGCGGGCCGTCCGGGATCCGGCGCTGCGGGCCAAGTTGACCCCCGACTACCGGATCGGGTGCAAGCGGATCCTGCTCTCCAACACCTACTATCCGGCGCTCACCCGGGCCAACGTCGACGTCGTGGCCTCCGGGCTCGCCAAGATCGACGGCTCCACGCTCGTCGCCGCCGACGGCAGCACGGCCGAGGTCGACGCGATCATCTTCGGTACGGGCTTCCACGTCACCGACATGCCGATCGCGGACCGGGTCGTCGGAACGGAGGGCAGGACGCTCGCGGAGGTGTGGCGCGACGGCATGAAGTCGCTGCGCGGGGCCACCGCGGCCGGGTTCCCCAACTGGATGACGATCATCGGTCCGAACACCGGGCTCGGGAACTCCAGCATGATCCTGATGATCGAGTCCCAGCTGAACTACATGGCCGACTACGTGCGGCAGCTGGACGTCCTGGGCGGACGCGCGGCTCTCGACGCCCGCCCCGCCGCCGTGGAGGGCTGGAACGACAAGGTCCAGAAGCGGATGCTGCGCACGGTGTGGAACACCGGCGGCTGCACCAGCTGGTACCTCGACGCGAACGGCCGCAACACCACCATCTGGCCCGGCACGACGACCGAGTTCCGTAGCGCCACCCGGCGGGTGGACCTGGGAGAGTACGAGGTGCTGCGCGCCCCCGGGCCGAACACACCCGGGCCGCGCACACCCGAGTCGCGCACCAAGAACTCCGGCACAAAGGGCACCAAGAAGGTGGAGGCGGGAGCGTGAGTCGACTGACGCATGTGGAGCACGGGGCGTACGCGCCGCCCGCGCCCGCGCGCGAACTGACCGCCGTCTCCGCCGACGGCGCCCGGTTGCACGTGGAGGTGCACGGACCCGAGGACAACCCGGCCGCGCCCGTCGTCGTCCTCGCACACGGCTGGACCTGTTCGACCGCCTTCTGGGCGGCGCAGATACGGGACCTCGCCGTCGACCACCGGGTGATCGCGTACGACCAGCGCGGGCACGGCCGCAGTCCCGCGAGCGAGACGTGCACCGCGGACGCGCTCGCCGACGACCTGGAAGCCGTGCTCGCGGCCACGCTCGCGCCCGGCGAGAAGGCCGTGCTCGTCGGGCACTCCATGGGCGGGATGACGCTGATGGCGGCCTCGGCGCGGCCGCGTTTCCAGGAGCATGCGGTGGCGGCCCTGCTGTGCAGCACGGGCAGTTCGCGGCTGGTGGCCGAGGCGCGGGTGGTGCCGATGCCGGCCGGGTGGCTGCGGACCCAGGTGACCAAGAGGATCCTCGGGTCGGCCGCGCCGCTCGGGCCCGTCACACCGCTCGCCCGGCGGATCCTCAAGTACGCGACCATGGGCGCCGGTTCGTCGCCGGGCATGGTGGAGGCGTGCGCACGGATCGTGCACGCCTGTCCGCGCACGGTACGGCACGCCTGGTCGAAGGTGCTCGACCTGCTCGATCTCGACCACGGCGTACGGGCGTTGACGGTGCCGACGGCCGTGGTGGTGGGTACGGCGGACCGGCTGACGCCCGTGGTGCACGCGCGCGCCCTGGTCGCGACCCTGCCGAACTGTGTCGGCGTCACCGAACTGACCGGGCTCGGGCACATGACACCGGTGGAGGCGCCGGAACTGGTCACCGCCCGCATACGCGAACTCGTCTCCACCTACGCAGAGATCAAGGAGGGCAGCGCATGACCAAGGTGAGCCTGGAAGGGCAGGTCGCGGTCGTCACGGGGGCCGCGCGGGGCGTCGGCGAACTCCTCGCCCGCAAGCTCTCCGCGCGCGGTGCCAAGGTCGCGCTGGTCGGCCTGGAGCCGGACGCGCTCAAGCAGGTCTCGGACCGGCTGCACGGCGAAAGCGGCTTCTGGCACGCCGATGTCACCGACCACGAGACGATGGCCCAGGTCGCGACCGAGGTGAAGGAACGGTTCGGGAAGGTCGACATCGTCGTCGCCAACGCCGGTGTGGCGAACGGCGGTCCCTTCGTCGAGTCCGATCCCGTCGCCTGGCGGCGGGTCATCGAGGTCAATCTCATCGGATCGGCGGTCACCGCCCGGGCGTTCCTGCCCGTGCTCATGGAGAGCCGGGGGTATCTGCTGCAGATCGCCTCGCTCGCGGCCATCACCCCGGCGCCGATGATGACGGCGTACTGCGCGTCCAAGTCGGGCGTGGAGGCGTACGCGCACAGCCTGCGTGCCGAGGTCGGCCACAAGGGCGTACGGGTCGGGGTCGGTTACCTGTCCTGGACCGACACCGACATGGTGCGCGGGGCCGATCAGGACGAGGTGATGCGGGAGTTGAGGCAGCGGCTGCCGTGGCCGTCCAACAAGACGTATCCGCTGGGGCCGGCCGTCGACCGCATCGTCGCGGGGATCGAGCGGCGGTCCGGTCATGTCTACGCACAGTGGTGGCTGCGCGGGATGCAGGGCGTCCGGGGCTATCTCCCCGGGATCATCGGGGCGGTCGGGCAGCGGGAGATGCGGCGGTTCGAGCCGCGGCTCAAAGGCGTGAGTACGGGGCTCGTGGGTGCCGGCGGGGCGGCCGACGAGCAGCGCCAGCAGGGGATATCACCGTGAGTGACTGATCGAAATGCGTGCGTAGTCCGTGCGTGTAAGTCTGGTCGAGCCCGATCCCCCTCACCCACAAATGGGAGTGAAACCTCATGGGCAAGAAGGACCAGATGCAGAACAAGGCCGAGCAGATGAAGCAGCAGGGCAAGAAGAAGATGGGCCAGGACATCGGCCACGAGAAGGCCCGTCCCGGCGAGCACTCCCCGCAGCCGGGTGCCCGCACCTCGCAGCCGGGTGCCCGCTCCCCGCAGTCGGGTGAGCGCTCCCCGCAGAGGGGCGACCGGACGATCCCGGAGGCCGAGCGCATGCAGCGTGAGGCGAAGGAGCGGTTCGACCAGGACTACGACGTCTGACGGTTCGCTGCGCTGGCTTAGGCCGAGTTGTGGGGCGCCCCTGTTGGTTGGGGGCGCCCCACGCTTTTGGTTGGCGTTGGGGGGTGCGTTGTCGGGTGCGGGTTCTATGTGGCTGGGCGCGCAGTTCCCCGCGCCCCTGACGGGGCGCCTCCCCGAACCCCTATTGAGATCTCGGGGGGAGTGTTGGTCTTGATCTGTCGGGGGCGTTTGTGTAGTCGGGTGGGGAGGCCGCGTGGTGGGTGGTCAGGAGGTCGAGGGCCAGTTGGATGGCGGTGTCCATTTCGGTGTGGTGGCCCTCCGCCCAGTCCAGGGGGGTGCGCAGGACCGCCAGGTCCGGGGGGACGCCCTGGTTCTCGACGGACCAGCCGTACGCGTCGAACCAGGCCGCGTTCATCGGCACCGTGATCACCGTGCCGTCGCCGAGGCGGTGGCGGCCGGTCATGCCGACGACTCCGCCCCAGGTGCGCTGGCCGACGACGGGGCCGAGCTTCAGCAGCTTGAACGCGGCGGTGATCATGTCGCCGTCGGAGGCGGTCGCCTCGTCGGCGAGGGCGACGATCGGGCCGCGCGGGGCGTTCGAGGCGTACGACACCGGCTGGGCGTTGCGTGTCAGGTCCCAGCCGAGGATCGTGCGGGTGAGCTTCTCCACGACGAGTTCGCTGATGTGGCCGCCCGCGTTGCCGCGCACGTCGACGATCAGTGCGGGGCGCGAGACCTCGAGGCGCAGGTCGCGGTTGAACTGGGCCCAGCCCGAGCCGCCCATGTCGGGGATGTGGAGGTAGCCGCACCGGCCCCCGCTCAACTCCCGGACGACCTCGCGGCGTTTGGCCACCCAGTCCTGGTAGCGCAGGGGGCGCTCGTCGATCAGTGGGACGACGGCCACCCGGCGTGAGGGCCCCTCGCCCGCCGCCGGGATGAACGTGAGCTCCACCGTCGTACCGCCCGCGCCCGCGAGGAGGGGATAGGGGCCGGTGACCGGGTCGACCGGGCGGCCGTCGACGTGGGTGAGGACCGCGCCCTCGCGGATGCCGGTGCCGGCGAGCGGTGAGCGTGCCTTGGAGTCGGAGGAGTCGCCGGGGAGGATCCGCTTCAGCGTCCAGCTGCCGTTGCGGCGGACGAAGTTGGCGCCGAGCAGGCCCTGCCAGCGCTGGTAGTGGGCCGGGCCCTCGTTGCGGCGGGCGGCGGCGACGTACGCGTGGGAGGTGCCGAGTTCGCCGAGGACCTCGCGCAGGAGGTCGGCGAAGTCGTCGGGGGAGGCGACCCGTTCGACCAGCGGGCGGTACTGGGCGAGCACACCGTCCCAGTCGATGCCGCACATGTGGGGTTCCCAGAAGTAGGCGCGGGTGAGGCGGCCGGCCTCCGCGTAGGCCTGGCGCCACTCGGCGGGCGGGTCCACCTCGTGGATGATGCGCCGCAGATCGATCCAGACCGTCGAGTCGGAGTCACCGACCTCGGACGAGGGGACCGCTCGCAGGTCGCCCTCGTCCACGACGACCAGCCGGGAGCCGTCGCCGCTGACCGCGAACCAGTCCAGGTGCTGGACGAGTTCGGACTTCTTCGCCTTGCTGATGTTGAAGAACTCCAGCGTCGGGCGGCCGGAGGTGTCGTCGGGGTTGACGAAGGTCTCGCCGAGGGCGCCCGAGATCGGCCAGCGCAGCCAGACCAGGCCGCCGCCCGCGACCGGGTACAGCGCCGAGTACTTGGAGGCGGTGACCGGGAAGGGGGTCACCCGGCTCTCCAGGCCTTCCAGTTCGACGCTCACCGCGCCGTCCGCGCTCTCGTCCTCGATCGGGTCCAGGCCGCCGGCGACCGGCCGCCCGTCGGGGTTGAGCGCGAAGGGGGAGGGGGTGGCGGAGGACAGGGGGACGAGGTAGGGGCGGCAGCCGAGCGGGAAGGAGAGGTCGCCGGTGTGGACGTCGTACACCGGGTCGAAGCCACGCCAGGAGAGGAAGGCGAGGTAGCGGCCGTCACGGGTGAACACGGGGTTCTCGTCCTCGAAGCGGCCGTTGGTGACGTCGACGATGAGCCGGTCCTTTATGCGCGCGATCTTGATCTGGCGCAGGGAGCGGCCGATCCCCGGGTGCGACCAGGTCAGCCAGGCCCCGTCCGGGGAGAAGGCGAGGTCCCGGACCGGCCCGTTGATCGAGGTGATCAGCTCAGTGACCTCCCCTCCCTCGGACTCGGTCGGCGAGGTGTCGCCGGGCTCCGTCCGGGAGGCTTCCTCGGACCCCGCCTGCGACGTGCCCTCGGACTCCGGCTCCGAGGTGGTGCTGTCGGGCTCTGCCAGGGAGGCTTCCTCGGGCTCCGTCCGGGACGTGGACGTGGCCCCGGACTCCTCCGTCGCGTCGAGGATCAGCAGGCGTCCGTCGTTCGAGGCGATCGCGAGGCGTTCGCCCTGCGGGTCGGAGACCATCTCCAGTACGCGCCCCAGTTCGCCGGAGGCGAGGCGGCGCGGCTCGCGCTGGCCGGAGGCCCGGGGGAGGAAGGCGATCTCGACGGCGTCCTCGCCGTCCGCGTCGGTGACGTAGGCGATCCGGCCGCCGGAGCCGAGCATCTCGGGGAGCCGGACGCGTACGCCGGGGGTGTCCGCGATGGTGCGCGCGGGGCCGTCGCGGTGAGTGAGCCAGTGCAGGCTGCCGCGTACGACGACGGCGCTGGCCCGGCCCGTCTCGTCGACCGAGATGCCGTCCACGTGCTGCGCCGCGGGCACCTGGTACGTACGGCGTCCCGCGCGCGGACCGCCGAGGCGGACGTCGAGGCGGCGCGGGACCGAGTCCGGGGACAGGTTGTCGACGATCCACAGGTCCCCGGCGCACTGGTAGACGACCCGGGTGCCGTCGCTGGAGGCGTGCCGGGCGTAGAAGGCGTCGTGGTCGGTGTGGCGGCGCAGGTCCCCGCCGTCGTACGCGCACGAGTACAGGTTCCCGATGCCCTCGTGGTCGGAGAGGAAGGCGATACGGCCGTCGACGAACATGGGGGAGTCGAGGTGGCCGTCGAGATCGGCGAGCAGTCGCCGTCCGTGCAGCCAGAGCCGGCCGGTGGCGCCGCCCCGGTAGCGCTTCCAGGCGGCGGGTTCGTGCGGCGGGGTGCCGGTGAGCAGGAGCGTCTTGTGTTCGCCGTCGAGGTCGGCGACCTGGATCGCGGAGACCGGGCCCCAGGGGAGCGCGCCGCCGGGGTCGCCGTCGGTGGGGACCTTGTAGGCCCAGGTGAAGTACGAGAAGGGCTGGCCGTGGGAGGCGACGGCGAGGATGTCGCTGCGCCCGTCCTTGTCGGGCGGCGACCAGCCGCAGACCTGGGTGTCCGCGCTGCCCCAGTAGGTGAGCCGGCGGGAGGGGCCGCCGTCCACCGGCACCAGATGGATCTCCGGCACGAGGCTGCGCCAGCTCGTGTACGCGATGAGCCGGCCGTCGGGGGAGAAGCGGGGGTGGCCGACCTTGGTCCGGTCGACGGTGAGCCGCCAGGCGCGGCCCGGCCCGTCGAGGGGGGCCATCCACAGGTCGTCCTCGGCGGCGAAGCAGAGGCGGTCGCCGCTGAGATGGGGGAAGCGGAGGTAGCCGGCGTTGCCGTCCGTCTGCGGAGGGTGGGAGGTCTGCGGGTGGTCTGTGGCTGGTCGCGCAGTTCCCCGCGCCCCTGACGGGGCGCTGTGCGCCTTCTCGTACGCATCGCTCACCTACCCATGCTTTTCCTCCTGGAGGCGCCCGGCAACTTGTGAGTAGGTGTCCTTTCGGGTGTGCGTGACCCAGCACACGTACGAAACGGTTTCGTTTCTTTGAATCTCGGGGTATCTTCATAGGTGTACGAAACCGTGTCGTCCGGAGCAGAGAAGGTGAGTGGGATGGCTGAAGCCGCAACGGTGCGTCGCAGTCGGATCACCCCCGAGCGTGAGGCCGAGCTGTACGCGGCCGTGCTCGAACTGCTCCGAGAGGTCGGCTACGACGCCCTGACCATGGACGCCGTCGCCGCCCGCACCCGGTCCAGCAAGGCCACCCTCTACCGCCAGTGGGGCGGCAAGGCCGAGCTCGTCGTGAAGGCGCTGCGGCACGAGAAGCCGATCACCAGTGACATCGACACCGGGTCCCTGCGGGGCGACTTCCACGCCATGGTGAGGCGTGAGGACGACTGCCACATGGAGCAGAACTCCGCGCTGATGCGGGGTCTGGCCACGGCACTGCACGGGAACCCCGATCTCCTGCGCGCCTTCCGCGAGTGGATCATCGAGCCGGAGACCGAGATGCTCCGCGAGATCCTGCGGCGTGCCGTCGACCGGGGTGAGATCCGGGCGGACAACCCCGCCCAGGACTACGTGCTGCACATGATGATCGGCGCCTTCGCGGTGCGCGGCATCGTCGACGAGCTGCCACCCACCCAGGACTTCCTCACCTCGTACATGGACGCCGTGATCCTCCCCGCTCTCGGCGCCTGAGCCTGCCCGACCTTCAGTAACGCCTACGTGCACCTGACGCGACCGCTCACGTCGTCGGGCTGATCTCCCCTGCCCAGCTGCCAGCAAACGACCTGACCGGGAGTACGCCCTCGTGGCCACATTCCTTTACAAACTCGGCCGATTCGCCTTCAGGCGACGCCATTTCGTCGCCCTCATCTGGGTGGCCCTGCTGACGCTGGCGGGTGTCGGCGCCGCCTCCGCGCCCACCGCGGGAGCGTCCTCATTCTCGATCCCCGGCACCGAGGCGCAGAAAGCTTTCGACCTGCTCGAACAGCGCTTCCCCGGGATGAGCGCCGACGGCGCGACCGCCCGTGTGGTCTTCAAGGCGCCCGCCGGCCAGAAGATGGGCGACAAGGCCAACAAGGCGACCGTCGAGAAGACCGTCAAGGCGCTCGGCGACGGCTCCGAGGTCACCTCCGTGTCCGACCCCTTCAAGTCCCACGCGGTGAGCAAGGACGGGTCGGTCGCCTACACCTCGGTGAAGTACAAGGTGTCCGGCATGGAGTTGAAGGACTCCTCGAAGACCGCCCTGGAGGAGGCCGCGCAGCAGGCGCGGGACGCCGGGCTGAGCGTCGAGGTCGGCGGTGACGCGCTCCAGGCGACGCCCGAGACCGGGTCGACCGAGGTCATCGGTATCGCGGTCGCCGCGGTCGTGCTCGTCATTACCTTCGGTTCGCTGATCGCGGCCGGGCTGCCGCTGCTGACCGCGCTGATCGGCGTCGGTATCGGCGTGTCGACGATCACGGCGCTGGCGAACGCGCTGGACCTGGGCACCACCACCTCCACCCTGGCGATGATGATCGGCCTCGCGGTCGGCATCGACTACGCCCTCTTCATCGTCTCCCGCTACCGTGCCGAACTGGCCGAGGGCCGGGAGCGCGAGGAGGCGGCCGGACGGGCCGTCGGCACGGCGGGTTCGGCGGTCGTCTTCGCCGGTCTGACGGTCGTGATCGCGCTGGTCGGTCTGTCGGTCGTCAACATCCCGATGCTGACGAAGATGGGTGTCGCGGCGGCGGGCACGGTCGCCATCGCGGTACTGATCGCGCTGTCGCTGATTCCGGCCCTGCTGGGCTACGCGGGCCGCAAGGTCCAGCCCGCGGGCAAGAAGAGCAAGCTCCTCGGCGGCGGGCGTGCCGCGAAGAAGGAGGGCAAGCCCAACATGGGTACCCGCTGGGCGAGCTTCGTCGTGCGCCGGCCGCTCGCCGTGCTGGTGCTCGGCGTGATCGGCCTGGGCGCCGCCGCGCTCCCGGCGGCCTCGCTCGAACTGGGTCTGCCCGACGACGGTTCGCAGCCGACGTCGACCACGCAGCGCCGGGCGTACGACGCGCTGTCCGACGGCTTCGGTCCCGGCTTCAACGGCCCCCTGATGCTCGTCGTGGACGGCAAGTCCAGCGACGACCCCAAGGCCGCGGCCACCAAGGTCACCGACACGGTCAAGGACATGAAGGACGTCGTGTCGGTCAGCCCGGCGGCGTTCAACAAGGCCGGGGACACCGCGACGATCACGGTCATCCCCGACTCCAAGCCGTCCTCCGTCAAGACCGAGGACCTGGTGCACGCCATCCGTGACGCGGGCGGCAGCATCACGACGGAGACCGACGCGAAGGTGCTGGTCACCGGTACCACCGCGATGAACATCGACTTCTCGCAGAAGCTGAACGACGCGCTGATCCCGTATCTCGCGCTGGTCGTCGGCCTCGCCTTCCTCCTCCTGATCGTGGTCTTCCGCTCGATCCTGGTCCCGCTGAAGGCGGCGCTCGGCTTCCTGCTGAGCGTGATGGCGGCGCTCGGCGCGGTCGTCGCCGTCTTCCAGTGGGGCTGGCTGTCCGGCCTCCTGGGTGTCGAGGAAACCGGCCCGATCATGTCGATGATGCCGATCTTCATGGTGGGTGTCGTCTTCGGTCTCGCGATGGACTACGAGGTGTTCCTCGTGACCCGGATGCGTGAGGCGTACGTCCACGGGGAGAAGCCCCACCAGGCGATCGTGACCGGGTTCAGGCACGGTGCACGGGTCGTCACGGCGGCCGCGGTCATCATGATCGCCGTCTTCTCCGGCTTCATCGGCTCCAGCGAGTCGATGATCAAGATGATCGGCTTCGGCCTCGCGATCGCGGTCTTCTTCGACGCGTTCGTGGTCCGCATGGCGCTCGTCCCGGCGGTGCTGGCCCTGCTCGGGAAGAAGGCCTGGTGGCTGCCGAAGTGGCTGGACCGGGCGCTTCCCAACGTGGACGTCGAGGGCGAGGGCCTGCGCACGGCGGCGGAGAAGGGCCAGGGCCCCGGCGACGGGGGCCGGGACGAGGACCGGGAGCTGGTACGGGTCTGAGGCCCGACTGACTGACTGGCCGTCCGGCCGGCCGACTGATGTGCTGAGGGGCACCCCGCGTTGTGGCGGGGTGCCCCTCACTCCTGCTCCTGGCTGTGGAATCATCCGGTCCCAGGCTCTCTCACCAGGAGGTCCGCTGATCGTGTTGCACGAGTCGGTCTTCAAAACCGCGGACCTGCCGGTCGGTGACCGGTTCGAGGCGTGGACGCAGCGCATGGGCCGTACGCACGCGCCCATGCAGCTGGCCAGCGACCGTGCGGCGGACTACCGCGCGCACCAGCGCATGATCGGGCTGGGGGAGGTCATGGTCTGGCCGGCGACCTTCGACCATCTGGTCTTCCGTCGGACGCCGAAGTTGATCCGCCAGTCCGATCCCGAGGTGTACCACCTCTCCCTCCTGCTGCGGGGAGAGGGAGCGGCGGCCTGGGGCAGACAGCAGGCCGCGTACCGGGTCAACGACATCCACACGAACTGTTCCTCGCGGTCGTACGAGATACACACCGGCGCCGACCCGGTCAGCCTTGTGGGAGTCGAGATCCCGCGGTCGCTGGTGGCGCTGCCCGCGAACCGGGCAGACCTGGTGATCGGCAGCCGGATCTCGGGCCGCGAGGGGGTCGGCGCGCTCCTGGCGCAGTTCCTCGTCCAGCTGGCCTCGGACACCGGCTCCTACCAGCCGTCGGACGGACCCCGGCTGGGAACGGTCCTCGCCGATCTGGTCACGGCCGTCTTCGCGGGCGCCCTGGACGCCGAGGCCCTGCTGCCGCCGGAGACCCGCGGCCGGACGCTGACCCTGCGTATCAAGGCGTTCATCCGCCGGAATCTGGGTGACCAGGAGCTGACCCCCGTCCGGATCGCCGCCGCGCACCACATCTCGCGCAGCCATCTGTACCGCCTCTTCCAGGCCGAGGGCCTCACTGTGGCCTCCTACATCCGCGATCAGCGGCTGGAGAACGCCCGCCGCGACCTCGCCGACCCGGCTCTGCGTGCGATGCCGGTCCATGCCGTCGCCGCCCGCTGGGGCTTCCCCCGCGCCGCCGAGTTCACCCGGGCCTTCCGCGCCGCCCATGGCGTCCCGCCGAGTGAAATCCGGAGGCAGGCGGTGGCCGAGGAGCGTGCGGTACGTCCGGAAGGCCGTGGACCCTGCGCCAAGTAGGTGGCGACTGTGCGCCAACGACAGGCGGGCGGTCGGCCGCGCATTCTGGTGATCGCCGCGCGGCGAGGGACGGGCGGACCGGAAGGGGCGGGCCAGGATCGCGGGGGTGTCCTGGCACGGCCCCGGCCGGATCGACTACGACGCGGCCCCGGCCCGGTCGGACATGTCCCCGGCCCGGTCGGCTACGACACGTCCTCGGCCCGGTCGGCTACGACGACAGCGCCGACCGTACCGCCCGTACCAGCGCCTGCGCCCGGGGATCCGCCGTCACCGTCTTGCGGAAGCCGTTCGTGATGTAGCCGAAGGCGATGCCCGACTCGGGGTCCGCGAAGCCCAGTGGGCCGCCGCGGCCGGGGTGGCCGAACGAGGCCGGGCCCAGCAGCGGGGAGGCGGTGCCGTGGAGCATGTAGCCGAGGCCGAAACGCGTGGTGATGACCAGGGTGCGGTCAGGTCCCGCGGACGCCTCGGCGCGGGCCAGGTCGACCGTGGCCGGGGCGAGCAGCCGGGTGCCGTCCAGCTCGCCGATCAGCGCGGCGTAGAAACGGGCGAGACCGTCGGCCGTGGCGATGCCGTTCGAGGCGGGGAGGGCCGCCGCGCGATAGGCGGGGTCGTTGTCGTCGGGCGGCGGGGTGATCGCGGCGAAGGCGCGGACGGTCGTCGAGTCCGGGTCCTTGTAGGCCTCGGCCACCGACCGCTTCGGGCGGGTGCGCAGGGCGCTCGACGGCTCGGGCGAATCGACTCGGCCCGCGCGGCCCACCCGGTGGGCCTCGGCCCGCGGCAGCCCGACCCAGAGGTCCAGGCCGAGCGGGGCGGCGATCTCCGTCGCGATGAACTCGCCCACGCCCCGGCCGCCGTTGACGCGGCGGACCAGTTCGGAGAGCATCCAGCCGAAGGTGTGGGGGTGGTAGCCGTGATCCGTGCCCGGCTCCCAGAGGGGGGTCTGCGCCGCGATCGACTCGGCCGTACGGTCCGGGTCCGCCGCCTCGGCCGGGGTCAGCGGTGCGTCGACCACGGGCACGCCCGCCTGGTGCGACAGCACATGCCGGACCAGGAGGTGTTCCTTGCCCCGAGCCTTGAACTCGGGCCAGTACTTCCCGACCGGTGCGTCCAGGTCCAGCTCGCCGCGCTCGTGCAGCATCAGGAGTACGGCGGCCCCGACGCCCTTCGTCGCCGAGTGCATGACGTGGGCCGTGTCGTGTTCCCAGGGCGCCGAATCCGCCGTACCGTCCACGTCCCGCGTGCCGCCCCACAGGTCGACGACCTTGCGCCCGTGCCGGTACACGGAGACCGCCGCACCCCGTTCCCCGAGCGTCTCGAAGTTGCGTGCGAACGCTTCCCTGACCGGCTCGAAGCCCTCGGCCACTTCGCCGTTCACGTTCACGTCCGTACTCCCTGTCGCCCGGCCACCCTCAACAGTGGATGCAACACACACGCGGAAGGCTCGATTCCTAGCCGAGCAGGATCGTGACCTCGATGTTGTTCCGCGTCGCGTTCGAGTACGGGCAGACCTCGTGCGCCGCGTCCACGAGCTTGGTCGCGACGTCCTGGTCGAGGACGGGCAGCGAGACGCTCAGGGCGACCGCGAGGCCGTAGCCGCGCTGCTTGTTGGGTCCGATGCCGACCTTCGCGGCGACGGTGGAGCCGGTCAGGTCCAGTCCGGCGCGACGGCCCACCAGCACCAGCGCGTTGTGGAAGCAGGCGCTGTACCCGGCCGCGAAGAGCTGCTCGGGGTTGGTGCCGTTGCCGTCACCGCCGAGCGCGGGTGGCATCGCGACCTTCAGCTCGATCTGGCCGTCCTGGCTGGTGACATAGCCGTCCCGGCCGCCGTGCGCGGTGGCCTCGGCGACGTACATGATCTTCGTCGGACGAGAGTCGACAGCGGTGTCGCCGACAGCGGTGCCATCGATCATGGCGGGACCTCCCCCAGGACGGAAAACACAGAAGCGTGCAAGTACATCGTGCACAAGGTACCGGCCGGTACGGAAGCGTGATTACCAGGGGGTAGAAACCGCCGGTAACCCCCGCCCGGGCAGGTCAGCGCCCGCGCCCCGCCGCACCCTCCGCGCGCTCGGCCAGCCCCCACAGCTCCTGCCGCATCCTGGCCACCTCGTCCTCGGTGAGGCCGGTCGACGCCAGCAGCGCCCGCGGTATGCCCGCCGCGCGGTCCCGCAGTGCCTCACCGCGCCCGGTGACCGCCACCAGCACCGAGCGCTCGTCGCGCGGCGAGCGTTCGCGGCGGACCAGACCGGCCGACTCCAGGCGCTTGAGCAGCGGGGACACCGTGCCGTAGTCCAGCCGCAGCGCGCCCGCCAGCTCCTTGACCGTGGTCTCGCCGCGCTCCCAGAGGAACAGCAGGACGAGGTACTGCGGGTAGGTGAGGCCGAGCTCCTCCAGCAGCGGGCGGTACGCGGCGGTCACCGCGCGCTGGGCCGCGTACAGCGCGAAGCACAGCTGGTCGTCGAGGAACAGCGACCCGGCCGATCCGAAGTCTTCTTGGTCCCCTTGTTTCGTCACGCGCCCATTGTCACGGAGTACGCACAGCTGTCGAGCGCGGGTCGAAACCGAAGGGCAGCTCCAGGCGGTGGGTGCGCATCAGCTCGTCGTCGGAGAGCAGCTCGCCGGTCTTCCCGTCCGCCGCGATCGCGCCGTCGCTCAGGATCAGCGCCCGGGGGCACAGTTCGAGGGCGTACGGCAGGTCGTGCGTGACCATGAGGACGGTCACGTCCAACGACCGCAGGATGTCGGCGAGTTCGCGGCGTGAGGCCGGGTCCAGGTTGGAGGACGGCTCGTCGAGGACGAGGATCTCCGGCTCCATGGCGAGGACGGTCGCGACGGCCACCCGGCGTCGCTGCCCGAACGACAGATGGTGCGGGGGACGGTCGGCGAAGTCCGCCATGCCGACCCGCTCCAGGGCCGTACGGACGCGTTCCTCCAGCTCGGCGCCCTTCAGGCCCGCCGCGGCCGGCCCGAAGGCCACGTCCTCGCGCACGGTCGGCATGAAGAGCTGGTCGTCCGGGTCCTGGAAGACGATGCCGACCTTGCGCCGGATCTCCGCCATGTGCCGCTTGCCGACCGGGAGTCCGGCCACCGTCACGGTTCCGGCGCCGCCGGTCAGGATGCCGTTGAGATGGAGGACGAGCGTGGTCTTGCCGGCGCCGTTCGGGCCGAGCAGCGCGACACGCTCGCCACGCCCGACGGTGAAGTCGACGCCGAAGAGGGCCTGGTGGCCGTCGGGGTAGGCGAAGGCCAGTCCGGCCACTTCCAGAGAGGGGGTCACAGGGTCCATCCCAGCAGGCAGACGACAAGGGCGGCGAACGGGAGGGCGAGGGCGTACGACCACTGCGCCCGGGACGCGGTCACCTCGTCGATGACCGGCATCGAACCGGTGTACCCCCGGCTCACCATGGCGAGATGGACGCGCTCCCCGCGCTCGTAGGAGCGGATGAACAGCGCGCCCGCCGACTTCGCGAGGACGCCCCAGTGCCGTACACCCCGGGCCTCGAAGCCCCGCGACTCCCGCGCGATCCGCATCCGCCGCATCTCGTCCGTGATGACATCGCCGTAGCGGATCATGAAGGAGGCGATCTGCACGAGGAGCGGGGGCAGCTTCAACCGCTGGAGCCCCAGCAGCAGTTCGCGCAGTTCGGTCGTCGAGGCGAGGAGCACGGAGGCGGCGACGCCCAGGGTGCCCTTGGCGAGGACGTTCCAGGCGCCCCACAGACCGTTCACGCTGAGCGACAGACCGAGGACGTCCACCCGCTCGCCCTGCGCAACGAACGGCATGAGCACGGCGAAGGCGACGAACGGGATCTCGATCAGCAGCCGCTTGAGCAGGAAGGCGGCCGGCACGTGGGCCTTGTACGCCACCGTCGCCAGGAGCGCCGCGTACAGCGCGAAGGCCCACATCGCCTCGCGCGGGGTGGAGACGACCACGACGACGAAGGCGAACGTCGCGGCGAGTTTGGTGTGCGGAGGCAGGGCGTGCACGGGGGAGTGCCCGTGCCGGTAGAGCCGGTGGGCGTGACCCGCGCCCACCTCAGGCCACCTGCGAGGGGGAGACGTCGGCGGTGCGGCGCCTGCGCACCGCCCAGAAGATCCCCGTGCCCGCGACGACGGTGACACCGACGCCGATCACGCCCGCGAGGCCGCCGGAGATCCGGGCGTCGGAGATGTCCTTGACGCCGTACCCGGCGAGCGGGGAGTCCTCGGTGTGGTGCTTCTTGGTGTTCTGGTCGATGCCCTGGTCCTTGGCGACCTTCTCCAGGCCGTCGGGGCTCGCGGAGGCGTAGAAGCTGACGAAGCCCGCGAGGACGAGGGAGGTGACGAGGCCGACCGCCCACACCTTGCGGCGGGAGGTCCGGGCGGCCACGGGGACGGCGGCGGGCGCGGGTGCGTCGACCAGCTCGCCGCCGACGCGCAGCTTCAGCCGCTGCTGCAGACCGCGCGCCCCGTACACGAGGTCCGGTCGTACGGCGATGACCGCGCCGACCGTGAGAGCGGTGATGGTGGCCTCGCCGATGCCGATGAGGACGTGCACGCCGATCATCGCGGTGGCGACCTTGGTGATCGGGACGTCGGTGGTGCCGCCGAGGGCGTAGATGAGGGTGAAGGCGACGGCGGCGGCCGGGACGGAGAGGAGCGCGGAGACGAAGGCCGCCACGGTGATGGAGCGCTTCTTGCGCGGCAGGACCTTCACCAGGCCCCGGAAGACGGCGTACGAGACGACCGTCGTGACGATCGCCATGTCGGTGATGTTCACGCCGAGTGCGGTCAGGCCGCCGTCGGCGAAGAGGATGCCCTGCATCAGCAGGACCACGGAGACACAGAGGACCCCGGTGAAGGGGCCGACGAGTATCGCCGCGAGGGCGCCGCCGAGCAGATGTCCGCTGGTCCCGGCGGCGACCGGGAAGTTCAGCATCTGTACGGCGAAGATGAAGGCGGCGACCAGGCCGGCGAGCGGCGCGGTCTTCTCGTCGAGTTCGCGGCGGGCGCCCCGCAGGCTCACGGCGATGGCGCCGGCGGCGACCACTCCGGTGACCGCGGAGACCGGGGCGTTGATGAATCCGTCAGGCACATGCACCGTTCGATGATAGTGCCTTGTTGCGAATGGCTTGCAAGAGCGAGATGCCCATGAATAGCGGCGAGGCGGTGACGCATGGCGAGGGCCGATCCGGGAAGCCGCTGGGCAGGGGAGGAATCCGTGGGCGAAATCTCCGAAATGTGCGACATTGGAGAGGTGACGGATTCATATATTCCACACAGGTAACGCAGCGCAAGGAGTCGGTTCATGTCTGCCGTCGAACAGTACGCACGCGCCCACATCGTCACCGACACGGCAGACACCGCCGAGGACGAACACCAGGTCGTCCCGGTGGCCCTCAGCTACGACCCCGATGCTGATCCCCGCCAGGTTCACATGACGCTGCCCGGCCCCCACGAGTGGGCCTTCCCCCGGGAGCTCCTAGAACGAGGTCTGCGCGCTCCGGTCGAGTCCGGCGACGTACGCGTGTGGCCGTGCGGGCGGGTGCAGGCGGTCGTGGAGTTCCACTCCGCGCAAGGCGTGTCGGTGGTCCAGTTCGACTCGAAGGTTCTGATCCGCTTCCTGCGCCGTACGTACACAGCGGTCACCCCGGTGGCCCACTGACGGTCGGTCCACCCCGCGTGCGGCATCACCTCGTGTGCGGCGTCAGCCCGTGCGCGGCATCACTCCATGTGCGCCATCAGCCCGCGTGCAGCATCAGACCGATCCCCACCACCAGCAGCCCCGCCGCCGCGATGCGGGGCGCCCCGAACCGCTCCTTGAAGAACACCGCCCCGATCGCCGCGCCGACGATGATCGATGTCATACCCGGCTCATACAGTATTTGTCATGAGCCGATCCAAGTTAGCCAAGACCGCCGTCACCCCGGGCGAGCCCGCAGCGATCTACTGCCGGATCTCCCACACCAAGGACGAGGATCAGACCGGAGTCGACCGGCAGGAACGCATCTGCCGGGAGATCGCCGAACGGCTTCAGCTCCGTGTCGAGGCGACCCACATCTACGTGGACAACAACCGTTCGGCGTGGCAGCGCAACCGCAAGCGGCCCGGGTGGGAAGAGATGCTCAGGGCGATGGGGGAAGGAGAGATCCGGCACGTCATCGTCTACCACCCCGACCGCCTCATGCGGCAGCCCAAGGACCTTGAAGAGTTGCTCTCCATAGCCGACGACAAACGGGTTCTCCTGCATGGCGAGGCGAACCGGCGCGATCTCTCGGACCCCGACGACCGGTTCATCCTCCGTATCGAGGTGGCCCACGCCTGCCGCTCCTCCGACGACTCGTCACGACGGCTGAAGGACGCCCTGAAGGACAAGGCCCGCGAGGGCAAGCCGCACGTGGGCAATCGTCCCTACGGCTACACGGGCAACGGTCAGGCGATCATCGAGGAAGAAGCGGAGATTGTCCGCGAGGTCTTCCGTCGGTATCTGGACGGTGAGTCACCCTTGGGCATTGCCCAGGACCTGACCGCGCGGGGAGTGACAACGTCCAAGGGCAAGACGTGGCAGCCGGAGAACGTCCGACATCTGCTGTCGTCCAACTTCGTGGCGGGTGTCCGGATCCACCAGGGCGAGGAGGTGGGAACCGGGACGTGGCCCGCCATCATCGATCGCGGCCAGTGGGACGAGGTTCAGCGGTTCAGGGAGTACCGGGCCGCGCAATCCAGGGACAAGCAGAAGCGCCCGACCCGGTACTACGTGCTGCGCGGAGTGGTGACATGCGCGTGCGGAGCCCGCATGGGTGGCACGAACACCGTCCGGTACGCCAACTACCGATGCACTCGCGCCGACGACGTTGATCAGCAGAAGTGCAATCGATCCGTGTCCGCAGTGCCTCTCGAAACCTTCGCACGGGACGTCGCAATCAAGGTCCTGACCAAGTTGGACACCTCCGGCTATGAGCCCGCCGCGACCACGCGCCCCGAGGCCGATGTTCTCGCGGACGAGAAGGACCGAGCGAAGCTGGAAGAGCTGAAGCAGCTGTGGCTCACGGATGACGACTTCACGACGGCCGAGTTCCACGCCATGCGCGCCGTCGTCCTCAAGCGGATGAAGGAGCGCCAGCGGAAGACGGTGAAGAGGCCGATCGCCGTCCTGGAGGGGATTGCTGGTCCGGAGGCCGAAGCCAACTGGAAGAAGCTGGAGGAACACGAGGACTACGAGCGCATGAACGCGATCTACCGCTTCCTGTTCGCGGCCGTAGTCGTACTCCCACCGACGAGGAAGGGCAGGGGGTTCGACACCGACCGGGTGGACATCAAGCCGAACCCGCTGGACTAGCCGGAGAGGGCAGGAGTGGTGAGCTGTACAGCTCACTGAGGCTGGCCGCATTCCCTTAACGCCCTCCTACCGTTGCCAGCAATCTTTGGATGCGTCTTCAGGGGTAGCCTTGCTTGATCAACGATATCGGGGGCGTGAAAGCATGTCGTTCGATCAGGAGTGGGCGGAACTGAAGGCGAAGTCCGCGATGCGGCTGGACAGCGTGCCCACGGATCCCGGCGGATCGTCGCCCGATGGCGCGGACCTGATCCTCAGGTACGACGACATGGGGAAGATCGGGCATGCCGCGTTCCTGCTGCACCAGCACTTGTCGAGCGCCGGCAAGCATGCGCAGTCACACACCGAGGCTGCCGCGAAGAGCCTGGAGAACGACGGGTTCGACATGGGCGCCGCACTGGCCAAGGCCGAAGAGGGCTGGCAGGGGCAACTTCAGGTGCTGGTCGACGCCTGCGCTCAGATCTCCAACCATCTCGACTACTCGGTGAAGTCGTCGAAGCAGGACGACCACTTCATTGCCGCGCAGATGCAGGTCTCCAAGATCTCCGAGTACCTCGACGTGCCGCCGCCCACCTCGGACTCCGACGCACCCCACGTCCCGAAGGCGGACGGTCCCATCATGTGACGTCTGGCCAGTGTGTGCGGGGCGGAGGGATTCCGAAGCGGACCGGGAGCCCTCTGGAAGACGCCGGCGGCGACGCCGGGACCAACAGGGGGAGCCGGTGCCGACCTTCGAAGAACTTTTCCACGTAAATCTCTCACCGCTGCAGTCGGCGGCAGACGACTGGGCCGCCATGGCGGTCCTGCTGAACAAAGTCGCCAAAGAGGCCGGGAGTATGCGCAGCCTGGCCCAGGGCACCGAGTGGAAGGGCGAGAACGCCTCCGTCACCAAGCCGTTCGTCGTCCGGGTGTCGGACGAGTTCACCGACGCGGTCACCGAAGCGGAGAGCGTCGGGAACCTGCTGAGTTCCGCGCACGACAAGATCAAGGCGGCCAGGGACGACCTGAAGGTTCTCTGCGAGAATCCGCCCGCAGGCATCACGATCCATGCCGACGGCACGCTGAGCCCTAGCGTCCAGCCCAAGCGCATGTCGCACGGGGATCCCGAGTCCGTGGTGACCCAGGACGACTTCGACGCCCTGCAACGCCGCATCGATGCGATCATCGCCCGGGCAGCGGAAGCGGACTCGACCTGTTCCTGGGGCCTGTGGCAACTCACCAAGGACAAGCGCGAGTTCGGCAGCACGTACTACGGCTCCCTCAAGGACGCGAGCACCGACGCCCGGCAGGCGCAGCAGACGAAGACGGATTCGGTGGAGTACACGCCGCCCGCGAAGTGGGGCAGCGGCACCATCAAGCCCATTGCCGAGTTCCTCAGTTACCGCTCCTGGATGGGTGGTGGCGAGGCGGCACTGCACGGAGACCTCAACGGCGCGATACAGGGCGCCATCGGCGGTGCCCCCTCCGCGGCCGGCGGCGAGGCCAGCAAGCACCTCGCCAAGGGCGCGCTCCTGAGCGACGTAACCGGGAAACATCATCGCCCCACGTTCATCAATACGATCGGCAAGTTCGGGGAGAAGATATTTGGCGTGCCGGTCGCCGTGGTCGCGACGGGGGTCGACTTCTACTACACGCCCGAGGCACCCAAGGGGCCGGGCGACACCCATGTGGACGCCCCAGGGGAACCGGGAAAGGTGAGGTACCAATGACGCACTCCGCTGGACCGCCCACGCGCGGGCGCCGCCGCCCGGACCTGCGGCACTGGCTGAGACCCCAAAGCTCACGGATGGTCGTCTTCGGCATCTGCATGGCCGTCGGCGGGCTCGCCGGTGGGGTGCGCTCTGCGTTGGACGGGAAGGGGATCTGGACGATCCTCGGCACCTTCGCCCTGGGGATTTTCGGCCTGCTCATTGTTGTGAGCTTCTTCGTCAACTACGAGGACCGGCGAGGCCGCCGCTGAGCTCCTTGGAATCAATCATCTTCTAGGAATCCTTCCGTGCAGGGCCGAGGAGCCGCGCGAGACGCGTAGCGCTTTTCGGCCCTATCCGTGTGGGGAACTTGGCCGCCTGGCGCTCGACCGCCCGAGCCCACTGCTCGCTGTGGTGTCTCGTCACCGGGGCACCTCACGCTCTTCACGGGCGATCTCACGGTTCGTGGCGATGTCTTCGGCTACTCCAGCGGCCAGGAGTGCGGCGCCGGGGGTGTGGCCGGAGCCGACGTAGCGCCAGTGCCCATCCGTGGCCGTGCCGGGCGTGGTGTCGAGACCGACGTGTTCGGCGCGGTCAGCGCGAAGGGCCGCGTAGGTCGTCGAGTAGGCACGGGATTTGGTGAGGATGTGGCCCCGGTAGCCGAGGGTGTGGACCCAGGCCCGGAGGTTCAGGGGTGCATGTTCGGGCAGACCGCCGAGGCGCCAGCAGGTGCGCATGAGCGCCCGCACGTGGTCGGTGACGGGGACTGCGTCGATTTCCTCCCAGGCCGTGAGCCTGTGGTCGGTGCCGGCGCCTGTCTCCTGCGCTCCCTTGGTGACGTACTTGGCGACGTACGCGGCCACGGCATCGTCGTCCGGTCCCGCTCCGTCGGCACGGAGGGGGCGAGCGTCGATCTGTGCGCCCCAGCGGAGATCGAGTTCGCCGACGGCGGGACTGTAGGGAGTGCGGACCAGGACCCGCCGGGCAGATACGTGCACGGCATCAGCGAGCCGGTCTGCGCTGCCCCACGCCGGGGGTTCGTCGTGCGGTCCGGCCGGTCCGTCGAGGCGTACGACAGCATGGAGGTGCACTGCCGCCCGTTTCTGGTACTCCGCAACGCGGGCGAAGGACAGTCGGGCGTGCGACGCGAAGAGTGACTGTGTGAGGCCGACCGCTGTAGCGAGTTGGCGCCGGACGCCGATGACGAAGCGGTCCCAGAGCTTGCCCGCGTGCGCGTGCCAGAGGATGTGGGCGGGGTAGTCGTAGCAGTCGACGCAGAGAGGTTGGCCGACGACGGCATTGTTCGTGTCATGGACGGCGCCGCAGCCGAGGGACCGACCGTGCTCGCACCGTCCGGAGTCGCGACGAGGTCGGCAGCGTTCCCCGGCGCGATGCACGGGCCCGAACGATGGGGCGGTGAGAGTGATGAAGAGCCGGGGTCGGTCGCGGACCGTTGCCGGGACGTTCTTGCCGCCGAGGAGTCCGGCGCGAACGAGGTGGTAGGTGTCTCCGGCGTGGAGGCGGGAGCAGGGGGCGCAGACGGTTGCGCGTCTGTTGCGGCAGCGGACGAGGAGGCGTTCGCCGGGTTCGGTGCGGGTGTCGTAGTGATGGAGGATCTCGCCGGTTGCCGTGTCGTGTGCCGTCGTTGAGCCCGACAGGTGCACGGGGTGCGCACAGCCGCCCGTGGCCGTGATCTGGTCCAACCAGCGTGTGAACTGGGGATCTTGGGCGATGCGTATCGCGTCGCGTTCTGCTTCGGGGAGCTGACGCAGGCGCGCCGCGCGGTCGAGGGTGGCGCGCCTGTCAGCCGGGGTGAACTCCGGGGTGATGGTGGTGACCTTCCAGGGTGGGCCGCCGAAGCGGCACGGGTGATGGTTGGTGGCGCGCTGTCGGTCATTGGGATCTCTCCCTTGCGTGGTCGGGCGTGGTGTTGGGCGGTGGGTCAGCGGATGGTTCCGGTGCCGCGGCAGATGCGGCAGCGGCGGAGTCGTCCGGTCCAGGTTTTGCGGGCTCCGTCGCCCTTGCAGTGGGGGCACCTCACGCGGGGCATGGGCATGGCGTACGTCCTTCCTGCCGGTCTAGAAGTGGGAGAAGCCGCTCAGGACCCAGGTCAGAAGGCCGTTGATGGTGAGGCTGACGGGGGTCTGGCCGAGGTACATGCCGAAGAGGGCGATGCAGACCGCTTCCCAGGCGCGCACGTCCCGGGACCGGACGAGGAGGAAGGTGATGATCCCGAAGACCACCACAAGGGACACGGCGGTACCTGTGCTGATCACTTGTCGTCTCCTTCGAGCGCTGCGAGGGCACGGTCTATGGCGGGCAGTGCGGGGGTGAGGGCGGCGTGCTTCCTGGCCGTTGCCATGGCCTCTTCAGTGGTTGTCAGGTGGGAGCGGGCGCGGCTCCAGCCGCCGTCCGGGCCGGTACATACGGCCACGCCCTGTTCCGCTGCGGTGATCGACTGGGCGACGACGACGGCGTCCTTGTTGAGGTCGCCGAGGGTCATCTCTGCCGTGCCGGGGTCGTTGACCCGGTGGCAGATCCGGCCGCCGAGCTGGGCCCGCAGCGCGGTGACGCCAGGACCGAGGTCGGAGCCGACGCGCTGCCCGGCGACGACCAGGTGCATGCCGAGCGCAGCACCGAGCTGGGCCAGGCGGAGCAGGAGGGTGGAGCACTGTTCGGCTTCTGCCTTGCTTTCGCGTCGGCCGTCGGAGAGGTACAGCTCCGCGATCTCGTCGACGATCACCACGACCGGCACCGGCCGCAGCTTCTCCGGCAGTTCCCAAATGGAGCGGACTCCGGCCGTGCGGCAGGCGCGCATGCGCTCTTGCATGTCGTTCACGAGCGCGGCGAGGACTGCGACCGCTTCACGGCGGCAGGTGGTCAGTGCGCTGAGCCGTTCGGCGAAGAGCCCGAGCTCCATACCGCCCTTGCAGTCGATGCCGACCAGGGCGACGGGCTGCGGGGCGAGTTGGGTGATCAGCCGGGCGAGGAGAGTGGACTTGCCCGAGCGTGTGGCGCCGGCGATGAGCCAGTGCGGCACGAGCCGCAGGTCCATGACCCACGCTCCGCCGTTCTCCAGTACTCCGATGAGTGCGGACAGCAGCGCGGCGGGCGCGGAGGCTAAGCCGGGCCGGGCCAGCGGATCACTGGCGGTTGCGGTCAGCAGTACGAGGCCGCGTTCGGGCGAGGTGACCCGTACCGCGTGGACCTTCCAGGCGTGTACCAAGGCGTCCGCCGCTTTCATGTAGGTCGCGGGGGTCTGGCCCGCGTGCAGGCGCACGGTCGCCGTCAGTCCCAGGCGGGTAGCCCGCGGGAACGACAGCCGCGGAACAACCGGCCGCAGCGGGTCACCCTTGACGACCAGGTCCCCGAGGAGCCCGCGGGGCGGACGCCGCGTTACGGAGAGGTCGTTGAGCATCGCGACCTTGCGCCAGGTGAACACCACCCGGCACGCGGTGGCCGGGTATCCGGCGAGGTACCAGTGCCAGGCCGGACGGTGCCGGCGCAGCAGGTCACCGACGACGAGCACCCACGCCAGCAGGGCGAGCCCGAAGGCGAGCGTGATCGGTCCCATCACGCACCCCCGGTCTTGTTCGGCGCGGGAGCGCTGGGTACGGGGGTGATCGCGTCGGCGCGGAAGCTGATTCCGTGCCGGTCGCCCATGGCCCAGGCGAACGCGGTCAGTCCGGTGACCTTGAGGACCTGTCCTTCCTCGATACCCTTCGGCTCACCGGCCACCGCGATCTCGATGACGGAGATACGCCGCCCGTCCTGCCGCACCGTGACGGCGACGGTGTAGACCGTGTTGCCGTCCCGGTCCTTCTTCACCTCCTGTGTCTCAAAGTTGCTGATCTTTGCTTCGGGCGTGATGGCGCACCGCAGTACGCCCAGTCGCGCCGTGTCCACGGGAATGGACTGCATTGCTTGGCCTCCCTGGCCAGTCGGAACGCCTGACATATTCAGACGTCACTTGTCCTTACGAGTTACGACTATGCGGGTCTGTACGGCGAGGGGTCAACTACTTATGCTGACGAGTGATGTCGCGCGTGCGACGTGCCTACGACTTCGACCCGAAGGTGCCGAGATGACGGAGATCCAACGCCCCGGAGCCCTCTATCAGCAGGTCGCCGCCGCGATCCGGGAAGCGATCCTGAAGGGCGAGTTCGCGCCTGGCGCCCCGCTGCCCTCCGAGGCGCAGCTCATCGAGCGCTACAAGGTCTCGCGCCCCACGGTCCGCAACGCGGTAGCAGCTCTGCGAGCGGAGGGCCTGATCGAGGTGCGGCACGGCAAGGGCAGCTTCGTACGCTCCGACGGCCAGCCCTCCGTCACCCTCGACCGCCGGGTGAGCCGTACGGCGGAGGGGCGTTTCGTGATGCCCAACGGCGCTGTCTGGGACGAGGCCGAAGAGCCCACCCCGTACCGCACGCACACCACGACAGCCACCGGCCAGCTCCTCGAACTCAGCGAGGAAGAAGCTCTCTTCGGCTGCGACCGGCTGCTCACCGATCCTGCCAGCGGCACCCGGGCGATGCACCGCACGCTGATCCCGTTCGAGGTGGCCGAGGAGATCCCGTTGCTTGCCGAGGCCCCGGACCAGCGCCCCGCGTCGGCCTTCTGGCTGCTCTCCCAGGCCGGACACAAGCTGTGGTGGTCGGAGACGGTCCGCGCCCGCATGCCACTGCCGGACGAGCGCACCGCGCTCCAGCTCCCGGACGCGACGCCCATCCTGCACCTGAGCCGCGTCACCCACGGCATCAGTGGCCGCCCGCTGATTCTCGAAGAGCTCCGCGTCGGAGCGGACCGTGCCGAACTCGCCTACCGGATCACCGCCGACAAGGAGCCCGCACCGCGCGCCCGCGGCTGAGGGCCGATGGCGATCGGTCGAATACGTCTTCACTTCCTCAAGGGCGCGCCTGCGGCGCGCCGGGCCGCCCGGCCGCCCCGGCCGGGCGTGCGGCGTGGCCGCCGGTCCCGTCCGGTCGCCGGGCGCCCCCGACCGCAGCACACCCAAAGAGTCGAGGCGTCGACCGGACGACGTGGGTCGGGGCCCGTGGGGCTGGGGGTCGCCGGCCGCAGAGACTTTAGACAGCTCCCATGGGGCGAGCCTCGAAGAACAGGGGGCCGATCGGGCTATTGCGGGCAGGTCCAAGGACTGCCCGATCCGCTGGCGAGCGTAAGGCCCCCTGTTCACTCGCCCCATGGCAGCTACCGTCCAAAGTCTCTGCGGCCGGCGACGTGCCCACGCGCGCCAATCACCAGGGAAAACGCTTCTCATGCCACGCCGCCGCCGTCGCCGCCCGAGGTGACCGCCTCCAGGAGCACGGCGAGCCGCTCCGCCGCGTCCGGCCAGCCCGCCACGCGCACGACCCCGAGCCCGCCCTCGTCCGTCGAGGCCACCGCCCGCAACTGCGACAGCTCGAACCCGGCACCGAGGAACGCTCGGTTCAGCTGATCCGCCGCCTCCCGCGCACCGCGCCAGCCCGACATGTAGTCGACCCCGGACACCCACAAACCGCAGTCCGCACCCGCGACGTCCAGACCATCGCTCAGCCAGTCCTCACCCGAGCCAGTCACCTTGCCCACCTCTGCCCTGATCTAGTAACGGATCGTCAACTCTCTTTGCGTCAGGGCAGATGCGCAGCGCAGCGGCCCCGGTACCATCAGGCACCGGGGACCGCTGAGTCCCCTCCCGGACCACCCCGGTAGCTGCCAGGCGCGGGGGTGGTCCGGTCTCGGTATGAGGTTGTGAAGCGCGGCCCCCTAGGGACCGGGTGGGGAACCCGGCGGATCAAGCCCAGGAGACCGCGCCCCGTTGGCCGGAGGGATGGCTCCGGCCCCGAGCCGCCGCCCACTCCCGATCGACAGGGAGTCACGAGGAGACGACGACCCGGAGATCGTCAGAGCAGCCCGCCTCCGGTTTCGCCGTCGAGGTCGAACCGACACCACACGGTCTTGCCGCCCGGCTCTTCCGGCGTCCACCAGACCGCCGCTGCCAAGCGCTGAACGATGAGCAACCCCCGGCCGCTGTCGGGTAACACCGCTTCCGCCAACTCCCCCAGCAGGCCCGGGGAGAATGTGTCTCCCAACGGGAGTAGAGGCGGTGTCGAGTCCTCATCGGTGACCCCGACGAACAGCCACTTCGGCCACAACTTGAAGGTCACATCGATGCGCCGAGTTCCACCGGGATGAGCCAAGCAACGGTCGGGCACCGCATGGTTCACCACGTTGCCGACGAGTTCCGAGACGATCAGCCGGGCATCGTCCACGGCCGCATCCGCGCCCGCACCCTGAAGGAACGTGGCCGTCATGTTGCGCGCAACGCGAAGCGTGTCGGGGAACTCGGCGAAGAGCGTCAGCGTCAAGAAGTGCCCGACCGAGGAGGGATCGGGCGCCACGTACCAGTGAGCGAACGCATCAAGTTCGCTCACCACGTGCTTGTGCTGCTCTGCTCTTTTCGCATCCATGCCCACAGCCGCCCGTCTCTGGTCACGTCTGCCGGGGCGTTCCGGCAGAGTGGACAGAGGGTGCACCCCTTGTACCGGCCGTCGCTCCCCCCTCTTGGGGACCCCCCTCGTGGGTACACTCGCGGGACGGACACAGAAGGAACATCAGGTCAGGTCAGTCACAATGGGGAAGTGAAATGACCGAAGCTGCTCCGACACCGGCCGCGTTGCCGCCGCACGTGCTGGAACGCGCGGACGTGCGCTCAGCGATCGCCAACCACGACTTCGGCGAGGTCTTCAGACTCGCCCGGCTCCACGGCAAGGTCAGCTACGCCAAGATCGCCGAGGCAATCGGTTACAAGCGTGAGCACATCGGCAAGATGGCCCGACCGGAGACCGACGGCAAGGGCGTTCGCCCTCGGATCACGCAGCACCGCAAGATTCTTGAAGCGGTGGATGGACTACGCATTCCAGGCCACCTTGCGGGACTGGCTCCACGTCCGTGGGAACTGGAGCGAGACGCAACCATCTCGGTGCCGGATGACCCAAGCACCCTGCTCGCCCAGGGTGGTGCGGGACTTTGGGACGTTGCCGAGTTGCTACGTCGGACCGAGATGTCCAGCATCAACAGCGCAGCCCTGGAGTCGATCGAGCAGGGCATCGACCAGTTGGCCCGCGCCTATCCCTACGCCGACGCCGACTATCTCCACCAGCGCACCCGGAACGGCTTGCAATACGTCACCAAGCAGCTCGAAGGCCGCATGACCTTGCGCCAACATCGAGAGCTTCTCGTTGACACCGGTTGGCTGTTCCTGCTGAACGCGTGCGTCCAGTACGACCGAGGGCAGCGGGAAGCCGCCAACCTCAGCAAAGCCGCAGCGCTGCGGATCGGCGATGAAACCGGACACGGCGAGATCAAGGCATGGGCCTGGGAGATCGAAGCATGGTTCGCCCTCACCCAAAGCCGTTGGGACGACATGCTCCGCGCTGTCGAAGCCGGACACTCCGCCGACCAGACACACTCCGTCGGCGTGCAGCTCTACGCACACAAGGCACGCGCCGCCGCCCGCATGGGAGACGCCCGCCTGGTCCGCGATTCCCTGGACGCCGGCCGCGCAAGGCTCGACCGACTGCCCCGTCCGGACCACCCCGAGCACCACTTCATCATCGACCCGGACAAGTGGGACTTCTACGAGATGGACGCATACCGCCTACTCGGAGACGACGAACGCGCCGCAGCTCACGCCCGATCCGTGATCCGCATCAGCACGGGCCCCGACGGGACCGAGATCTCTCCCATGCGCGCCGCAGAGGCCCGTCTCACGCTCGGAGTCGCCGCGGCCCGCATGGGGGACATAGAAGAGGCCGTGGGCCTAGGGACCACGGCCCTCGCCGCCGACCGGAAGTCTCTTCCCTCGCTGCTTTTAGTCGCCAACGAGTTGGACAAGGAACTCCGCTCCCGGTACCCCCGCGAGACCGCCTCACGCGACTTCCACGAACGGATCATGACCATCACGCGGGGCACGACCACACCTGAGCTTCCGTTCTGAACCCGACCACTCACGATCTGGCCCCGCTTCCGCCGAGGAGGTGGGGCCGAAAGTGTGTAAAAGGCCCCCAATTCGACCCCTCTCATGCCAGGCCTTGAGGGCATAGCAGGGGCGGTCAGATTTAGCTGAAAATCAATATAATCACCTGAAACCGCTGCAAGGTGCCGGAAACCCTACTACGATCGCTCTTCTGTTAGGTGACCGGGTTGGCATGCGGTGGAGCTGGGGAATAGTGCGCATCACCAAGGTGAAGATTACAAATTATCGAGGGCTTGAGTCGGTTGAGATTCCTCTGAGTCGCTTCGGTTGTGTTATCGGTGAGAATAATGCAGGAAAGTCCTCTGTTTTTCAAGCTCTGAATACTTTTCTTCGCGGAAGTGCGATGGATTCTTCAGAGTTTCTTTCAAAGGCTCAATCGGTTCGTGTTCAGGTCTCTTTCTCTGAGATTGGCGCCGATGATCTGGCCAGACTGGATGTGCAGCACCGTGCAAAGATTGAGAAAGAGGTCGAGGATGGCTTGCTGACTCTGGTGAGGGTTTACGCCTCACCAGGAAAGGGAGAAATTCGAGTACTATCCAAGGTGCCGCGCGATAGCCGCTTTAGTTCACTAGCTTTGGAAGAAACGCTGAAAGTAGGACTTTCGGCGGGTGAGATTTCTGCCAACGTCGAACATACGTATCCAGAGATCTACGACAAGCTGGGCGGCAAGATTACGAAGACTGCAGTTAGGAGAGTATTCGAGGAGGTCGTATCGAGTCTGCCACCAGAGGAAATGGCAGAAGGGGAGAGTAAGCTTCCCACGGGGATCGATCGCTCCATTTCCGCGCTACTGCCGGATGTGATCTACATTCCAGCCGTCAAAGAGCTCAATGATGAAGTGAAAACGACAGACAGCTCTACCTTCGGTAAGCTGCTCGGATTGCTTTTTGGGCAGATCGAGCACCAGATGCCCAATCTTCAGAAATCTTTTGATGATCTGCATCGGCATTTGAATGTAGTGGTAGACGGCCAGGGGAATGAGGTCGATCAGCGACTCCAAGAGGTGCGCGACATCGAGAAGTTGATTGAGCGGAACCTGCAGGAAGCTTTTCCTCGTGCAGATGTTCGGCTCGATATCCCTCCGCCGGCTCTCCGTACGCTTTTGTCGAGTGCTGAAATCTCGATCAATGATGGAGTTTCTGGGCATTTTCGAACGAAGGGAGATGGCCTGCGTAGGTCGGTCACATTCGCGATTCTGCGGGCTTACGTGGACCAGAAGAAGAAGCAAGTAAACGATCATTCATCTGCGGCAGAACGTCCGACCGTTCTCCTCTTTGAAGAGCCAGAGGTGTTTCTGTACCCACGGGCGCAACGGAAGCTATTTGACGCTCTAAAATTCTTCTCTCAATACAATGATGTCTTGGTGACTACCCATTCCTCGGCGTTTTATGGACCGAAGGAGACGGGTACTTTTGTGAAAATGATCAAGAATCATCAGGTCGATCCTCCTGTGAGTCGTGCACATGTGATCGACCTGAGTGATATCGATGCTAGGGATCAGTTTGAGATTATTAAACACGAGAACAATGAAGCGGCCTTCTTCGCTGATTCTATTTTCTTGGTGGAGGGTGCAAGTGATTGCCATCTCATCCCTCACGTGGCGAAGACGCTAAAACCCGAATGGGACTTCCAGAAGCATGCTGTGGCAATCGCTAGAGTCGAGGGTAAGGGGAGTATTGCGCGATATCGTGGTTTCTTTGAGAAATTTGAGATGAAGGTCTCCGTGTTGGCAGATCTAGACGCTGTTCTTGAGGGATTCGATAAGCTCGGGGCTAGTGATCGATGCACAGATATCCGCAGCAGACTACTTCCTCTCGTTGACAGGGATGCGAAGTTGGTGGAGGAGAATCAGGTTCGCGGCGAAGTACTGAAGAAGATGCGGAGGAGCGGCGAGGTTCAAGGTCTTTGGCAGCAAGCCGCAAATTTGCATTCTGCTTTCACGAAGGGAGAATGTACGTGGGATGATCTTAATTCTGCCGTTAGTGCATTCTTTGATCGTGCCAGCTCTCGCACCAAGCGTGCCGTGTTGCGTGATGCGATTACGGCAGATTTGCGCGAAACTAAGCTCGAGTTGCTGTCTGCGCTGCGGGAGGAGAATATTTTCGTCTGGGAACGTGGGGCGATCGAGGACTACTACCCTCCATCTGTCTACCTATCCTCCGGCAACAAGAATATTCAAGCCCAGCGCTTCTGCGAGAGCTATAAAACTGCCGAGTCCCTCAGGGGACTGCCAGCCTTTGCGGACTCCGATGTTTGCGAATTCGATCTAATCTTTTCCAAATTCTTCGAAGGGGCTAATGCCGAGTAGTCAGGTGTAGGTGAGGACGTATAGTTTGACCCCCGTCTCACCCAGCCCGCAGCACCTGTTCGGGATTTTAGAGATACTAAGGTGTGCGGAAAGCGTCCAGTCGGCTCAAGCAGCGTTCACCGCCTCGGCGCTCCCCACCATCTCCCGTGCTGGTGATAGACGCGGTTCCAGTCTTCGCGGGTGGCATCATCGGGCACTGCTGCGAGCATCGATTTCGCTTCGTCACAAACGCGCTCGGCCTGAGCCGCGGTCAGTCGTCGGCAGTTCGAAAGCAGCCCGGCCATCTCGGCCGCCAGCGGATCGTCTGGCCGCGACGGCTCGGGGAGCTCGACACTGGTGATGGCGGCGAGGTCACCAGCCGAGATGCCGAGGGTGGTCGCGAAGCCCGTCACCAGGTTCGGGGTCAGCGGAACGCGGCCCCGGCCGATGCCACTGATCGTGGAGGCGGCCAGGTACACGCGGCCATCGGTCAACAGGGCCAGGGTCTTGGCCGCGGCGGTCAGGGAGTACAGGTTCCGGTTGCCGCACAGCAGGTTGGCGAGCACCGCGCCGAACCCAGCCTCGTGCTGGTCATAGGTCCGCAGCGGATGGGACGGAGGGTCTCGGAGTTCCAGCGGCAGCTGATCGACCAGCCAGTGGACGCGGGCTCTGAGGTCCGACGGCAGTGCCATCGTGATCTTGACAAGGTTCGCGATTCCGGATCCGGCTGTCGGATCCCAGGGGATGCGGGCTTCCGACGCCGGGACGTCGGCGATCACGTAGAGGTCGGCGGCGTGGAAACCGAGGGCGGGGGCCAGGTCGTCGAGCTGCGAAGCCAGAGGCGCCACGCCCGAGAGCATTGAGCGGAGTTCGGTCTCCGAGATGCCGGACGCCGAAGACAGCCATGTGACATCCATCCGACGGTGATTCAGAAGTCGGGTCAAGAGCACGCTGAAGCTTGGGGGATTCTCCACAGTGCGTATTTTCCAGCCTCCGGTGTTTGTGGCGAGGTGGAAGGCCAGGACGGCTTAGACGATTCCGGTGATGCGGGTGGTGCTGCACCCGAGCTTGCGTAGGAGCCGCCAGGCCTTGAGGGTGGCCATGGCCTGCTCGCCGAGCGCGCGGATCTTGGCGTGGGAGGCAGTGAGACTGTTCCAACCTCGCAGTCTCACAATGACGTTGGAACAGCCTCACTGCTGGTGCCTACCGACTGGGAAACAAAAAGGCTGTGAGCGAGGCTTGACGCGCGTCATGCGGTCCCGCTTCCACGCAGCGGGAAATCGGCCCTGGCGAACCGCGGGCATGCCGATCTCCGGGGAGTACGCCTGGTAGACGGTGATCGTGGATGCTGTGTGGAGCGCACGTATGCCGCGCTGCGGTTCTGCCATGGCGTACAGGGTGAGGCCGACCGGTTCCCGTCGGCCATTGATTTTCGCGTAGGGCGTGGTGGCGTCTCCTAGCTCAGCGAGCGCGAGGTCAGGCAGGGACGTCGCCAGCAGTAAGGCCAGTGTTTTTGTGGCCGCTGCCTCGCATCGGTGGTTTGGCCCCTTCGGCGAGACAGCTCGGCCGTGGCAGCGCGCGAACGGCGATCGACACCACGGCCGATTGGGCCGGAGTCAGGCCGGTCCGGCTACTTTTCCGACGCTTCGGGCGCGGGGGCGATGCCGGTCGGGCACGACGTACCCCAGTTGGTTTCGAACGGGTCACCTAGCTTGACCCCCGTCCCGTCCAAGCCGCAGTACCCGTCCGGGTTTTTGCTGCCCGAAAGGTACTGCTGGTGGTAGCACTCGGCCGCGTAGAAGTCTCCCCCTGCGGCGACGATCCCTGTTTGGATGGTGCCGTAGACCGTACCGAGGACGCATGGCGAGGAACGACGCCGCGGCGGACGGGATGATCTCATCCAGATCCCTGACTGGCGAAGCTGTGTCCGAGTGAACAGGGGTGGACGGACGCCCGCCTGGTCCGCGATTCCCCCGACGCCGGGCGCGCGAGGCTGGACCGACTCCCCAGGCCCGACCACCCCGAACACCACCATCATCGACCCCGATCTGACGCGCTGACATACATCCGGGCCCCGCTTCCGGTCGAAGGCGGGGCCCGACCTATGCGTTCCCCTGGGTCATTTCCTCAGCGATTTCCTGAAACGGCGCCAGGATTCGACCAATGACGGCAGTTGATCAAGAAGACCCTTGGACGCGTAGATGAACACAGCGATGACCCCGAACCAAGTAATGATCCAGAGGCTGACGTCGGACGCCACGGCACGGCTTCCCTTCGAATGGAGGCCGAACTTTATGCGCGGGCACACTCAGTCCGACCACGTACACAAGTGATCGAACTAAGTCCCATCCGACGCTGAAACTCAGGTACAACTGCAATATCTGGGTACCCGTTTGTGGTAGTGAGCTCTGGTTTGCTCTCCCAGAGGGCCGTTCAGGGGCTGTCGGCACGAGCAGTCGTCGGATTGCTCCCGGCAGCGTGATTTGACTGGGCGTCACGTCATCGAGCGACAGACCCAACTCACTGCGTTCCCGCTATGGTAGCCGGTCTTCCAAGATGGAGGCGTCTCGTCCGCGAAGCGAGGCTATTACTGCATGAGCGAGACTTGACTGACGCCGGCCTCGGTGCGGGATCCGTTCGCTGTGGCATGGTTTGGGCTTGACCCCGCGGGGAGGGTGTCTGTAGAAGTAGTCGGCCCGGCTGCCGCCGACCCGGTCGCACTCCGCGAGCGTGCCGTTTGGTGGGCGGGAGTACAGCGGCGGACACCCTCGCGGGTGACGATGAGCATGGTGACCCACTCGACCAGGGCGCGAGGCGGATCGAGTGCGGCAGAATTGAGGAACCAACGGGGCTCCTGCGCCAATTAGTTGAGACGGCGAGCCCCCCTTCCAACGGCACAGGAGCCTTGTGCGTTGCGAACTTCGTGCTGTCCCCCGATCAGTGGCCGCACTGAAAAGGCTCACTCAACTGAAGGCGAACTCATGAGTCGCGCCTCCTTTAAGGCGCGAGTAAAATCACAAAGGTGAGGTCAGTACGCCCGAAGGAGGTGGCGTGGCATGAGCCATCAAATTAGACAGGCTACTTGGACGCTGGAGCGGGGACAATCGGTTAGCTCGGATGAAGCCCGGCTGGTCATGCAAACGGATGGCAACCTGGTCGTTTACGACGAACTCGACTTTCCCCGCTGGGGATCCGATACTGTCGACGAGGGCTGGCGAGCAACCTTCCAGGACGACGGCAACCTTGTTGTCTACGCGCGGAGTAACAAGGCCGTGTGGGGTTCCGGCACGGAAGGACACCCGGGTTCACAACTCTGGATTCAGGATGACGGCAACGTCGTCATCTACGATCAGCTCTTCACACCCATCTGGGCAACCAACACGGCTCACTGAGGTCTTTCAGCGTTGGCCGCTCCAGTGTGAGGAAGCTACTGCGACGGACGTCATTCGATTCAGGCTGCATTGTGAACTGCGGAATATCCGCAGGGGCGACTCTACTCTCGACCGTACACATGCCCTCAACGGTGCTTAGTTGAGGGCATGGTGGTTGAGCGTCAGTTCGCCTCCGGCAAAACCTTCACCCTCGATGTCGCGCGCTGCTTCAACCTGCGCCGCCAGGACGCCTCGGTACTGCTGCACCCGCAAGCGCTGGAGCAGCTCGGCCCCCGAAGACCTCGCCGGTGCCCCCGTGACCTGCGATCTCGCGCTCGGCTTGATCCTCCGCGCCCGCGCCAGGCCCTCTAGCCAGCGAAGTTATTACCGCGTAAACAAAGCTTGACCGAGCTCCCGTAGTCGCGCGCGATCAATCAGCGCACGCCTGGGAGCGACCAACCCCGACGTGCGCCAGAAGCGACCTCGACCGTACCGAGGACACGGAGCGCGTTTGAGACCCGCTGCTGCGCCAGTTCTGGTTGGGTAGCTTGATCGGCATGGATCAGGGGCGGGTAGTTGAAGCGTTTCGTCTTGAGGCGGGGCAGCTTGCGCAGGCGATGACTGGGGTCTCGGCGGCCGAGTGGGGTCTGCCGACGCGGTGTGCACCGTGGAAAGTGAGCGACTTGCTGGCTCATGTCCGGGTGGTGATTGCCTGGCTGCCGGGCATGCTGGCCGCGCCGGC